>PALN01000078.1 GCA_002706405.1 Rhodospirillaceae bacterium | reverse complement strand
TTGGAGGGGTTTTCCATCTGAGAGGCCGGGTTCAAACGTTAAGACTGGCCGGCCGCCAATCAGCCGTCCACGGCCCCGTTTCCTAAACGGTTTGACCCGGCTGGGCAAGCATCGTCACGGGCGTGCCGCCGCCACGGCCGTGGCAAGGCGCGACGTCGGGCAGGCCCCGGGTGCGTGAAAAGGCTAGTTGGGCAGGGGGAAGACTTCGTTCTTGACGGTCTTGCCCAGACTCTCGACCAGAGGCACCACCATGGCGCCGATCAGGGATTCGTTGGTTGACGCGCCCAGATTTCCGGTGGCCCATCCCTGCCAGTAGCGTTCGATACGGCCGGCTTCCGCCGGGCCGTCGATGGTCACTTTCAAGCGATACTTGGTCGGGGTAACGATCTTGGTCCCGCCCTGACCTTCGTTCAGGATGCCGCCGGTCTTGGAATCAAACACGTTGAATCGCGCTTCAGAGCCTTCGGTGCCGGTGCTGGTGCCTTTGGTGCCCTGGATATCCAGGAAATAACGCTTATCGGTGAAGGTGTAGGCACCGAGCTCGTCCAGCACCTCAAAGGTCAGGACCAGGTCCGCCTTGGGGTCGAGCCGATAGCCGCGATTCCTGAGTTCCCGGGTAAATTGATGATTCAACTCAAGTGATTCGTCGGAATCGTCAAGCGCGCGCACGGCCAGTACCTTGCCGGCCGGTAGCGGTTTCGATGAAATGGCGTTCAACTGGCCTTCGGCGGCATGCCCGGCTGTGGCAAAGGCGGCGGTCAGCATCAGGGCAAAAAGGGCGATTATGGGTCTTTTCATTGTCGTTTCCGTTCGCGCGCGGGCACATCGGCCGCCCGGCTTTTCAATCTGACCTTCGGTTGTCCGTGCAATTCCGCCGCATCGTTGGCCGTGCCGTGTCCCGGACGGTGCCAATGCCCCCACCCAGGCGGTTGACGATCCATTTGATGGTCAATTAGAGCATAAAAAAGTTAAAATCGATATAAGGGTGCCGGCTCGGAATGCCAAGTGCGGAAACCCGTGTCAGGGTGATTTGTCGGCTGCGCAGGTATCCACTCACGCAGGAATCGGTACGGGTTCATTTCCTTTGGAGTTGTGCGCGGTTCTTGCATAAGATCGCATTAATAAATTTGCTCTTGGTTTTGGGCGAAGGGGGTTCGCGTGTCAGATGATAATGCGCGGTCATTGGCGCAGGTGCATCTGCTGGAAGATTTGACTGCGGCCGAGATCGGGCGCCTTGAGCAGGCCTGTTCGTGGAAGACGTATGCGCCCCAGGAACAGATCATCGATCGCCAAAGCGATACGCAAGACGTCTATTTCGTTGTTTCCGGCGCCGCCCGGGTCGTTATCTACTCTCTGTCCGGGCGGGAAATCACCCTCGACGACGTCAATGCAGGCGGCCATTTCGGCGACCTGGCGGCGATAGACGGGGAGCCGCGGTCGGCCAGCGTCATGGCGCTTCGGAACACGGTCATCGCATCCTTGTCACAGGAACGGTTCCTGCAGCTCCTGTCGGAGCATTTCACGGTTACCCTGCGCCTCATGCGCGCGCTGACGCGCATCGTACGGTCTTCGACCGATCGCATCATGGATCTCAGCACGCTCGCTGCCAACAACCGGGTTCAGGCCGATTTACTGCGTCTGGCGCGTAGCAACATGGTTGGTGAGAACCGCGCCGAACTGAAGCCCATCCCCGTACATGGCGATATTGCAAGCCGCGTATCGACGACCCGTGAAACCGTTGCCCGCGTGCTGTCGGACCTGTCCCGCCAGGGCATGGTCGAACGCCAGAAAGACCGTCTGGTTATCGACAATGTCAATCGCCTGGAAGACATGGTCGAAGAGGTTCGTGGCGAGTGACCATGACCCCTAGCGTCGTTTGACTTGCCGGGGCGTTTCGGACACTATCTCAGCTAAGCGTGACGGAGACCTCCGTTCCGGTCGAATGTCCTCGGTCGGGCCAAGGCCGTCGTGCCGGGTAGGGCACTGTCGGCGGCCTCGAAATTGATCGAAAGAATGAAATATGGCGAAAACGATTTTGATTGTTGAGGATAACGATCTCAACATGAAGTTGTTCAACGACCTGCTCCAGGCCAATGGTTACAACACCATTCAGACCATGGACGGGCGTGACGCCATTCAGCTTGCCCAGGAACATCGCCCCGATCTGATCCTCATGGACATCCAGCTTCCGGAGATTTCCGGCCTGGAAGTCACCAAGATGTTGAAGGCCGACGATTCCCTGAAGGAGATCCCGGTCATCGCCGTCACCGCCTTCGCCATGAAGGGGGACGAGGAAAAAATCAGAGAAGGCGGTTGTGAAGGCTACATCGCCAAGCCGATTTCCGTGCCCACGTTCCTGGAAACCGTCGCGAAATTCCTCGGCTGACCGCCGCGAGAAACCGGAACCATGTCGGCACGAATCCTCATCGTTGATGATCTTGCCGCCAGCGTGAAGGTTCTGGCCGCCAAACTCACCAGTGAATACTACGATGTGCTGACCGCCCACGACGGACCCACGGCGCTGGAGATCGTGTCCCGGGAAATGCCGGACCTGGTCCTGCTCGACGTCATGATGCCGGGCATGGACGGATTCGAAGTCTGCCGTCGGATCAAGAAATCGGCGCGCACGGCGCATATTCCCGTGGTCATGGTGACGGCGCTCAACGACATGCGCGACCGCGTCAACGGCCTGCAGGCCGGGGCTGATGACTTCCTGACCAAGCCGCTAAACGACACCATGCTGTTTGCCCGCGTGCGCTCCCTGGTGCGCATGAAGCGGACCTTTGACCAGTGGTCCCAGCATCAGCAGACATCGCGCGACCTGGGCTTTGACGTGGACCCGGACATGACGGATGTCCACGGCCGCGCCGCAGGGGTCATCGTTGTCGATTCCAGCGAAATCCAAAGCGACAATATTCGGGGGGTTCTCGAGCGTGACGGTCATAACGTGACCGTGCTGAATTCCTACATCGATGCCGCCCAGCATATCGCCGGCGACCTGCCGGACGTGGTCGTCGTATCCATGGACTTCGAAGGGGACGAACCCCTGCGGCTGGCCTCGCGCCTGCGCTCGCAAGAGCCGACGCGACAGGTGCCGATCCTGTTGATCGGCGATGCCGAGGACGAATCGAACCTGATCAAAGGCCTGGAACTGGGGGTTAACGATTGTGTCGTCCGCCCGGTCGACGAACAGGAGATCGTGGCCCGCGTGCGCACCCAGGTGCGGCGCAAGCGCTATCAGGAGATGCTGCAGTCGAATTTCGAACAGCATCTGTCCATGGCGCTGACCGATGGCCTGACGGGGCTGCATAACCGGCGCTACCTGGAATCGCACCTGGACGGCATCGTCAAGCGGGCCGGTGACGGCGGCCATGGGTTGTCCCTGATGCTGATCGATCTGGACCATTTCAAGCGCGTCAACGACACCTATGGCCATGCCGCCGGTGACGAGGTGCTGCGTGTGGTCGCCAAGCGTCTGCTGCGTAACGTGCGCGGGTTCGATACGGCGGCCCGTTTCGGCGGCGAGGAATTCATCGTCGCCATGCCCGATACTCCCATTGATATTGCTTTCGCGGTCGCCGACCGCATCCGCACCAAGGTTGCGGAAGAACCGATTCCCCTGCCGGACGGCAGCCAGCTGACGGTCACGATGAGCGCCGGCGTGGCCGAATTGGTGGAGCCGGGTGAAACGGCGGCGGAATTGATCGAGCGCGCGGACAAGGCGCTTTACATGGCCAAACACGACGGCCGCGATCGGGTCGTGCGCGCGGATCCGTTCGTCAAAAAGACAAGCGAAACCGCCGTCGAATAAGTCGAACGGCGGTTGATTGGTCTCTGGTTTCTGGGAAGGATGCCGCCCGATCACGGGCGGAAACGGGGATCAAGGGGCGCCGATGCGGCCTTACTTGATCTTTTCTTCCTTGAACGCGACGTGTTTGCGGACCACGGGGTCATACTTGCGCATTTCGAACTTTTCCGTCGAATTGCGCGGATTTTTCTTCGTCACATAGAAGAATCCCGTGTCAGCCGTGCTGACCATTTTCACAAGAATGGTGGCCGATTTTGCCATGGTGCGAAGTTCCGCTTTGGTTTTCAGACGGGTCGAAGGCGCGAAACATACAGGGCCGGACGAGCAAGTCAAGAGGCACGGCGAAACCGCCGCCTTATGGCCTATTCCAAAGCCGCCGCGTCGGCCCGGGCGGTCGTCGAGGTATAGGTCAGGGCGCGGGCATAGAGGGCGCGGTCTTCGATGATCCGCCGGGCCACGTCGCGGTCCTTGGCGTCGTCATGGCGTTCCGGCGGGCAGGTGTCGCGCAGCCGCGTGCGTTCCTCTTCGTCCAGCGGGCCGCCGCGGCGCCAGCGGGCCAGCACGTCGGCCTGATAGGGCTCGTTGCCGATCCCGGACAGGACCGGGTCCCGGGTCTCGCTGTCCGTGGGAATCTCCGCCGAGGATGAGGTGCACACGATCGGATGCACGCCCAGGCCGTGAAGGGTGTAGCCCGTGGGTGTGATCAGCTTCGACCAGGTGATGGTCAACTCACCGTCATTGGGCAGGCGGATCACCGTCTGCACGCTGCCCTTGCCGTAGGACGACGTGCCCACGACCACGGCGCGTCCGCGATCCTGCAGGGCGGCGGCGGTGATTTCCGCCGCCGAGGCCGACTTGCCGTCGATCAGGAT
This sequence comes from Rhodospirillaceae bacterium, assembly GCA_002706405.1. Classification (GTDB taxonomy): domain Bacteria; phylum Pseudomonadota; class Alphaproteobacteria; order Rhodospirillales; family Casp-alpha2; genus UBA1479. Next base: position 52,417 of record PALN01000078.1, on the reverse strand, counting down.
GACCAGGGGCAGGCCGTTCAGGATGTCGTGACCATCGGCGTTGTAGTGGTGGACGCTGTCCGGATGGCGGCCGCGCGTGGTGATGATATGGCCCTGAGTCAGGAACAGGTTGGCCAGCTTGACCGATTGGCGCAACAGTCCGCCCGGGTTGCCGCGCAGGTCCATGACCATGCCCTTGAGCGGGACCTTGGCTTCGGCCTTCGCGGTCAGGATGGCCTTCTTCACGGAATCAGCGGTCTTCTGGTTGAAGCTGGCGACCGCCGCATAGATGATCCCGTCCTTGACCGTATGGCTCACCGTGACCGGCACGATATGGCGGCGGACCAGGTTCAGGGACCAGCCTTCGGGCCGGCTCTCGCGCTTCAGTCGCAGGCGCACGGACGTGTCGATGGGGCCGCGCAGAAGCTTCACGATCTGGCGGGCCGGCAGACCCTTGAGCGCCACGCCGTCGGCGGAGACGATGACGTCGCCGACCTTCAGATCCGCCTTCGCCGCCGGGGTGCCGGGGGTGATGCGATAGACTTCGGTGACGTCGCCCTTCTGCCGGAAGCGCACGCCGATGCCGCCGAACCCGTCGCGCCGGGCGCGGTTGCGCTGCGCTTCCTCGCGCCCGGAATAGCGGGAATAGATATCCAGTTCCGTCAACATGCCGTCGAACACGGCTTCGTAGATCTTTTCCGGGCTGGCGCGGCGCATTTCCTCGGACCAGCCGCGTGCGGCCTGGGAGGCCCGCGCCGTCAGTAGGGCCCAGCCATAGGCGTCGCCGTCCTTGGGCAGGGCCTCGCGGGCGATCTCCTGCCCGTTATCGGTCAGGCGGACCTCTTCCTTGCCGATCTCGATGGCAATGGCCGGGTCGATGGCGCCCAGGCCGCGCAGGCCCTCCGTGCCGATCTCGCGGATCGGCATGGGCTCCAGATACTTTTCGGCGATGTTTTCGTATCCCGCGGCAATGACCTCGGCCGCGGCGGGCATGGAAAACCCGCTGTCCTTGTCGGTCGTCGCCTGAGGAGTCGGCGTGCCGGCGCAGGCGACGAGCAGCAGCGCCGCCGAAACGGCGACCAGGCCCCGGTTGAGCCGGATTGCGGGAAAGCGTGCGCCCATGCGGATCATAGTCTGGGATTGTCCGCGATTTTCAGGCCGCCGTCATTATGAAAACTTTCGAAGGGCGGAGATCAGCCCCGCTTGGCTTTGCCGGACTTCTTGCCGCGGCCCTTCTTGGACTTGTCCTTGCCGCCGCTGCGCCCGCTGCCTTTCCGGCCGCCGCCGGAGGGGCGTCCGCCCGGGGTGAAGCGCCCGCGGCCACCGCCGTTGTTGGGATCGGCGCCGTCCATCAATTCGAAGATCATGCCGCCGGTCAGCGGCCGGGCTTCGACCAGGCGAACCTCGACGGCCTCGCCCAGGACGTAGGTCTTGCCGTTGGAGCGCCCGCGCAGGCGATGGTGGGCCTCGTCGTGGATGTAATAATCGTTGGGTAGGGAGCGGATCGGGATCAGGCCGTCCGCCCCGCTGTCGCTCAGGGTGATGAACAGGCCGAAGCGGGTGACGCCGTTGATGCGGCCAAGAAATGTCGCTCCGACCCGGTCGGCCAGGAATTGGGTGGTGAAGCGGTCCACTGCCGCCCGCTCCGCCGCCGCCGCCCGCCGTTCCGTGAACGACAGATGCTGGCCCATTTCGGCGAAGTCTTTGTGATCGGTCTCCAGGGCACCATCGCCCAATCTGCCGCCGCGGATCAGGGCGCGGTGGACCAGCAAGTCCGAATAGCGCCGGATCGGCGAGGTGAAATGGCAATAGCGGCGGAGCGCCAGGCCGAAATGGCCGATGTTTTCGGGCGAATACTCGGCCTGCGCCTGCGAGCGCAGGACCAGTTCCTGGACCATGCGTTCGAACGGCCCGCCCTTGGCTTTCGCCAGGATCTGGTTGAACACCTTGGACTGCATGACCTGGCCCTTGGCGATCTTGAGCCCGATGGTTTCCAGCGCCTCCGACAGACCCGAGACCTTGGCCGGGCTGGGCTGGTCGTGAATCCGGTACATGCAGGGAAGGCTTTTCTTTTCAAGGGTTTCCGCCGCCGCCACGTTGGCCGTGATCATGAATTCTTCGATCAGCCGGTGGCTGTCGAAGCGTTCGCGCATGGCGATCTCGGCGACGGTGCCGCGGTCGTTCAGGATCACCTTGCGTTCCGGCAGGTCCAGGTTCAGCACGCCGCGGGCCTGTCGGTTGCGGGACAGGGCCTCGTAGGCGCCGTAAAGGGGGGCGATGACGTCCTTGACCAGAACGTCCGTCACATCGTCTGGGCGGCCGTCCTGGGCCGCCTGGACCTGCTCGTAGGTCAGACGGGCGGCGGACCGCATCATGGCGCGTTCGAAGCGGTGGCGCGTCAGGTTGCCGTCGCCGTCGATCCATAGGTGGGCGACCAAACAGGGGCGGTCCTCCTTGGGCTTCAGCGAACACCAGCCGTTGGACAACTCCTCCGGCAGCATGGGCACAACGCGGTCGGGGAAATAGACGCTGTTGCCCCGGTCGTAGGCGCTGCGGTCGAGCGCGTCGCCGGGCCGCACGTACCAGGACACGTCGGCGATGGCGACCATCAGATGCCAACCGCCCGGCCGGTCCAGATCCGGTTCCGCGAACACGGCATCGTCGAAATCGCGGGCGTCGGCGCCGTCGATGGTGACCAGCGGCACATCGCGCAGGTCGACCCGGTCGCCCAGCGGTGCCGGTCCCGCGGCCTTGGCCTGGTCAAGGGCATCGGCGGGAAATTCGCTCGGCAGTTCGTGTTCATGGATGGAAATCAGGCTGATCGACTTGGGGGCGTCCATGGCGCCCAGGACGTCGGTCACCTTGGCCTTGCGCAGGCCCAGCTCCTTGCCGGGCAGGGCGGCGGCACGCACCAGGTCGCCCGGCTTGGCGCCGCCGGACTGTCCCGCCGGAACGACATAATCCTGCTTGGCGCGGCGGTCCGTGCTTTCGATGCGGCCCTCACCGCCGACGTCGCGGTAGACCCCCATGATCGCAGAGGGGGCGGAGGGCAGGCGGCGGATGGAGCGGCCCTGATAGACGCCGCGCCCCGTGCGCTCCAGGCGCGCCAGCACGCGGTCGCCGGTGCCCAGCGCGGGCTGGCCCTTGCGTTCGGGCGCCATGTAGATGGCCGGCGGCGGGCCGGCGGCGTCTTCATCCCAGTTTTCCGGTCGGGCCATCAATTCGCCCTCGGCGTCGACCCCGGTGATGTGCAGGACCGTGACCTCGGGCAGGGTGCCCGGCTCGGCGAAACGTTTGCTCCGTCCGCGCTGCAGGGCGCCGTCGCGTTCCAGGTCCTTCAGGATCTCGCGCAGCATGACCTTGCCTTCGGACCCCATTTTGAAGGCGCGGGCGATCTCACGCTTGCCGACGCGCTTGGGGCTCGACTGGATGAACTCCAGGATTTCCTCCCGCGTCGGGAAGGGCGGCTTCGATTTCGGAGGTCTGGCCACGGCGGGCGGCCCGGATCAGGCGTCGCTGGCGGACGGGGGCGCGTCGCCGTCGGCTGGCGTCTTCTTGGCTGCTTTCTTTTTGGCGGCAGGCTTTTTCTTAGCTGCCTTTTTCTTCGGCGCGGCCTTCTTGGCGGCGGCCTTCTTCGGCGCCGGGGCCTTCTTGCCGCCCTTGGCGGCGATCAGTTCCAGGGCCTTTTCCAAGGTCAGGGTTTCCTTGTCCATGTCCTTGGGCAGGGAGGCCATGACCTTGCCGTGCTGCACGAAAGGTCCCCATCGCCCGGCCTTCAGGGTGACGGGCTTCTTGTCTGTCGGGTGCTTGCCCAGTTCCTTGGGCGGGTCCTTGCGCGGCTTGTCGGCGAACAGCACGACCGCGCGGTTCAGGCCCACGGTCAGCACGTCGTCGTCGCCCTTCAACGACACATAGGTGCCGCCCATCTTGAGGAACGGGCCGAAGCGGCCGAGCCCGGCGGTGATCATGTCGCCGGTTTCCGGATGCAGGCCGACCTCGCGCGGCAGGGCGAGCAGACCCAGCGCCATCTCGAGATCGATGGTCGCGGCGCTGACGCCCTTGGGCAGGGAGGCGCGCTTGGGCTTGGGGCCGCCTTCTTCGGCGTCGCCCAACTGCACATAGGCGCCGTAGGGGCCCTTGCGCACGGTGATGGGCAGGCCCGTCTCGGGATCGTCGCCCAACAGGCGGGGGAAGATTTCCGGCGCCGCTTCGCCGCCGTCGCCGTTCTCGCCGTTGGGCACGGCCAAGGCCTGGGTGTGCTTGCACTCGGGATAGTTCGAACAGCCGATGAAGGCGCCGAACTTGCCCAGCTTCAGGCCCATGCGGCCATCGGCACAGACGGGGCATTTGCGCGGGTCGCGGCCGTCTTCGCCCATGGGGAAGAAGTGCGGGCCGAGAAGTTCGTCGAGGGTATCCAGGACCTCCCGCACGCGCAGTTCCTTGGTGCCGTCGACGGCCTTGGAGAACGCGTCCCAGAAATCGCGCAGTACCTGTTTCCAGTCGCGCCGCCCGCCGGAAATATCGTCCAGCCGTTCTTCGAGCTCGGCCGTGAATCCGTATTCCACGTAGCGTTCGAAGAAGCTCGACAGGAAGGCGGTGACCAGGCGGCCACGGTCCTCGGGCATGAAGCGGCGGCTTTCCAGCTTCACGTAATTGCGGTCCTGCAGGACCGAGATGATCGAGGCATAGGTCGACGGCCGGCCGATGCCAAGTTCTTCCAGCCGCTTGACCAGGCTGGCTTCCGTGTAGCGCGGCGGCGGCTGGGTGAAGTGCTGGTCGGCGTCCACGTCCTGGCGGGCCAGATGTTGGCCTTTCTTGACGTCAGGCAGGATGCGCAACTTGTCGTCGTCGTCCCCGTCGGTGGCGGCGTCTTCGTCCTTGCCTTCCTGGTAGACCTTCAGGAAGCCATCGAAGGCGATGACCGACCCGGTCGCGCGCAGGGCGCAGGACCCGTCGGCGGCGGCGATATCGACGGCAACCTGGTCGAGGACCGCGTTTTCCATCTGGCAGGCGACGGTCCGTTTCCAGATCAGGTCGTAAAGCTTGCGCTGATCGTCGTCCAGGTACTGGGCCACGTCTTCGGGCCGGCGGGCGACATCCGTCGGACGGATCGCTTCGTGCGCTTCCTGGGCGTTCTTGGCTTTGGACTTATAAATTCGCGCTTCACCCGGCAGATACGGCGCGCCGTAGGAGCTTTTGATCAGGTCGCGGACGGCATTGACGGCCTCGTTGGCCATGGTCACGCCGTCGGTTCGCATATAGGTGATCAGGCCGACTGTGTCGCCGCCGATGTTGACACCTTCGTACAGGCGCTGGGCGACCTGCATGGTGCGCTTGGCGCCGAAATAGAGCTTGCGCGCGGCTTCCTGCTGCAGGGTCGAGGTCGTGAACGGCGGGGCCGGATTGCGCCGGGACTGCTTGCGCTGAACGTCGGCGACGGAAAAATCACCGGCTTCGACGGCCTTTTTGGCGCGTTCGGCATCGGCCTGCGAGCCCAGGTCCATCTTGCCGAGCTTCTGGCCGTTCAGATGGGTCAGCTGCGCCGAGATCTTGTGCCCGCCGTCGGCGGCGAAGGTCGCCTTGATGGACCAGAATTCCTGGCGCCGGAAGATTTCGATTTCGGCTTCGCGTTCGCAGATCAATCGCAAGGCGACGGACTGCACGCGGCCGGCCGACCGCGATCCGGGCAGCTTGCGCCACAACACCGGTGACAGGGTGAAGCCGACCAGATAGTCGAGCGCACGGCGCGCCAGATAGGCGTCGACCAGTTCGCGGTCCAGGTCGCGTGGGTGGTCGAACGCCGCCTTGACCGCGTCCTTGGTGATTTCGTTGAACACGACGCGCTTTACGTCGACATTTTTCAGCGCGTTCTTTTTGTTCAGGACCTCCTGGACGTGCCAGGAAATGGCTTCGCCTTCACGGTCGGGGTCAGTCGCGAGATACAGTTTATCCGCGCCCTTGACGGCATCGGCGATCGCCTTGATGTGCTTTTCGGAACGGGCGTCGATTTCCCAGTCCATATCGAAGTCGGCGTCCGGGCGCACGGACCCGTCCTTGGACGGCAGGTCGCGGATATGGCCGTAACTGGCCAGCACCGTGTAACCGGGGCCCAGGTATTTGTTGATCGTTTTCGCCTTGGCCGGGCTTTCAACGACGACGACGTCGGTCATGCGAGACTTGCCTTTTCTCGGCCGGCCTTCGGGGCCGCTGCCCCGGCCGGCTAGTGGTCCATGAGCAGCGAAACTTTGCTGCCGGGGTGCCTCTCTAACCGTCCTGCCAGTTCAAGTTCAAGCAAAACCGTCGACACCACGGCCTGGGAGAATTGGCAAACGCGGAGCAGTTCGTCAACAGTCGTCGGTGTCGGGCCCAATGCGGCGATGACCTGATCGCGCGCCGATGGGGCGTCCTCGGTGTCCGTCAGCTCATTCGTAACATCTTGAATTATAATGGGTAATTCAGGGGTTGGCGGAGGACGCGATTCCGCCAGAACGGCAAAAACGTCGTCTGCGCTTTCCGTCAGCGTCGCCCCCTCGCGAATCAAATGATTGGTGCCGCGGGCCCTTGGGTCCATCGCAGCACCCGGCACGGCGAACACCTCGCGACCCTGTTCAAGGGCCAGCCGGGCGGTAATCAGCGATCCGGACCGGGGGCTTGCTTCGACCACCACGACGCCCCGCGCCATGCCGGAAATGATTCGATTGCGGCGCGGGAAATGCCGCGCCTGCGGTTGGGTGCCGGGCGGCACTTCGGACAACAGGACCCCCGTTTCGGCGATGCGGTCGTAGAGCGCGCGGTTCTCGGCCGGGTAGACGACGTCGACGCCGCCGCCCAACACCGCCGCCGTTCCGGTTGCCAAGGCACCGTCGTGGGCGGCGACGTCGATCCCGCGGGCCAGCCCCGACGCGACCATCAGGCCGCCCGCACCCAGGTCGGCGGCCAGCTTCTTCGCGAAGCGCCGGCCGTTGACGGAGGCGTTGCGCGCGCCGACGACGCCGATGGTCTTTTTGGCCAGAAGCTCCCGCCGGCCGCGGGCATAGATGACCGGCGGCGGATCATGGATATGGGCCAGAAGCGGCGGATAGGCGGGCTCCCCCCAGGCCAGGAGCGTGGCGCCGATGCGTTGTGCGGCCTCCAGTTCGCGGGCGGCCTCTGCCTGTGACGCGATGCGGATGGCTCCGGCGCGCCCGCCCCGGCGGGCAAGCGCGGGCAGGGCGTCCAGCGCCCGGGTCGCCGTACCGAACCGTTCCAGCAATCGGAAGAACGTGCCCGGGCCGACATTGGCCGACCGGATCAGACGCAGCCAGGCAAGGCGTTCGCCGTCCGAAAGTGACCGCTGGTGATGTTGTGCCAGTTGGTCGGGCATGGCTGGGCGCTCCCCAGGGTGAGGTCGGTGAAAAGACTACCCGAGGGAAATGTCCTGTAAAAGAGAAAATGAACGCGCTATACGCCCGTTTTGGTTGTGCGCCCCAATATCCAGGCTGGCACCAATGCCGTCGAGAAGACGATGGCCGAGACGATGAAGGCGTCCTGGAAGCCGAGGGTCGTTGCCTGGGCGTGGATGACCTTGGACAGGAAGTTGAGCGCCCCCGCCGTCTGCTGGGCATCGGGCAGGCCGCTTTCGCCGAGCACGCGGCCGACCTTTTCGATGAACTCCCGGCTGAGCGGATTGGCCGACGTCTGGGTTGCCGCCATGGCGTCCGCGTGGAAGGCCGTGCGCTGTTCGATGATGACCACGAACACCAGGGTGCCGAATGCGCCGCCCAATTGGCGGATGAAGTTGTAGGTCGCGGCACCTGCGTTGATCTTGTGCTCGGGCACGGCGCGGATCGCCGCCGCCCCCATGGCGGGCATGACCAGGCCGATCGCCAGGCGCGACAGCACGGTGAAGAGCGCCATGACGAGGAACGCCGTGTTGACGTCTGATTTGGCGATGAACCAGGCGGCGATGACGAAGATCAGCACGCCGGCCGAAATCGGATAGCGCGGCGACACGTGGTCATTCAGGCGTCCGGCCAAGGGGGTGATCATGAACAGGAATATGCCGGCCGGGACCAACACCATGCCCGCTGCCGTGGCGGTGAAGCCCTGGACCTGTTGGGTGAACACAGGGATGGCGTAGTTGGTGGCGAAGTTGCCGGCGCCGAACAGGAAGGCAATGACCATGGCGGACGCGAAGGCCGGGTTTTTGAACAGGCTGCCGTCCAGCATCGGGTTTTTCGAATGCGTCTGATGCCACAGAAAAGTGATCCCCACCGCCGTCCCGCCGATCAGGAGAGCCAGGGTCTCGTTGGAGTGCCAGCCCCAGCGCTGGCCGTTGGCAAGGCCGCTCATGACGGTGAAGCAGGCGGTGACGACAAGCGCCAGGCCGGTCCAGTCAAAGGGCGGTTTTGGGCCTTTTTTCCGTTCCTGCGGCATGAAGCTGAGCCCCAGCAGAAAGGCGAGGAAGGCGAGGGGCATGGGCACGATGAAAATATGCCGCCAGGTCAGGGCGTCCAGGATCGCGCCGCCGACCACGGGCCCGAAACTGGGGGCCAGGGTCACGCCGACCGAATACATGCTGACGGCGAACCCGCGCTTTTCAAAGGGGAATACGGAGATGATGGTCGAGAGCACCAGGGGCTGAACGATGCCGGCGGAAATCCCCTGCATGACCCGGCCGACGATCAGGGTGCCCATGTTGGGCGCCATGGTGCAAACGACGGCGCCGGCGGCGAACAGCACCAAGGTCATGGTATAGGCGTTGCGCTGCCCCAGATGGGCAACGACCCACACACTCATGAGCTGGCTCGCCACCATGGTCGTGATGAAGGCCGTGGATGCCCATTGCGCGACCGTCTGATCGATCCCGTAGGCCCCCATGATCGAGGGCACGGCGACGTTGACGACCGTCGCCGACAGAATCATCGAAACTGCTCCGAGCAGGCCCGATAAGGTTACCGACCAGCGGCGGAATTCGCTGATGGAATGGGGGTCGATGGGCGAGACGGCGGGGTTACTGGTCAACGTCGATCTTTATTTCGACCATCATGCCGGGGCGCAACAGGCGGTCCTGCTGGTCGATGGCGATTCGGACCGGCAGGCGTTGGGTGATCTTGGTGAAGTTGCCACTGGGGTTCGGGCTGGGCAGCAGCGCGAATTCCGCCGTGGTGGCGTTCCCGATGACCTGGACCTTGCCGGTGAACTCGCGGTCCGGATAGGCGTCGACGGAAACCTGGACGACATCGCCGACCTTGGTCTTGCGAATATCGGTTTCCTTGATGTTGGCGTCGATCCAGATCACGTCCGGATCATGGATCAGAGCCAGACGCTGACCGGGGGTGACGTATTCACCGACTTCGACGAAGGTCTTGTCGACGACACCGTTGATGGCGCTGCGGATCGTGCGGTCGGAATGGTCCAGGCGCTGTTCGTCCAACTTGGCCTGCAATTCTTGTTCGCGGTGGATATACACGGCGACGGCGCTGTCCAGCACGCGAAGACGTTCGCGTTCGGCCTCGACCTCGGACAGTTTGGCCTCGGCCGAATGAAGGTCGGCAACGGCGATGCGGTGCTCGCGTTCGATCTTCTTCAATTCCGTTTCGGCCTGGTCCAGCTGGCGGCGGGACACGACACGCGTTTTGAACAGGGATTTGGACCGTTCGTGTTCACGTTTGGCCAGTTCAAGCTGCGGCTCAAGGGAGGACACGGTCACCTGGGCGCCGACCAGGCGTGCCTGCTCGGATTTCAGTTTCGAGGCGGTTTCCTTGTCGACCAGGCGCTTTTCCGCCAGCGTGCGCTCTTTCTCCGCGCGCAGGCTGGCGATCTGGGCTTCCAGTTCGCGGGCCTTGAGTGCTGATTCGCGGGAATCGATGGTCATCAGGACCGTCCCCGGCTTGATGTCATCGCCTTCCGTGACGCTGATCGACGTGACCCATCCGGCAACGCGGGACGACACGGTAATCAGGTCGCCGCCGATGCGGGCATCGACTTCGTGGATGTTGGTGACGCGGTCGTGAATTTCCACGCCACCGAAAATGGAGCCGACCACGCCAATGACGAGCGCGATCGCAAGGCGGCGCTTCCGAGATTTCAGGCGGGCGGCTTCTTCGGCAAATTTTTCGTTCGTTGACGCAGCGGCGTCCGACCTCGGATCGATATCCGTGGTGTCCGGCATGGATTTTTCCTCTACTCCTCGGCGACGGTTCTTAGTTTACACGTATTGTATACAATTGGCAGCAATTGGAAAGTAGGCCATTCGCCATGGATCGCGGGCCAAGGCGAGCAAGTTCGCACCGGTCAGCGGAACTTTGAAGGCGGCTATTTCGATCATTGTCGGGGCGTGCGGAAAGACGGCGGGGGTTTACCTGGGCGTGCTGAGTTAGAGCCACAAGGCAGTAGGGTCTCGACTGAACGGTTTTTCTTTGTATTTAAAATATAGTAATATTAAAAAAACGAGTACTTTAATTTGTGTTTATACAATTGAAAATTATATTGAAAAAATGCAAATAAAAATAACATTGAATTTTTATCTATATTAAATTATATTTGAAAATTATACGGTGTTTTGGCGGGAAGAAGTTTCCCGCGCCGACCGGCGCCTGGCGGCGCAATCAATCTTTCATCCCATTGAATTGAGTTTGCGGTCGGCTTGCCGGCGGAAGCGCTGAATTTCAATCAATCTACAGGAGCAATGTATGACACTGCCGAAAATGACGAGCCCCTTTTTGTTAGGTGCGGGGACGGGGGCGTTCGTCCTTGCTGTCCTGGCATTCAGCAACAATTGGGTGGTCAGCGCAAAAGCCAATCAGGGTGAGGTACAGGATGCCTGGATCAACGCGCAGGCTTCCGTCTGTGCCGCCCGCGCGACCGTTCATCTGAAGGCAATGGCGAACGCGCCGGATCTGCAGGGCTATCAGGCGGGCGCCCGTGCGGCGCGTGAAGGCCTTGCGAAGGATTTCTCGATGGCCCTGCCGGGCACGACGGAACCGGAAGCCGGTGTGGTCTCGGCCTGCTCACAGATGCTGAACAAAGAACTCTAATATCCGGTCGGATACGGACGCGCCGCCGCTAGGCCGCGGGCGGCGTGTCCGCCGACTTGGATTTCTGGCCGATCTTGCTTTCCTCGCCGGCCATCAGCCGGCGAATGTTGGCGTGGTGGCGGACGAAGGCCAGCACGGCAAGGCCGCCGGCCATCCAGGTCATGGCCTGCCCGTCGATCCAGTAGGCAAAGACCGGGGCTGCCGCCAGGGCGCCAAGGGCGGCCAGGGACGAATAGCGGAAGGTTCCGGCGACCAGCAGCCAGGTCGCGCAGGCCGCAAGTCCGACCATGAAATTCACGGCCAGCAACACCCCGAGCGTCGTTGCCACGCCCTTTCCCCCCTTGAAGCGAAGCCAGACCGGGAAGTTATGCCCGATGACGCCGGCGAACCCGGCGATCATGCCGGCTTCCGGACCCCATAGGTGCTGTGCGGCAAGCGCCACCGCTGCTCCCTTGCCGCAATCGCAGATCAAGGTCATCAGCGCCAGGCCCTTGCGCCCGGTGCGCAAGACGTTGGTCGCGCCGATATTGCCCGAGCCCATGGTCCGGATGTCCCCCAGGCCGGCCAGGCGCGTGAGGACCAGGCCGAAGGGAACCGACCCAAGCAGATAGCCGCCAAGGGCGGCCAGGGCGAAGGCGAGGGTGCTGTCCAGTCCGCCGGCCATGGTTCAGGCCTCGTGGGTGTGGACGGTGCGTCCGTCGATTACGGTCCGCAGGACCATGCCTTGCACGGGGCGTCCGTCGAAGGGCGAGTTCTTGGATTTGGAGTGCAGCACGTCGGAGGACACCTTCCAGCTGCGGTCCGGGTCGAACAGGACCAGGTCGGCCGGGGCACCGGGCTTCAGGTGGCCGGCATCCATTGCCATAAGCGTCGCCGGTGCCCGGGTTACCAGATCAAGCGCCTTGAGCAGGGAGACATGACCGTTGTGATAAAGCTCGAGCGTCATCGGCAGCAGGGTTTCCAGGCCGATGCCGCCTGAGGCCGCCTGGGCGAAGGGCAGGCGCTTCGATTCCTCGTCCTGGGGCGTGTGATCGGACGCGACACAGTCGATGACCCCGTCGGCGATCGCCTGGACCATCGCCTGGCGGTCGTTCTCATCGCGCAACGGCGGGGTCAATTTGGCGAACGTGCGGTAATCGCCGATGGCGTGCTCGTTCAGCGCGAAATAGGGTGGGGCGGTATCGCAGGTGACGGGCAGGCCCCGGTCCTTGGCGCGGCGAATAACGTCGACGCTTTCCGCCGTCGACACGTTGACGAAATGCAGGCGCCCGCCGGTCATTTCGACCAAGCGGACATCGCGTTCGATGATGATGATTTCCGCTTCGCGTGGGATGCCGGCGAGGCCGAGACGGGTCGAATTCTCACCCAGGTTCATCACGCCGCCCTCGGCGAGCGACGGTTCTTCCGCCTGATGGCAAATCACCAGACCGAACGTCGACGCATAGCTGAGTGCCTGGCGCAGGACCAGGGGGTCGGCGATCGTCCGCGTGCCGTCGGTGAACGCCAATGCGCCGGAATCCCGGAGAAGCTTCAATTCGGCGATTTCCTTGCCGGCCAGTTCCTTGGTCACCGCGCCATAGGGATACACCTTGGTCAGGCCCAGCAGGCGGGCCCGGCGGGCGACGAATTCGACCACCGACATGTCGTCGATGCAGGGATTGGTGTCCGGCAGGCACAGCAGCGAGGTGACCCCGCCCGCCGTCGCGGCGCGCCCGGCGCTGGCCAGCGTTTCCTTCTGCTCTTCGCCCGGCTCGCCCAGATGGGCGCGGATATCGACCAGCCCCGGCGCAAGGCAGGCCCCTTGGCAATCGATGATCTTGGCGTCGTCGGGCCGCCCCCCGTCGAACAGCCCCGGCCCGGCGGCGGCGATTTTCTCGCCTTCGGTCAAAACGCCGCCCGGCCCGTCCCAGCCTTCGGCCGGGTCCAGGATGCGCGCGTTGACGTAGGCTACGCGGCCGAGGGGTTCGTCGAGTTTTACCGCCATATCTTTGGCTCGGGTTCCGTCACAAGTTGGTTTCGGTCAGGGGTTCCAGGTTATGGGCCAGGATCTCCAGCGCCGCCATGCGCACGGCGACGCCCATTTCCACCTGTTCGCGAATGACCGAACGGTAGAAGTCGTCGGCCACCTCTGAATCGATCTCGACGCCCCGGTTCATGGGGCCCGGATGCATGATCAGCGCGTCGGGCTTGGCGTGGGCCAGCATTTCATAATCGAGCCCGAAATAAGTGAAATACTCACGTACCGAAGGAAAATAGTTCGACTTCATGCGTTCCTGCTGCAGGCGCAGCATCATCACGATGTCGCAGTCCTTCAGCCCTTCGGCCATATCGTGGAAGACCTCGACGCCCAGGCGCTCGGCAGCGTAGGGGATCAGCGTCTTGGGCGCGATCAGGCGCACGCGCGCCCCCATGGTCGTCAGCAGGTGGATGTTCGAGCGCGCGACCCGGGAATGCAGGACGTCGCCGCAGATCGCGACCTGCAGCCCGGCCAGGCGGCCGAGCCGGCGGCGGATGGTCAGCGCATCGAGCAGCGCCTGCGTGGGGTGTTCGTGGCTGCCGTCGCCGGCGTTGATGACGGCGCAGTTGACCTTTTCCGACAACAGCTTGACCGCGCCCGAATCGGCGTGGCGCACGACCAGAACGTCCGGGTGCATGGCGTTCAGCGTCATCGCCGTGTCGACCAGGGTTTCGCCCTTTTTGATCGAGCTGCCCGAGATCGACATATTAATGACGTCGCCGCCGAGCCGTTTGCCCGCCAATTCGAAGGACGTGCGGGTCCGGGTCGAAGCTTCGAAGAAAAGATTGATGACCGTGCGTCCGCGCAGCACAGACCTTTTCTTGTCGGTCTGGCGGTTCTGTTCGACGTAGGTCTCGGACCGATCCAATAGGAAAGTGATTTCAGCCGGCGTCAGCCCCTCGATGCCGAGCAGGTGGCGATGGGGGAAATCAGTCGTTGCCGTGTCACCGGAAATCATGGGGCCGGAATATAGGCTGGTGTGTCGGGCGGGTCACGAAAAATTGCGGGCCTTGGTGGTCAGTTGCCGATGATGGCATGATGAGGGGCTCGATCGGTGTGGCTGAGCGAATAAACACAAGGGTTTTTGCCTTGTCTTCACGGAATTCAATCCCGGACCCGGCTGCGGGCCAGGTTGACATGGCCGAGGTCTTGAATCGCCTGCACGACGGCGTTGCGGTTTTCGATTCGGAAGACAGCCTCGTTTTCGCCAACGATGTCTGCCGCGAGCTTTTCCAGGCGATCGCGGAATGCTTCACGCCGGGCACCCCGTTTGCCGCCCTGATGGGGGCCGCCGGGGCCAAGAAAATGCTTGCCGATGCCTTTGTCGGGCCCGGCGAGATCGATTTGTCCGACGGTCGCACCTTGTTGTTGCGGGAATCGCCCATGCCGTCGGGCGGCGTGGTCCGGACCTTCACCGATTTGACCGAATACCGGCTGGCCGAACAGCAGATCGCCTATATGGCCAGCCATGATGAAGTGACGGGCCTGCCCAACCGGTCGTTGTTTCTGGATCGCCTCGACGTGGCGCTGCGCCAGGCCGCCCGTGAAAAGAACCGGATCGCCGTGCTGTTCATCGATCTGGACGGTTTCAAGGCCGTGAACGATCGTCTGGGCCACGAAGCCGGCGACATCATCCTGCACCAGGTCGCCGTGCGTCTGGTCGCCCGTGTTCGCGCGTCGGACACGGTGGCGCGTTATGGCGGGGATGAGTTCACGGTAATCCTCAACCAGATCTCCAACGCCCAGGACGTCAGCCGCGTCGCGCAGTCCATCGTCGACGAACTGACCCGGCCGTTCACGGCCAAGCGGGAGACGGTGATGATCGGGGCCAGCGTCGGCATCGCGCTTTACCCTGAGCATGCGGAAACCGCGGATGCCCTGATCCGCATCGCCGACAAGGCCATGTACGAGGTCAAACATTCGGGAAAGCGGGGATATCGCATGGCGGCGTTGCGGAAGCACTGAGTGCCGCCGCCGGGCGTTCACCGGGCGTCCAGCGCCCCTTGTAATATATAAGCCGCCGCCAGCTTATCGACGACCTGTCCACGGCGGGCACGGGTCATATCCACGTCATCGACCAGCATGCGCTCGACCGCCACGGTCGACAGGCGTTCATCCCAGAAGGCGACGGGCAGGTCGCGCTTTTCCAGCAGATTGGCGGCGAACTGGCGGGTCGATTGGCAGCGCGGGCCCTCGGTCCCGTCCATGCTGACCGGCAGACCGATGATCAGGGCCCGCACGTCTTCGTCGTCAATGACCGTAAGCAGGGCCTGGGCATCGGCCGTGAATTTGGTGCGGCGGATGGTGTCATAAGGCGTTGCGATGGTGCGCATCACGTCCGACAGGGCAAGACCGATGGTTTTCGATCCAAGGTCCAGGCCCAGGACGCGGCCGTGCGGTTCCAGGGCCGCTTTCAATTCCGCCAGCGTCATGACTGCCATGGCATTGTCCTTGCGATATCCGGCGCCTGTGCGATGGCCCCACCGGGAAAACCCGGCGCGGGAAAAGTTAAGTGGTGCTAACTTGTTGATAGAGGTAACATATATGCCCTTTAAAGGGGCACTACTTTACTTCGACGCGGGGGGTCCGCGGGTTGGTTAGGGCGGTTCGGCGATGTTTGGGGCATTGCAATTTAGGGCGGCGATATCGCGGGGGGGCTCGGTCCGCCGCCGTACTTCCTGGCGATACCTGGCAGGGCTGCTGGTGGCGCTGACGGCATTCGGGGCCGCCGCGCAAAGCAAGCCGGAGATCACTTTCCTAGGACAATCGGTGACGCCGTTTGCCGGCACCTATGTGGTGACCAAGGATCTGAACGTGCGAGCCGAACCGGACACCGGCGGGAAGAAAGTCGGAAGCTTCCGCGAAGGGGAGCGTCTGAAGGTGGTCGGCAAGGCCAAGGGAAGCTGGCTGGCGGTGCGCGCCGATGGCAAGGATTTCGGGTTTGTCTATGGGCCGGTGCTGATGCCTTTGATCGCGGCCGTCGTCGATACCCCCCTAACGGGCAAAGCGACCATCGGCGGGGGAAGCTGCAGTTACCGCGTGGTGTTCGAAGGTGAAAGCCCCATCGAGGGCCAGATGTTCAATTCCGTCGACTACCGCGCGATGCTTGAATGCCGCCGCGACAGCAAGTCCTTTGCCTTCGAAATGCCGCTGTTCATCACCGAAGGCCCCTACAACGGCGGCGTCAAATCGATTCATCAGATCGGCATGGATGTCCTGGAACTGGCGCAGGAATATGAACGCGTCTTTTCCACCAACCTCTTGTATGACGCGGAAAAGGACGAGGTGCGCCTGGATTCCGTGAGCGTCGACAAGTATCTGGCCGGCGGCAAGGCGCGGTCGATGCCGGCAAAGGATGTGTCCTCGGCGCTGGCCGCCGCCATCACGCTTGCGGTTCAGTCCTGGTCGCCGGCGTTCTGGGCTGATTTCGCCAAGGCGCTGCGGGGCTCCGGCGGATAATCCTCTGGCCGACGTGCCTCACTCCGTTTTTTCTCAATAGCGTGACCTTTTTGCATCGGTCGGGGACAAAATCGTCACCTGTCTTGCCGCTTGTCTTGCCCGTGGTTCGCGGCGGGCGGCCTTTTTGTCCGAATTTTCAGCGCCGGGTGGATTTGCTGCCCAGAATCAGCGAAATCCCCTCTTAAAAATGCCTATTTATTGTGCAAAAATAACACAGTGCATTTATTTTGCTCAAAATGCTGTGTCATAATTGCAACATTTGACCTTAAAAATCCTTGTAACATATTGAAATATAATGAAAAAATATTTTGTACGTTTCTGGCATTCAATTTGCTACCACCATTCACAGTGGGGTGTAGGCCTCGGGTAAACTGTGAAAAAGGATCAAGAAAATGGCATCTGTGGTGCGGCTTTTGAGTGCCCTCGGATTTGTGGCGGTTGTGGGTGCGTCCCTCCCGGCGCAGGCCGAAGATATGAAATTCCCCGGTACCTTCTCGGCCAATGCTGGCCTGGTGACCGAATACCGCTTCCGCGGTCTGGATCAATCGTCTCAGAAACCGGCCATTCAGGGCGGTATCGATTGGTCGATGGACACGGGCATGGCGGGCACGTCCGTCTATCTCGGCACGTGGGGTTCCAACGTTGACTTCGGCGACAGCGACAAGGCGAGCGCCGAAATCGATTACTACGGTGGTATCGCCGGTTCGACGGCCGGGATCGGCTGGGACGTGGGCTTTATCTACTACTCCTACCCCGGCGCGTCGGATGACGTGGACTACGACCTGTGGGAAGCGGCCCTGGGCCTGAGCTACGACGTCATGGACGGCGTGACGGTCGGCGCCAACTATGCCTATTCGCCGGACTTCTTCGGCGGTAGCGGCACCGGTCACTGGTTCGCCGCCAACGTGTCCTACGCGGTGCCGATCAAGGTGCTGGCCGGGATCACGCTGGATGCCTCCATCGGCCGTCAGCTGATCGAAGAGAACAGCACCTTCGGGCAGGACGACTACACCACGTGGTCGATCGGCGCGTCCCTTGGCGTGACGGAAAACGTCTCGCTTGGTGTGCAGTATGTCGACACCTCGATCAGCGGCAGCAGCCTGGCTGATGAAGTCGTCATCGGTTCGCTGACCGCGTCCTTCTAAGGACGACCTGCAGACAATCTTGTACGGCCGACGCCGGGCTTGTCCCAGCGTCGCAGCCGGAAAAACAAAGGCCGCAAGCCGTCCCCTGCCGGGTCTCGATCCGGCAGGGGCGCTTGCGGCTTTTTTGTCTGCACGCCATTCGGGCCCGCCACGCGGCGGTGCTTGCCGCCCGGGGATGTCGATGGTAATTTCCGCGCCCGCAGCCGGGCCCGTCCAATGGCCCCGCACATCGAACGCCTTTTGAGTCTGGATCCGCCATGTCACTAGATAAAAACGACGTCCGCCGGGTCGCCTTTTTGGCTCGGATCAAGGTCGACGAGGCCGACCTGGAGCCCGTCGCCCAGGACCTGAACAACATCATCGGCTGGGTCGAACAATTGGCCGAAGTCGACACGGATGGGGTCGAGCCCATGACCGGTGCCGCCGGCCTGACCATGGCGCGGCGCGATGACGTGGTGACCGACGGCGGCGACCCGGAAAAGGTTCTGAGCAACGCGCCGGACCGGGTCGGCGATTTCTACGCCGTGCCCAAGGTGGTCGAATAATGTCCAAACTCAACGAACTGACCATCGCCCAGGCCCAGGACGGGCTCGCGGCCGGAGATTTCACCGCTGTCGATCTGGCCGAAGCCTCGCTGGCGGCGGCCAAAGCGGCCAAGGACCTCAATGCCTTCATCACGCTGACGCCCGAGATTGCGCGGGCCCGCGCCGCGGCATCGGACGCCCGGCGGGCCAAGGGAGAGGCGCTCGGGCCGCTCGACGGCGTGCCCGTCGCGGTCAAGGACCTGTTCTGCACCGAAGGGGTGCTGAGCACGGCGGCGTCACACATCCTGGACGGCTTCGTGCCGACCTATGAGTCGACCGTCGGCCGCAATCTGATCGACGCCGGGGCGGTGATGATCGGCAAGACCAACCTGGACGAATTCGCCATGGGGTCGTCCAACATGACCAGTTACTACGGCCCGGTGAAGAACCCGTGGGCCGGCCCGGCCGGCGAAGACCTGGTGCCCGGCGGCTCGTCCGGTGGTTCGGCCGCGGCGGTGGCGGCGCGTATCTGCCCCGGCTCCTTGGGCACGGACACCGGCGGCTCGATCCGCCAGCCGGCGTCGCTTTGCGGCATCGTCGGCATGAAGCCGACCTATGGCCGTTGCTCGCGCTGGGGCATTGTCGCCTTCGCCTCCTCGCTCGATCAGGCCGGCCCCTTCGCCCGCACGGTGGAGGATGCGGCCATTCTGCTGGGCGCCATGGCGGGCCATGATCCTAAGGATTCGACCTCGGCCCCCCATGAGGTGCCTGATTTTCGGGCGGCCGCCCAGGGCGGGGTCAAGGGCCTGAAGGTCGGCATTCCCCGCGAATACACCATGGACGGCATGCCGTCGGAAATTCAGGCCCTGTGGGACCAGGGG
Source organism: Rhodospirillaceae bacterium (assembly GCA_002706405.1). Lineage (GTDB taxonomy): Bacteria > Pseudomonadota > Alphaproteobacteria > Rhodospirillales > Casp-alpha2 > UBA1479. Next base: position 33,394 of record PALN01000078.1, on the reverse strand, counting down.
GCGGCCTGGCTCAAGGACCAGGGGGCGGAGATCAAGGAAGTCTCCCTGCCGCATACCAAATACGCGCTGCCGGCCTATTACATCGTCGCCCCGGCCGAGGCGTCTTCCAACCTGGCGCGCTATGATGGCGTGCGCTATGGGCTGCGCGTCGACGGCGACACGCTCGACGATATGTACGCCAACACCCGCGGCGAAGGCTTCGGCGCGGAAGTCCGCCGCCGTGTGTTGATCGGCACCTACGTCCTGTCGGCGGGTTATTACGATGCCTATTACGTGAAGGCGCAGAAGGTCCGCACCCGCATCCTCGAAGATTTCACCAAGGCGTTCGAGGACGTGGATGTGCTGTTGACGCCGACCGCGCCCAATGCGGCCTTTCCCATCGGCGCCAAGATGGACGATCCCATCGCCATGTATCTGAACGACGTGTTCACCGTGCCCGCCAACCTGGCCGGCCTGCCCGGCATCAGCGTGCCCGCGGGCCTGGACAAGGACGGCCTGCCGCTCGGCCTGCAACTGGTCGGACGTCCGTTCGACGAAGAAACGGTGCTGCGCGCGGCGAAGGCGATCGAAGATGCGGCCGGGTTCGACGCCCTGCCCAAATACCTCGGGGGGCAGGGCTGATGAGCTACATCATCCAGGGCGACACGGGCGACTGGGAAGTCGTCGTCGGGCTCGAAGTCCATGCCCAGGTTACGTCCCAGGCCAAGCTATTCTCGGGCTCGCCCACGGCGTTCGGCGCCGGACCCAATTCCCAGGTTTCCCTGGTCGATGCGGCCATGCCCGGCATGCTGCCCGTGATCAACGGCTATTGCATCGAACAGGCGGTGAAGACGGGTTTGGGCCTGAACGCCCAGATCAACAAGTTCAGCGTGTTCGAGCGCAAGAACTATTTCTACGCCGATCTGCCCCAGGGCTATCAGATTTCCCAATACCTGCACCCCGTGGTGGGCGAGGGCATCGTCACGGTCGACCTGGCCGACGGCACGACCCGTGACATCGGGATCGAGCGCCTGCACATGGAACAGGACGCCGGCAAGTCCATGCACGACCAGGACCCCACGCGGTCGTTCATCGATCTCAACCGCTCGGGCGTGTGCCTGATGGAGATCGTGACCAAGCCGGACATCCGGTCGCCCGAGGAAGCCGGCGCCTTCGTGCGCAAGCTGCGCTCCATCCTGCGCTATCTGGGAACCTGCGACGGCAACATGGAGCAGGGCTCCATGCGCGCAGACGTCAACGTCTCCGTGCGCAAGGTCGGCGAGGACGGCTACCGCACGCGGGCCGAGATCAAGAACGTGAACAGCGTGCGTTTCATCATGCAGGCCATCGAGATCGAGGCCGAACGCCAGGTCGAGATTCATGAAAACGGCGGCGAGATCGTCCAGGAAACCCGCCTGATGGATCCGGTGAAGGGCGAAACGCGCTCCATGCGGGCCAAGGAATTCGCCCATGACTACCGCTATTTCCCGGACCCAGACCTGCTGCCGCTGGAACTGACCGACGATTTCATCGACGGCCTGCGCAAGACCCTGCCTGAACTGCCGGATGCCAAGAAGCAGCGCTTCATGGACGACATGGGCCTGTCGGCCAAAGATGCGACGACGCTGGTCGCCGACCGGGAAAGCGCCGACTATTTCGAGGCCGTGGCCGAAGGCCGCGATGCCAAGAAGGCGGCCAACTGGGTGACCAACGACCTGTTCGGCGCCCTCAACAAGGCGGGCCTCGACATCACCGACAGCCCCATTTCCGCGGCCCATCTGGGCAAGCTGCTGACCCTCATCGACGACGGCACCATTTCTGGCAAGATCGCCAAGGACGTGTTCGACATCATGTGGGAAACCTCGGGCGATCCGGAAAAGATCGTCGAGGAGAAAGGCCTCAAACAGATCACCGACACCGGCGCCATCGAGGCCGCCGTCGACGAGATCATCGCCGCCAGCCCCGAGCAGGCCGACGAGGTCCGCCAAGGCAACGACAAGGCCATCGGCTGGTTCGTCGGCCAGGTCATGAAGGCCACCCAGGGCAAGGCCAACCCCCAGCAGGTCAACCAGTTGCTGCGCGAAAAACTGAAGGGCTGATCGTCGTGCACATCCGCCCCTTCGCCCCGGCCGATCACGCCCGGGTCCGCGATATTTTCATCAACTGGAACCGCCATATCACCCAGCCGGGGATGGAGGACCTGTTCGAGTCCTATATCCGCTTGGCGCTCAACGAAGAGATCGACCACATTCCCGAATACTACAGCCGGCCCGGCTTCGGTTTCTGGGTGGCGGAGGTTGACGGCACCGTGGCCGGCATGGTCGGCCTGGAGCGCCTGGAGAACGGCGAGGTCGAGGTTCGGCGTATGTATGTCGCCGCCGAATTCCGCCGCCAAGGCATCGGCCGCACGCTGCTTGCTTATGCGGAAGACCGGGCCCGGGACATGGGCTATACGCGCATCGTGTTGTCAACCTCGGCCCTGCAGCCCCAGGCCAAGGCGCTTTACGAGGTGTCCGGCTACGACCTCGAGCGCGAGGAAGTTTCCACCACCCAGACCAAGCGCACGGTCGGCTCCGGCCTGACGCGCTACTACTTCGAAAAAGCGCTTTAGCCGTTAGTCGGCGGTGTGGGTCGCGGGAACGTCGGCCACGGCCAGGGTCACCGTGAACACGGTGCCGCCGCCGGGGTTCTGTTCGATGCTCAACTTGCCGTTGTTCACCAGAACCAATTGACGGCACAGGGCCAGGCCCACGCCCGTTCCCACTTCGCCCTTGGCGCCCGTGGCCAGGTCGGCGCTGGCGCCCGACAGCACGCGGCTGACCAAGTCCTGGTCCATGCCGATTCCCGTGTCGGCGATCACGGCCTTTGCATTCTTGCCGTCGTGACAGACACTGACCGTGACCTCGCCGCCTTTGGGTGTGAATTTAAGGGCGTTGTTCACTAGGTTGCGGATCACCGTTGAAATCTGGTGCCGGTCGAGCAGGACCTTGCCCGGCGGGCCCGGTTCGACGTGAAGCGTGACGCCGCGCAGGCTGGCGTCGGCGGAGTAGACGCCCGCGGTCTGCCGCGCCAGGGCGCCCAGGTCCGTGATCTCCATATGGGTCTGACGCTGGCCCGTCCGGACCAGGGCCCATTCCAGCAGGTTCTCCAGAACCTCGGACGCGTTGCGCCCGGCCTCGTACAGCTTTTCGCCGTATTCCTGCACCGTCTTGGGGTCGAGCTTGTGATTGGGGTCGGCCAGCAGTTGGGCGTAGATCAACAGCGGATTGAACAGATTGCGGATGTCATGGCCGATGACGGTCAGCAGCACGTCCTTCTGGCTGTTACTTTCCTCGAGCTCGCCCGTGCGTTGGGCAAGGGCACCCTGGGCCTGTTCGCGTTCTTCCATTTCCCGGCGCAGGCGCTGATTGAAGGCGGCCAGCCATAAGCCGCCCAGCAACGCCAGCACGGCCACCAGCGTCGCACCCAAAAGGGCTTTGGGCATCCAGGCGGGCAAGGTATCGGCGGGGTCCTGTTCGAAGATGAACCCCTCGAGCGACATGTCCTTGGGCAGCAGGCCGAGCCCGGCATAATGCTGGGCGATGCGTTCCCAGCGGGCGGGATTGACGAAGCCGACAGGTACCACATCGGCCAGGATCAGGTCGGCGGATTTGCGCGCTTCGAACAGCAGATTGTCACGGGCCTTCCGCTTGCTGTAGGTGTCGAGGATCAGGTCGACGATCTCGACCGGATGTTTCATGGCATAGCGCCAGCCATCGAGCGACGCGTCCAGGAACGCCTGGACCATCGCCGGATCGTTCTTCAACACGCTTTCCGTGGTGAACAGGTTGTCGCCGTAAAAATCGACGCCGCCGTCGATGGGGCGGAACAGGCGGACCGGCCCGACCTCCTTGGCGTATTGATAGGGCTCGTCGGTCGAATAGATGCTCATGGCATCGACCCGTCCGGACTTCAAATCCTCGATGTCGAAAGTATGGTCGACGAAATTCATCTGACTGATGTCGAGTCCCTCGGCGGCGAAATAGGCGTTCAGCTCCGTCTCGTGCGGGGCGACCATGATCTTGCCGCGGGCAAGCTGATGGATGTTGTGGATGTCGTTGCGCGCATCCAGCATCAGCGTCAGCGGTGAATGCTGGTAGATCACGGCCAGCACCACGACAGGGACGCCGGCGGCGCGCATCATCAAAAGGTCCGTCGTCCCGACCCCGAATTCGGCCTTTCCCTCGGCGACCGATTCCATCGGCTTGCCGCCGGGCGTGGCCGGCAGGATCGTGACGTCCAGGCCGCGGTCGCGGTAATAGCCCTTGGCCTGGGCAGCATAGTAGCCGGCGAACTGGAACTGATGCGCCCATTTAAGCTGCAAAGTGACTTTGGTCAGGGCGCGGGGTTTAACCTCGGCTGCCGACAGCGTGGGGGAGTTGACGGCGCCCGCCAACAGGGCTGCCATGAATAGGGCGAGGAACAGCCAACGCGGTGTTCGCATGTCGCCCCTGGTTTCCGCGTCAACGCCTGTCATGGCCCGTGTTCGTTGTTCAAGGTGTGGGCTGACATGCAACCGGCAGAAGTGGCCGCGCGCCGCGCCCGGCCCGGCAGGATAGCCGGTATAGCAGCGTGCAAAATTGAGCATAATTTTACAAGAGGGACTAATATAACATCTGTATTTTTAGGAGCGCGTTGGTGTTCGATGCCGACCAGGAGATTTCAACGGGAGCAGAGACCGTTGAGAAACCCGACGATGCCCTTTATTGCGCGGGTTGCGGGCATCTGGTGACACGCGGCCGCTGGGCCTTCGCGCCCGAGGGCGGGCACACGCGGATCTGCGCGAATCCGGCGGGCCGGATGTTCACCGTCATTTGTTTCCTGGAAGCGCCGGGGGCGGCCGACCGAGGCCCGCCGACCGACGCATTCACCTGGTTTGCGGGCCATGCCTGGAACTTCGCCCATTGCCGGGGGTGTGGCGACCATCTTGGTTGGCGCTATACAAGTGAGCTCGACCCGCCGGTATTCTGGGGCTTGATCAAGGATCGTCTCAGCAGCCTGCCGAAATAGGAGCTGATCATGTCCAAGCCGCTTGTCGCCATCACCTACTGCACGCGCTGCCGCTGGCTGCTGCGGGCAAGCTGGATGGCGCAGGAACTCCTGACCACGTTCGAGACCGATCTGGGCGGGGTGACCCTGCTGCCCGACGATGTGGGCGGGCGGTTCATCGTGTCCGTCGGCGACACGGTGGTGTGGGACCGCAAGCGCGACGGCGGCTTTCCCGAGATCAAGGTCCTGAAGCAGCGGGTGCGTGATATCGCTGTGCCTGACAAGGAACTGGGGCATTCCGAGGGCGGGTGACCGTGCCCCGTTCCCGCAGCGGGCAAAAAATGGCATAATCGGCCCATGGCAACGACGCTTGAAGGGATCCTATTCGACCTTGAAGGCGTCCTCTACCAGGGAGGGACGTCGATCCCTGGTGCGGCCGAAACCCTGGAGTGGACCCGGGACCGGGGCCTGAAAACCCGTTTTCTCACCAATACCACCTTGCGTCCGCGCGCCGCCGTATGGCGGCGGCTGCGCGACATGGATCTGCCCGTGGATGTGGACGATATCGTCACCCCGGCCATGGCGGCGGTGTCGCTGTTGCGCGACCGTAGCCTGCGGCGGGTGCATCTGGCGGCGGAACCGGCCCTGGCCGAGGATTTCGCCGGCTTCGATCTGGTCGATGTCGATCCCGACGCCGTCGTCATGGGCGACCTGGATGCCGGGTTCGATCGGTCCCGCCTGTCCGGCTTGGCGGGCATGCTGCTCGACGGGGCGGTGCTGGTGGCGCTCCACAAGAACCGCCTGTCGAGGCCGGGCGGGAATCTGATCGTCGACCTGGGGGCCTATGTGGCTGCGCTGGAATATGCCGCCGGGGTGGACGCCGTGGTTATGGGTAAACCGTCAGGGGATTTCTTCGCCCGCGTGCTGGTCGACATGGGGGTTTCCGCGACCGCTGGACTGATGATCGGGGACGACGTGGAATCGGACATCGCCGGTGCTCAGGCGGCGGGCCTGCGGGCGGTGCAGGTCATGACCGGAAAGTACGATCCGCGTACGGCGGGCCGCGCAGTGCCGGATGCCATGATCGCGAGCATCGCCGACCTGCCCGGCGCCATCGCCGCTTGGACCTAGGGGGCGTTTGTTGCTACCGTCCGGGCCGTTCAGTAAAAAAAGAAACCATGAAGGAGACAATCCATGGACCTGGTGATCCGCGGTGCTGATATCTATGACGGCCGGGGCGGCGCCCCCTACCAGGGCGACGTCGGCGTATCGGGCGGGCGCATCGTCGCCGTCGGTACGGTCGATGTAAAAGGTGCCGAGGAAATCGACGCTTCGGGCCTGGCCCTGATGCCGGGGATCATCGACAGCCATACCCATTTCGATGCCCAGATCACCTGGGATCCCTGGTGCACGCCGTCGCCGGCGCTCGGCGTGACCAGCGTGCTGATCGGCAATTGCGGGTTCACCATCGCGCCCTGCAAGGAACCCGACCGGGACCTGATCATGAAGAATTTGGTGCAGGTCGAGGGCATGTCGCTGGACGTGCTGCGTTCCGGCATCGCCTGGGATTTCGAAACCTTCCCCGAATATCTGGACATGCTGGAAGCGCGCGGCGCGGCCCTCAACGTCGGTGCTTTCCTGGGGCATTCGTCCCTGCGCACCTATGTCATGGGGGATGCCGCGACGGAACGCGCCGCCAACGACGACGAAATCAAGACCATGGCGGATATCGTCCGCGCCGCCATGAAGGCCGGGGCCGTCGGTTTCGCGACCTCGACGGCGCCGCAGCACAACGGCTGGGGCGGCGTGCCCATGCCGTCGCGCCTGGCCGATGCCCGGGAACTGGAAACGCTGGTCACCGCCATGGGCGAGGACGGCCGCGGCGTGTTCATGCTGACCAAGGGCAACACGACCGACGTGCCCTATCTGGAAACCGTCGCCGCCAAGTCGGGCCGGCCGGTGATGATCGCGGCGCTGTTGCACAACCCGACCAACCCGGACGGCACCTTCAAGGATCTGGCCGCCGTCGCCGCCGCCCGCGCCAACGGACGCGAACTGTGGGGGCAGGTATCCTGCTGCCCGCTGTACATGGATTTCTCGCTCAAATCCGCCTACCCGATGGAAGGGCTGGTGGCCTGGAAGCCGGCCATGGAGGCCTCGGGCGACGCGCTCAAGGCGGTCTATGCCTCCGACGCCTTCCGTCAGGCGGTGAAGGACGAACTGTCCGGCCCGGCCGGCGTGCGCCTGTTCAATGGCGAATGGGACAAGATCGAGGTCACGGAAACGGCACGGCCCGAGAACAAGGCGTTCGACCAGAAGAAGGTCAAGGACCTGGCCGACGCGGTCGGCAAGCATCCCTTGGACTGGATGCTCGACCTGGCCATTTCGGAAGACCTGGAAACGCTGTTCATGGCCGAATTGCTGAACACGGACGAGGATGCCGTGGGCCGCATGATGGCGGACCCCAATGCCTCGGTCGCTTTGTCCGACGCGGGGGCGCATCTGACGTTTTTCTGCGACGCGGGTTTCGGCCTGCACCTGATGGGCCATTGGAGCCGCGATCTGGGCAAGCTGACCCTGGAACAGGCGACCCATGAGCTGACCGCCAAGCCCGCCGCCATTTACCGCATCCCCGAACGGGGCGAGATCAAGCAAGGCTATCACGCCGACCTGTTGCTGTTCGATCCCAAGACCGTGGGCCGGGGGCCCAAGCGCCGGGTCCATGACCTGCCCGGGGGTGCCCCCCGCCTGACCACGGACGCCGTCGGTGTCGAAGGAGTTTGGGTCAACGGCGTGCGGGTGGCCGATGCCAAGGGCCCGGTCGGTGTGAAGGGCGACCCGTTGCCGGGCCGTGTCCTGCGCACCTTCGGCAGCTGAGCAAATAGAGAGGACCGCAAACGATGACCGCATCCTGCATCGCCGTCATGGCGCCGGGCGACATGGGCCATGCCGTGGGCAAGGTTCTGGGCGACCACGGCCATGACGTCATTACCTGTCTGGCCGGGCGCAGCAAGCGCACGCGGGGCCTGGCGGCCAAGGGCAATTTCCGCGACGTGCCGGACCTGGAATCCTTGGTCACGCAGGCGGACCTGATTCTGTCCATCCTGCCGCCGGCCCGCGCCATCAAACAGGCGAAAGACATGGCGGCGGCCATGAAGGCCCAGGACACGACGGCGGTCTATGTCGATTGCAACGCCGTGTCGCCGGCCACGGCGGCGGAGACGGCGGCGATCCTGGCCGAGGCCGGGGCGCCCTTCATCGATTGCGGCATCATCGGCCTGGCACCCCAACCCGGCAGATCGACCAAGTTCTACGTCTCCGGCCCGGACACGTCCCCCATGACGGCACTGGACGGGCAGGGCATCACCGTGATCGACCTGGGCGACGGGATCGGCCGGGCGTCCGGGTTGAAGATGGCCTATGCGAGCCTGACCAAGGGCACCAACGCGCTCTACACCGCGGTCCTCATGCTGGCCCAGCACCTGGACCTGTTCGACGAGCTGATCGACGAGTTCGAGGACAGCCAGCAGGCGGCGCTTAAGAACATGCGCGCCCGGGTGCAGCGCCTGCCCGCCGATGCCGGCCGTTGGGTGCGCGAGATGGAGGAAATCGCCGACACCTACCGCGAAGCGGGTCTGCCCGGCGGCTTCCATACCGCCGCCGCCGACATCTTCCGGATTTTGGACGCGACGCCCTTCGGCAATGAGACACGGGAAACCATCGATCCCGACCGAACCATGGAAGCGTCGATTCCCGTCTACGTCGACCACATCAAACCGAAGCCCAAGGACACGACCGATGACTGAGGCCGCACGCCCGAAGCACCTGAGCCTGGGCGAGGTCCATGACCTTGCCTTCAATTGCCTGATTGCCAACGGCTGTGACGACGCCAATGCCCAAGCCATCGCCGACAACCTGACGGCGGCGGAACGGGACCGGTCGGAATCCCACGGTTTGTTCCGCCTGCCGGGCTATGTCGCGTCCCTGCGAAGCGGTAAGGCCGACGGCAAGGCGCAGCCCCGCATCGAAGATACGGCCCCCGGCGTGGTGCGGGTCGATGCGATGGGCGGTTTCGCGCCCCTGGCGCTGGCGGTCGGGCGCAAGCCCCTGGTCGCCAAGGCGCGGGCCCAAGGCGTCGCGGCCCTGGCCCTGGTCGGCGTGCATCATTTCGCGGCCCTGTGGCCCGAGGTCGAGGCCCTGGCCCGCGACGGCCTGGTTGCTTTCGCCTGTACCTCGACCCTGCCGTTCGCGGCGCCGGCGGGCAGTGCCAAGCCGCTGTTCGGAACCGATCCAGTGGCCTTCGCCTGGCCGCGCATGGGCGGGCATCCCGTGGTGTTCGACATGGCGACCACGTCCATGGCGCGGGGCGAGGTCATGATTGCCGCCCGCGAAGGCCATGACGTGCCGCTCGGCGTCGGCCTGGATGCCGAGGGCCAGCCGACCCGCGATCCCAAGGCGATATTGGAGGGCGGCGTGATGCTGCCCTTCGGCGGCTACAAGGGATCGGCCATTTCCATGATGGTGGAGCTTCTGGCGGGGGCGCTGATCGGCGAAGTGTTTTCGTTTCAGGCGGGCGAAGTCGATAACCGCGACGGCGGGCCGACCCGCGGCGGGGAATTCATCCTGGCCATCGATCCGGCGCGCACCTCCGGCGGGGCCGACTGGCTCGGCCAGGGCGAGGCGTTGTTTCACAAAATGCTGGAAACGGGGGCCACATCCGGCGCCGTGCGCCTGCCCGGCGATCGGCGCTATGGCAACAGGGACAAAACGCCCCGGGACGGCGTGGCCATCCCGGGGGCGCTTTACGACAAGATCGTTGGGCTAACCGGCTAGCCCGTCAGTACGGGCGGTCGCCGTTCACGGTCACCCGATGCATTTCCCGCCGGTAGCCGTGATAGTCGTTCAGGGCATAGTGGTGGGTGCAGCGGTTGTCCCAGAACGCGATGGAGCCGGCCTGCCAACGGAAGCGGCAGGTGAATTCCGGGCGCTTGATATGGGCCAGCAGGTAATCGAGGATCGGCCGGCTTTCCTCGGCGCTCATGCCGTCGAACCGCACGGTGAAGGGTTCGTTGACATAGAGGCACTTGCGGCCGGTTTCCGGATGGGTGCGGACCACCGGATGGATCGTTTCCTTGGCTTCCATCTGTCCGCCCCGCAGCTTGGTCGAACGGGTCGCGTTGCGTTCCGCATTGACCTGGGTCAGGAAGGCGTCGCTGTGCACGGCGTTCAGGGAAGACAGCATGTGGCGCATGCCTTCGGTCAACATCTCATAAGCCAGGTACAGGTTGGCGAATAAGGTGTCGCCGCCGAAAGGCGGAACTTCGCGGGCATAGAGGATCGAACCCATGGGCGGCTCGGGCAGGAAGGTGGCGTCCGAATGCCAGGTGTCGCCGATGTTGTTGATGGCGTTCGCTTCCTTGACCACCTGCAGGATCTCCGGATGACCGGGCAGCGGTTCGTACACGGGATGGATGTTCAAGGTCCCGAAGCGTCGGCCGAAGGCCTTTTGCTGGTCCGGGGTCATGTCCTGACCGCGGAAGAAGATGACGAGATATTCGTTCAGCGCCTTGCGGATTTCCGCCAGAACGTCGTCCGAAACGTCCGTCGACAGGTCGACGCCGTCGACTTCGGCGCCCAATGCGCCGCAAATGGGCGTGACGCCGATGTGCCGATATCCTTCGGGGACTTTCGACAGCGTGGGCACGGGGTTCAGCATTTTAGGTCTCCTAGAGTTTTTCCGGTTGCGTCCGTCTGGACATGATCCAACGGGTTCCCAAGTGGCAAATGACGATGGCGATGCCGACCAGATCCAACCCGTGATCGGGAACGACCAGGCAATAGGCAGCGAACAGGTAGAGGGCTCTTTCCACCATGGTGCGCGCCGGATAGCCGCTGATCGCGACACCGAACAGGATTGCGCCGACTGTGGCGGTCAGGATCGACAAGAGGATCGCGTACCAGGCGAAATCGCTGCCGATGATCAGCAGGTCCGGGTTGAACACGAAGACGAAGGGAATCACGAAGGCCAGGGCGGCATAGCGAATGGCCGCCAGCCCCGTCCCGGTGACCGATCCTTCGGCAAGGGCCGCCGCCCCGAAACTCGCGACCATGACCGGCGGCGTGATCAGGGACAGCACGGCGAAGTACAGGATGAACATATGGGCGGCCAGCACGGGCACGCCGAGTTCGATCAGCACCGGCCCGCCGATCGCAATCGTGATGATATAGGCGGCAACCGTCGGCATGCCCATGCCGAGCACGACACAGGTCAGCATGACGAAGATCAGGGCCAGGAACATCTGGCCGTTGGTGATGTTGATCAGCTCGCTCGACAGGCGCAGCCCGAACCCGGTCATGTTCAATACGCCGACGACGATTCCGGCGGCGGCGCAGGCAATCGTCGCGACCACGGTCGTCTTGGCCGCCGTGTGCAGGCAGCCCAGAATTTCCGGCAGGGACAGACGGGTTTCCGCCCGCAGGCTGGACACGACGATCGCCGTGCCGATCCCGACCAGAGCGGACATCATGGGCGAGTAGCCGGAGACCAGGGCAATGACCAGGGTGACGATGGGCAGCACCATATGGGCGAGCTGCATGATCTCGCCTCGCTTGGGCATCATTTCCTCGGGCACGCCTTGCATGTTGTCGCGCCGCGCCGTCAGGTCGATGGCGACGAACAGCGAGACATAGAACAGCAGGGCGGGCACGGCGGCGGCCACGATGATGTCGGCATAGGGAATGCCGGTGATGTCCGACATGACGAAGGCGACGGCCCCCATGATCGGCGGGGTCAGCTGTCCGCCCGACGACGCGGCGGCTTCGATGCCGCCGGCATCTTCCTTGCGGAAGCCGATGCGTTTCATCAGCGGGATGGTAACCGCCCCGGTCGCCATGACGTTGGCGAGGGCGCTGCCCGAAATGGTGCCGAACGAGGCGCTGGTGACGACGGCGACCTTGGCCGGGCCGCCGGGAGATTTGCCGGTGGCCTTCAGGCCGACCCGCTGGATCAGCATGCCGGTTTTACATTTTTCGATATAGGCGCCGAAGATGATGAACAGGAACACATAGGTCGCCATGGCGGCCACGGGGCTGCCGAAGATGCCGAAGGTCGTCATGTACAGACCCTGGAACACTTCGGGAGTCGGGATCGGGCGATGGCGGAAAATGGAAAAGCTGTCACCGCCCCAGATGCCGTAGGCCAGGATGATGACGATCAGTATGGCGATCGGCAGACCGATGCAGCGCCGGGCCAGTTCAACCACCAGCGCGACCAGCGCGACGGCGGCAACGGTGTCCAACGTCGTCGCTTCCGAATAGGCGAAGCGTTCTTCCAGCCCGGTCGGGTCCATGAGGATATGGGCCAGGGACAGTGTCAGGGCGACGCCCAGCACGAAATCAATCGCCCAGGTCCAGTCAGGCTTGGAGAAATCCCTTTTGCCGCCGCGAATGCTGAAGGAAAGCAGGCCGACAAGGCTGATCAGCAGCAGGTGCAGCGGGCGCAGGACGAAGGTGTCATAGGCCCCGACGATGGGAACGTACAAATGGTACAGGCTGGCAAAGGTGCCGATGGCTACGGTCAGGATCGCCAGAACCTGCCACCACTTGCGGCCCGCGCCGGCGAAAAACTGGCGCGCGGCGGCGAATTCGTTGACCGGAGCGTTTGTCTTGATTGTTTGATCTTGCATCGGTTTTCGCATTTTCCTTACGCCCGCCGCCGCCCGTCATGACGGGTCGGGGCGGAGGCGGGTGCAGGTTGACAGATAAGGACCGGACGGCTGCTTACTTCAGCAGGCCGATTTCCTTCCAATACTGGGCGGCACCCGGATGGAACGGGATGCGCACACCTTTGACGGCGATCTCTTCGCCGAATTCGCCATAGGCCTTGTGCGCCTGGACCAGCCGCTTGCGGTTTTCCCAGGTCGTCTTGACGATGTTGTAGGCCCATTCATCGGGCATTTCGGCGTAGGTCGTCACCTGGGTGACGGAGCCGATGGTCGGGACATCCTTGTCCTGGCCCTTGAAGGTGCCGGCCGGGATGGTGACCTTTTCATAGTTGAAGGCCTTGCCCAGGGCGTCGGCGACGGCGTCGTCGACGGGCAGCAGGTGGCCCTCGGATACGGACAGGATTTCATCGACCACCGGATGGGGGATGGAGCCGATGACGGTGGCGGACTGCACCACGTTGTCCTGGAACAGGGCGGACATTTCGCCGTAGCCCGTGTTGACGATCTTCACGTCCTTGGCGACGCCCATCTCGGCGATGATGCGCTCGAAGCTGGCGAGGCCGGTCATGCCGGCGCGGCCGGGGGCGGAACTTTTGCCGGCCAGATCGGCGTAGCTCTTGATGTCCGGCTTGGCGACCGTCGACAGGTAGGCGCCGTTGGTCGACATCAGGGCGCGCAGGTTCTTGACCGGCTTGCCTTCGAACTTGAGCATGCCCTTGTAGGCGGCGGTGACGTCCATGGCGAAGGCGAAGCCGACTTCGATCTTCCTGGCGCCGACGCCTTTCAGGTTGGAAATGCCGCCGCCCGGGGTGACGGTGGTTGCGACGCCGGGCCAGACCTTCTTGCTCAGTTCGGCGATGGCGGCTGCCCCCAGATACCAGGCGCCGCCCTGACCGCCGCCGACCATGGTCAGGTATTCGGGTGCCGCCGCCGCCGCATGGGCCTTGCGGGCCAGGGCCGCGGGCAGAACCAGGGCCGAGCTCAAGGCCAGGCCGGTTCCCATTTTGATGAAATCTCGTCGTCCGAAGTCGCGCATGTGTCGTTTCCTCCTGATGGTGGTTTCGTGGTTGAGATGGATTTATGGGGTCTGTACGCCGCGATAAGGCCGGGGCGGCAGTTGTCCGACCCAGTCGGCGGTTTGGAAATGCCGTGCCAGGTCGGTCAGCCGGACCCCCAGGCCCGGCAGGGAGTCCTCGGTGATGCGCGATGCCGGGCCGCCGCAGTTGAAGGCCGCCAGCACGTCGTTCGACAGTGTGACGGCGACGCCGACCGCGTTCACGTCGTCTTCCCAGATGCCGACGGCCGTGCAGTAGCCTTTCTCCGCGTATTCCTTTTCGGCGGCGCGCAAGGTCCGTTCCACGTCCTGGAACCGGGACGGGTCGTGGGTCTTGAACTGTTCCAGGATGGCGGCTTGTTCCGCCGTGCCGGCGGCCGCGAAATAGGCCTGGCCCATGGACGTCGTCTCCATGGGAATGCGCGAGCCGATGTCGAGCGGCAGGGCGCGCACGGTACGGTCGCGCGAACGTTCGATCAAAATCATGGACAGGCCGTCGCGGATGCCGAGCGACACCGTGCCGCGCGAATAGTCGGCCAGTTCCTGCATCATCGGCAGCGCGACCAGGCGCTTGTCCATGGACGCCATGACCGGGTAGCCCAGCGTCAACACCTTGGGGTGAAGGCTGTAGCGGCCGGAATCGGGGCAGACGTAGATGTAGCCGGTTTCGACCAAGGTGTGGACCAGGCGGGCGATCGTCGATTTCGGCAGGCCCGTGGCCTTGGCGAGTTCGCCAAGGCTCATCCGGATCCGGTCCGGCGAAAACGAGGCCAGGACCTTAAGGCCCCGCGCCAATCCGTTCACGAAAGCGCGGTCCTTGCCCGCGCCCGGGTTCGAGCGATCGCTCACAGAAGTTTCCAATCCCCAAGGTCGAGTCCGTTTATCGAACTCTTGTTTGCATTCCGGGATTAAACTTCATATCAAATTGCAGTGTCAATATGCGGTACGCTATACCGCTATGCGGGACGATTTTGGGAGAGCATCTAATGACAGCGACGACCGTCATCACCGGGGCGAATCGAGGCATCGGCTTGGCCACCGCGCAATTGTTGGCCGATCAGGGGCATGAGGTCGTCGGAACCGGCCGGACCGCGCCGACATCCTTTCCCGGCACGTTCTATGAGGTGGATTTCGCCGATTCCGCCAATCTGGAGGCCGTCGGCGCGGAAATCGCCGAGCGTCACGCCGTCACCGGGCTGGTCAATAACGCCGGCATATCCCAGGCCCGTTCCATCGACACGGTCACCCTGGAGGACATGGATGCCCATTACGACGTCAACCTGCGCGCCTTGGTGCAGATCACGCAGATCATGTTGCCCCGGTTGCGCGCGGCGGACGGCGGGCGGATCGTCAACATCGCCAGCCGGGTGGTCGTCGGGCGCGCCGTGCGCACGCCCTATGTGGCGACCAAGGCCGCCCTGGTGGGACTGACCCGAAGCTGGGCCCTGGACCTGGCCCATGACGGCATCACCGTCAACTGCATCGCGCCCGGCCCCGTCGCGACCAAGCTGTTCAAGGGAAACCATCCGGACGGCTCGAAGGAGCTTGCGGATGTTCTTGCATCCATTCCGCTGGGGCGGGTCGGGGCGCCTGAGGAGATTGCCGGGCCGATCGCGTTTCTACTGTCGCCGACGGCATCCTATGTCACCGGGCAGACGCTGTACGTCTGCGGTGGCGGCAGCATCGGGCACGTCCCGGTCTGACCGACCGGAGGGCGTTTCGGCGTTACTGGGTCGGCTTGGTGGCGAGCGACGGGCTTTCGTCGGCCAGGGTCGGGCCATCGGCAGGTGCGTTGACGGCGCCGTTGGAAACCTCCCACTGGCGGTGCTGTTCGTACAGCGCCTTTTCCGTCGTATAGGGATCAAGCGACCCGGCCGTTGCGGCCTTGATCGCGTCCTGGTTTTCCGAATAGTTCACGGTGCCCTGCGCCGCCTTGCCGGCCAGTGGCAGGGGGTTGGCGATCGACGTCAGGATGTCGCCCGTGGCATCGCGCAGATTGCTGGGGCCCAGGATCGGCAGGACGATGTGCGGGCCCGGCGCCATGCCGCCGGCGCCGAAGGCCTGGCCCAGGTCTTCCTGGCGCGACTGGATGCCCATGTCCGTGGCCGGATCACTCAGACCGCCGACGCCCACGGTCGAATTGACCAGGAAGCGCTTGGTCGCATTGCCGGCATTGTCCGTATCGCCCTGCAGGAGCGAGGACACGGCGGTCACCGGTTCCGCCAGATTGCTGGCGGCATTGGCAATGGCTTCCTGCATGCCATCGGGCGTGATCGCCTTGTAGCCGGAGATCAGGGGATCAAGGATCATGCCGCGAAAGAGAGCATTGAATTCCGAGGTCACGCGGTTGATGGGTTCCAGCGGGTCATCGTCCTTGGCTTCCGCTTGGGGCGCGGGGAACTGCATCTTGAGTCCGCTGGGCTGGGTGTTGGCCTGCTCGTCGGCGGCATCGCCCGCGCCTGCGCTGCCGGCACCGATCATGAGGGCCATGATCGCGGCGGCGGGAAGGCGGATAAAATCAGCTGAAAAGCGGCTTCTTGCCATGATAGATCTCCATACGGCGCGCTCCCCGGCGCGCCTATCATCCAGGTCCCCATATCCCCGTAGGCATTACAGTGCCACAGTCTTTCCCGGTCCGGAAAGTTAAATGTTAGAAAAGCGTGAATGACGACTCGGCCCGTTTCCGGGGGGGGGCCGATTTTCGCCCGCGTCAGGCGAAGGCCCGAGCGGCCAGATAGGCCCCCAGCAACAGCAAGCCAAAGAAGAACACCCGGCGGAAGGTTTCCGCGGCAATGCGCCGGCGGATCACCTGTCCGCCGGCCATGCCCGCTGCCGCCGGGACCAAGGCCGCGGCCGACGTCAGGCCCAGTTCCGCGGTCATGATGCCGTGGCCGGTCAGGCTGACCGCCTGAGCCGCCGTCGCGATGGTGAAGGAGATGCCCATGGCCTGGACCAGTTCGTCACGGGTCAGGCCGAGCGCTTGAAGAAAGAGCGCGCCGGGCATGGTGAACGAGGCCACGCTGCCGGTCGCCATGCCGGCCAGGAACCCCATGACCGGGGCAAGCGGCTTTTCCCAGCGCCCGGGTGGCGGGATCTGCGGGGTCATCAGGGAATACAGGGAATAGGCGGCAAGCAGAATCCCCAGCGAGCCCGACAGCAAATGCGCGTCGATGATGACCAGCAGGGAGGCGCCGAACCAGGTGCCGACGCAGGCCGCCGCCAACATCGGCCATAAGCGGCGAATCAGGACCAAGAAATTGCCGCCGATCGCCCCCTGCCACACGTTCGTCAACAAGGCCGGAACGACGACGAGTTGAACCGCTTCGTGCAGACCGATGAACGCGGTCATCAGGCCGACGGCCACCGTCGGCAGGCCGACGCCGACGACGCCTTTTACCCCGCCGGCAATCAAGAAGATGACGCCGACGAGGACGAGGGTTTGGAGGTCGGGCATGGTGCGGTGCGAAGTCCTCAGGCGTTTTGGTTGCGAGATGCCGGGCGGGAAGGGGCATTGGCGGGAACGAACCTGATAGCATAATACCCGGCTTCGCCCGGCTGAAAACGCTTCGCTGCAGGCCGAACCATTGCCCCTGCGGAACAATGCGGATGAATGCGCCGCGCCGGTTGTTTTCCCTGGCCGGACGGGGCTATTGTCCCGGCGTCCGCCACCTGAAACCCCGTGATTTTGAAAAGTGAACGCGCCCCCGTGATCAAGCGACTTTGGAATATGTTCAACGGCCCCGAGGCCGAGGCCCGCCGGCTCAACCGTGACGCGGCCTATATCGTGCATGCCTTGAGCGAGGAGCATTACGGCCCGATCCGCGCCGAAGTTGCCGGCGACCTGCGCAAGGATATCGACTACATGTTCGAGACCTTCATCCATAAGGACGAGGTCTATGGCTACAAGCGGGCGCTGGATCACATGAGCCGCATGCACAACGAAGCCCGCAAACGGCGCGATCAGCGCGTGCTGACCTCGCTAACCCTGGCCATCATCTACATGCGCGCGGGAAAGGTCGGTGATCTGGCGAAACCGGCGATCGACGCCATCGAAGGCTATATCGACGAATGGGCGCCAGTTGCCGACGAGAACAGCGGTGTCATGCCGCCGTCCGCCGATTGATCGTCGCCCGCTAAATCCTTGCCCGTCACCGGCGTTCGCTTATGCTTGCGCGCAATGATCCCATATGTGTGACGGAGGAGAATTTCCGATGATCGATCTGTATACCTGGGCCACGCCCAACGGACGCAAGGCGTCCATCATGCTGGAAGAAGTCGGCCTGGAATACACCACCCACCAGGTCAATATTTCCAAGGGCGAACAGCACGCGCCCGAATTCCTGAAGATTTCGCCCAACAACCGCATTCCGGCGATCGTCGATCCCGACGGTCCCGACGGCAAGCCGATCTCCGTGTTCGAGACCGGGGCGATTCTGGTCTACCTCGCGGAAAAGACCGGCAGCGAGCTTCTGCCCCGGTCGGGCCGCGAACGTGTCGCCACCTTTGAATGGCTGATGTGGCAGATGGGCGGCGTCGGCCCGATGTTCGGCCAGGCCCACCACTTCCTGTTCAACCCTTCGGAAGTCGTGCCCTACGGTCAGAAGCGCTACCACGATGAGACCAAGCGCCTGTACATGGTGATGAACGATCGCCGTCTGAACGAAAACGAATACTTGGCCGGCGACTTCTATTCCGTCGCCGACATCGCGGTGTACCCCTGGGTATCGCGCCATGAACGCCATCAGGTCGATCTCAACGAATTCCCCAACGTGAAGCGCTGGTTTGATACAATCTCGGCGCGCGAGGCGGTGCAGCGGGGCATGGCGGTTCCGTTCGCGAACTGACGGCGCGTTAGACAACGACGGGAGCGGGCGGCGGACATGGCGTTCAAGACCAAGAAATCGGTGCAACGGGTCAGTGCGGCGCTCAAGGCTGCGGGCCTGGGTGACCGGGTCATCGAGTTGACGGCGTCGGCCAAGACCGCCGAGGACGCGGCCCGCGCCGTCGACGCCAAGCTGGGCCAGATCGTCAAGTCGCTGACCTTCCGCATCGGCGACCAGCCGGTTCTGGCGCTGATTGCCGGCGACCATACCTGCAAGTCCGACGCCCTGCCCCGTGTCCTTAATCTGACAGGCAAGGTCACGAAGCCGCAGGCCCAGCGGGTCAAGGACGTGACCGGTTTCACCATCGGCGGGGTCTCGCCGGTGGGCCTTGTCAACGAGATGCCCATCGCCATCGACGCCAGCCTGCGCCGCTTCGACCAGTTGTTCGCCGCCGCCGGGCATCCCCATTGCCTGTTCCCGGTGAGCTTCGAAGAGTTGAAGCGCCTGACCGGCGGGATCGTGTCCTACAACATCGCCGAAGCCATCGACCCCGACGCCGTGGAGATGCCGCGCTTCGAGCGGACCAAGACCTTTCGCGAGAAAACCGAACAGGCTAGTTGAAAGCAGGCGACGGCTTCGTTATGACTGCGGTTCCGCAGGTGTTTGGATGTCTCGTTTCCGGCACCATGAGGACTTGAGGACAGGTGCGCGAGTGGCTGAAGCGGGCTCCCTGCTAAGGAGTTAGGCCCCCATAAGGGCCTCGAGGGTTCGAATCCCTCCCTGTCCGCCAATCATCTTCAGGCGATGATGGTTGGTCGGTCTACATTTCCGGAAATAGGGTGCAGGCACCGTTGCTGATCCTCAAGTTGGTTCAGCGGGCGCTGATTGTGGTGCAATCGATGGCCAAGCCGGTCCAAACAGTTCATCGGGAAACTTCTGTTGAGATCGTCACATTTTGTCGATATGGCCGTTGTATTCGCCGATCAAGCTGGGCATGATTCGCGCCCTCTGAAAAGGCTGACGCTTTAAAAAACCTACATTAGGAGAAACAGAAGTATGAAGACCCTACTCACCGGTCTCGCTGTTGCGGGCATGTTGCTGTCGAACGCAGGGACCGCTGTTGCCGCCGCCAAAGAAGTACGCATTGCGAGCCACGTCTCCGAAGCGTCGCCGTTGTTCACCAATGCGCAGCTGTTCGTCACGAAGATGAGCGCGAAGTTCCCCGGCAAGTTCGATTTCAAATTCTTTCCGAACGGCCAGCTCGGCAAAGAGCCGGCGCTGATCGACAACATCAAGCTGGGCTCCCTGGAAATGGCGTTCGTCGCCTCGGGCGTCCTCAAGCTCGACGACAAGCTGGGCATCTTCGATCTGCCCTGGCTGTTCGACAATCGCGAGCATGTGGTCAAAGCGATCAATAGCGACTTCGGCAAACAGGTGATCAAGCAGATCGAAGACAAGCAGGGCATTGTCGTCCTCGGCATCTTCGAAAACGGCTTCCGCCACGTCATCAATAAGAAGCGCCCGATCCTGACCCCGGCCGACATGAGCGGTCTGAAGATTCGCGTCACCGGCTCCAAGTTCAAGCGCGACGGTTTCACGGCGATGGGCGCCGACCCGGTGCCGGTCGCCTGGCAGGAAACCTTCACCGCCATCCAGCAGGGTGTGGTCGATGGTGCGGAGGCCGCGCTGTACGGCTTCTATGGCGCCAAGCTTTATGAAATCAACGACTACATCAGCTTGACCAACCACACCTATTCGCCGTCGTTCCTCACGGCCTCCAAGGGCTTTTGGGCCGGATTGAGCGACGATGAGAAGGCGACGTTCCGCGCGGTCGCAAAAGAAATGCAGGCGGAAGCCTTTGCCCAGGCGGCGACCATGGAACAGGGGTCGCTGGAAAAGATGAAAGTTCAGATCAAGGTCAATGCCGTCGACCCGGCGCCGTTCCAGGAAAAGGCGAAATCGGTCTATGCGACCTATACGTCGAAGTTCGGGAACGATTGGTTGGACCTGATCAAGGCGGCAAAGTAAGCGCGCAACGCATAACTGAAAAGATACGCAGGTGCGCTTTATCCAATATCTAGACAAAGTGATGTCCGTCGTCGCTGCATCGTTGATCGCAGCGACGGCGGTTATCACCTGTCTTGCCGTTTTCTTCCGTTCCGTGGTCGGCGCATCCTTGCCCTGGCCCGAGGAAGTCAGCGGAAACCTTCTGGTGTGGACCAGTTTCGCGGGAGCCTATGTGGCGACGCGAAGCAACGGGCACATCGCGTTTGATCTGCTCGTCAACAAGTTTCCGGCGCGGTTCCGCAAGCTCGTTCTGACATTCAACGATGCCGTTCTGTTCGGCCTGTTCGGGGTTCTCGGCTGGTTGTCCTATCAGGCGATTTCGGTGGTCGGCGGCACCTCGCTTGAGACCATCGCGATTCCCAAGGGCGCGTTCATGGCAGCGATCCCGGTATGCGGCGGGGCCATGATGCTGGCGCTCGTCGTCCGTAACTATGAGCGCTGGACCGGGCGCGACGAGGAAAATCTTTCATGACGACGTTCATTGTCGGTTCCCTTCTCATGCTGCTGGCGATCGGCGTGCCGGTCGGCTTTGGGATCATGGTTACGGCCGCGGTGTCCATGTGGGTCAGCGACATTCCGCTGCTGACCATTCCGGTGCAGATGTTCTCGGGCATGAACAGCTTTCCGCTGTTGGCCATTCCGATGTTCATCCTCATGGGCGAGTTGATGTCCGCGACGTCGATCGCGGAGCGGCTGATTCAGTTGGCCGGCGCGCTCGTCGGCTGGTTGCGCGGCGGATTGAGCCAGGTCAACGTGCTGACCAGCATGTTCATGGCGGAGATGAGCGGGTCCGGCGTCGCGGATGCGGCGGCGGTGAGCAAGATCTTTGTTCCGGAAATGGAAAAGCAGGGCTATCCGCGGGCCTTCGCGGCGGCGATCACGGCGTCTTCGGCGACGCTCGGCATCATCATTCCGCCGTCGATCCCCGCTGTGCTGTACGGGGTGACGACGAATACCTCCATTCGTGACCTGTTCATCGCGGGCATCGTGCCGGGGCTGATTCTGGGCGGCGGTTTCATGATCGCCAACTACATCTTCGCCCGGCGCGGCAACTATCCGGTCGACAGCGAATTCAGCGTCGGCAAACTGGGCGTCACCTTCAAGCGCGCCATCGTGCCGCTGATCATCCCGATCCTGGTCATCGGCGGCCTTGTCGTCGGCTACTTTACCCCGACCGAAGCCTCCGCCATCGGGGTGTTCGTCGCGTTCGTGTTCGGCCTTGCCATCAGTCGCGACCTGACGCTCAAGAAGCTCTATGAGGTGTTCGTGACCACGGCCAAGCAGGCGTCGGTGGTGATGATGCTGGTCGGCGGGTCGGCGATCCTGGGTCAGGTGCTGGCGAACGAACGTATTCCGCAGGAACTGGCGGAAGGCCTCGGGACGCTGACGGACAGCCCGGTGATAATGATCCTGCTGATCAATTTGCTGTTGATCGCGCTCGGCATGATTCTGCACGCGACCGCGACGATCATCATCATCGTGCCGATTCTGATGCCGTTGGCGGTGCAGTTCGGCATTGATCCCGTGCATTTCGGAATCATCGTGTGCCTGAACCTGGGCATCGGGCAGCAGACGCCGCCGGTCGCCTCGATCGTTCTCACGGTCTGCTCGGTCACCGGGGTCAAGCTCGAAGAGATCATGCGCTACAACAAGTGGTTCATCCTGGTGATGTTCACGGTGCTGATGATCGTGTCCTACGTGCCGATGACCGCGCTTTGGTTCCGCTGAAGCGCCTGACGGCTCCGGCCGGCGCCGGCTTCCTTTAACGGGCGTCCTTTTTTTCGTCGGTGGTGCTAATCTGAGGGCCGGATCGTTCTGGAACGGTGAAGCCTGCCATGGCGACCACGCCGACGGGAAAAACCTCCAAGCCGCCCACGGCCCGCCGACAGACGGGGGTCATGGGATCGGTGCTCAAGGCCTTCGACGTGCTGGAGGTGTTCGAGCGCAAATGGCGCCCCCTGGGCGTGAGCGAACTGTCCCGCGAGACGGGCCAGCCGAAAAGTTCCCTGCACCGCGTGCTGTCGACCCTGGTTCACGCCGGCGTGCTGGAACAGAACGAACAGGGGCTTTACCGCCTGACGCTCAAGCTGTGGCGGATCGGCAGCCTGGCCTTGTCCGAGGTCGATCTGGTCCAGGTCGCCTTTCCCTTCCTTGAAGCACTGTGCCGCGAGGCCGACGAAACGGTTCACCTGGCGGTGCTGGAGCCGGGCGGCGGCGTGGTCTATCTGTCCAAGGTGGAAAGCCCCCGGTCGATCCGAGTGCAGACCCAGGTCGGGCGCGTCACGCCGTCCTGGTGTACGGCCACGGGGCGCATATTGCTGGCCCATGACGCGGTGCTGCGCGACAGCGTGCTGGCCGGTCCCATGGCCAAGCTGACCCCCGACACGGTGACCGACCCGGCGCAGCTGCGCCGCCTCATCGACCAGGCGGCGGGCGAGGGGATCGCCGTCACCAAGAGCGAGAACAACCCGGAGATGGGCGGCATCGCCGCCCCCATCCGCGATCACACGGGGCGCGTTGTCGCGGCGCTGGGGCTTGGCGTGCCGGCGTTCCGCATGGATGCGGCCCTGATCGCACGCTGTTCGACCCAGGTGGCGCGGACGGCGGCCGAGATTTCCCGGGCGCTGAATTACCGGCCACTGGACGGGAATCTGGCCTGATCGTTCCGTAATGTGGAACACTAATCTCATTTTAGGAATATGACGCCGAAGAATCGCAAAAATCAGCGATATTTTTATTTTCAATTGTTCCACGATACAGGAAATTCTTTTCCCGCCGCTGATTGAATGATACCCTTCGGGCGTCAATACCCCTGCTTTTGGAGACCAAACATGCAAGCCGCCGAACTGAGGAACGATCCTTTCCGCCGTATCACCGTGGTCCCGTTCACGGGCGTGTTCGGTGCCGAGATTTCCGGCGTCGATCTGAACAACCTTGATGACGAGACGGTGGCCGAAATTCGCGAGGCCCTGTTGCGTTACAGTGTGGTGTTCTTCAAAGGACAGGATTTCACGCCGGAAGCCCAGGCGGCGTTCGGGCGGCGCTTCGGCGTGCTGAACCGCCATCCCTATGTGAAGCCCATGGACGGCCATCCGGACGTGTTCCGCATCGTCAAGGAACCGACGGACAAGCACCATTTCGGCAGCGGTTGGCACACCGATTTGGCTTACACGGAAACCCCGGCGCTCGGCACGATCCTGTACGGCGTCGATGTGCCCGAGGCCGGCGGCGACACCATGTTCGCAAGTCAGTATGCTGCCTATGACCGGCTGACCGATGGCATGAAGGCCATGCTGGCCGATCTGAAGGCGATCTATACCAACGCCAATACCTACGGAAAGGATGCGGACCGCTTCAAAGTCGGCGTGTCCAAAGCCATGAAGGTGCAGCCGGCGGCGGTGAAAGAGGTCGCGCATCCCGTGATCCGCACCCATCCGGAAACCGGCCGCAAGGGGCTGTACCTCAGCCCGATCCACTTCTCGCGGTTCGAAGGCATGACGCCCGAGGAATCGAAGCCGCTGTTCGACACCTTGGTTGCTCATGCGACGCAGCCCGAGGTTACCTGCCGCTTCCGCTGGCAGAACGGCGCCGTCGCCATGTGGGACAACCGCTGCACCATGCATTACGCGATCAACGATTTCTCCGGCGTCGGCCGCACCATGCAGCGCGTGACGCTTGAAGGCGACCGCCCGGTTTAGGGGCGGCCTTCCCTCCGGGCGCGGGGGCCGATATAAATGACGGAGCAGCCGGGCGGCCCCGCCGCCGGCAAAGGAGCATCCGTCCGAAATGCGGGCCTTTATCCTCTGTTTGATGTTGACGCTGGCCGCCGGTCCGGCCCTGGCCGACATGGAAGGCCAGCCGACCGTGGTTGACGGCGACACCTTGTCCATCGCCGGGCACACCTTCGACCTGCACGGCATCGACGCGCCGGAGAACGATCAGACCTGCGAGAAAGACGGAGAGTCTTATCCCTGCGGCTTCCAGGCGGCCAATGCGTTGGGCTTCATGACCGCCTATCAATGGGTGCAATGCCGTGACGTCGGGGACGGGCGGGGCGCGCGTTATGTCATGACCTGCTATCTCGGCGGTCGTTACGACGTGGGGGAGAAGATGATCCGACAGGGCTGGGCGATGTACGACCGGAGCTATCGCATTCCGGCCTATCAGGCGGCGGAGGAAGCGGCCCGGGCCGCGCGCGCGGGCCTGTGGGCCGGTGGCTTCGTGGCCCCCTGGGAATGGCGTCAGGGAAAACGCTAGGCCGCGAACGCCGGCACGCGACGGGTCTGCGGACAGCGCGGCTTCATGCCGGATCGTCCTTGGGGTAATTTTCGTTATCGGCGGGGACCTTGAGGTCGGCGAGCAAAGCATCCAGGTGCTGGAAACGGGCCTCCCAGAATTCACGATAGCTTTCCAGCCAGGCGACGGCGGCGGCGAGCGGCGCGGCTTCCAGCCGGCAGGGGCGGCGTTGTGCATCGCGATGGCGCGAAATCAGACCGGCCTTCTCCAGCACGCGCAGATGTTTCGATACGGCCGGCTGGCTCATGGTGAACGGGACGGCCAATTCGGCGACCGAGGCCTCGCCCTCGGCCAGGCGTTGAATAATGGCGCGGCGGGTCGGGTCGGCCAGGGCGGCGAAGGTCGCATCAAGCTGGTTGCTGGAGGTCAAAATATAACCACATAGTTATAGAACTGACAAGTTATATGATGACATTGCCCTAACGTCAAGCATCCGTTGATGATGGGGGGCTTGGCGGCGCGTGAAAAATCCCGCAGGATGAATTCCAAGAAGGCGGGGCGCTTTCAACAAGTTCGGGCACGAACCCGGACGGGAGGGGACATGTCTCCCATCAGACTGATGGCTACTACGGGAATCCTCGGCTACGGCTTTACCGAGGAGGCCTTCAACGCGGGCATCGCCATGAAGCCCGACCTGATCGCCTGCGACGCTGGATCGTCCGATCCGGGACCTCATTATCTGGGCAGCGGCACGGCCTTTGTCTCCCGCGCGGCGGCGAAACGTGACCTGAGCCTGATGGTCAGCGCCGGGATGGAACACGGCATTCCGGTGATGGTCGGCTCGGCCGGCGGCAGCGGCAGCGATGCTCAGGTCGACTGGACGCTGGAGATCCTCAAGGAAATCTGCGCCGAAAAGAACCTGACGCCCAAGGTCCGGGTGATCCGCACGGAACAGACCAAGGACGCCATCAAGGCCAAGGTACGCGCCGGCAAGATTACGCCGCTGGGCCCCATCGCCGATCTGACCGAGGACGACGTCGATCAATCATCCCGCATCGTCGCCATGATGGGCCCGGAAGCCTATCAGCAGGCCCTGGCCGACGGCGCCGACGTGGTGATCGCCGGACGCGGCACGGACGCGGCCCTGTTCGCGGCCCTGCCCCTGATGAAGGGGGCGGACCCGGGCCTGGCCTGGCATCTGGCCAAGATCATCGAATGCGGCGCCCAGGTGGTGGAGCCGCGCGAAGGCCAGGACTGCGTCATCGGCACCATCTATGACGACCATTTCACGGTCGAGCCGGGATCACCCATCCGCCGCGCCACGGTCACGCGGGTCTCGGCCCATACCTTGTATGAGAACCCGGAACCCTACCGCCTGAAGGAGCCGGACGGCATCCTGGTCACCGACCGCTGCACGTTCGAGCAGTTGGACGAACGTACGGTCAAGGTCTCGGGCAGCCGCTATGAGCCCTCGGAAAAATACACGGTGAAGCTGGAGGGGGCCCGCCCGCTCGGCTATCGCACCGTGTTCATCGCCGGCATCCGCGACCCCATTCTGATCGACATCATCGATGATTTCGTCGAGGCCTGCCGCGGGCGCATCGCCCGCGACGTCGGCACCCTGGGCATCAATGCCGAGGACTACACCCTGTCCGTCCATCTGTACGGCAAGAACGCGGTGATGGGATCGTTGGAGCCGGAGGCCGATCAGCCGATCCACGAGATCGGCCTGCTGCTCGATGTGCTGGGCAAGACCGAGGACATCAGCCGCGCCGTCCTCGCCAAGTCGCGTTATGCCTTCCTGCACACGGACTTTCCCGGACGCATGTGCATTTCCGGCAACCTGGCGATTCCGTTTTCACCGTCCGACATGCATGTCGGGCCGGTCTACGAATTCAACGTCTGGCACGTCATGGAATGCGATCCGATGGAGCCGGTCCGCATGGAATGGTTGGAGATCTAAACATGAAGATCACCCTTCTCGGCACGGGCACGCCGACCCCGTCGCTGAAACGCATGAGTTCGGGCTACCTGGTCGAGGTCGCGGGCGATGTGATGCTGTTCGATCACGGTCCCGGCGCCCACCACCGTCTGCTCGAAGCGGGCAAGCGGGCGACGGACGTGACCCATGTGTTCTTTTCTCACCTGCATTACGACCACTGCCTGGATTACGGCCGTCTGGTCCTGACCCATTGGGATCAGGGCGTGGGCAAGCTGCCGGAATTGCAGGTCTACGGCCCGCCGTTCACGGCGCGCATGACGGAACTGCTGTTCGGCGACGACGGCATCTGGGGCCCGGACCTGAAGGCGCGCACGGAACATCCGCTGTCGACCGTGATCTACAACGCGCGGGGCGGCGAGGGGGCCAGGGCCAAGCCGAACCCCCAGGTGACGGAGCTGAAAAGCGGCGACGTGATCGAAACCGACCACTGGAAGCTGACGACAGCCAGCGTGCGCCACGTCCAGCCGTTCCTGCACTGCTACGGCTACCGCCTGGAAACGGACGACGGCGTGTTCGTCTATTCCGGCGACACGGGGCCCTGCAAGGCCATCGAGAAGCTGGCCCAGGATGCGGACGTGCTGGTCAACATGTGCCACTACCTGTCCGGCACGGAATTGGGCAAGGAATTCGCCGAAGGCTGCATGGGGCATCTGGAAATGGCCGACCTGGGTACGGCCGCCGGGGTCAAGAACCTGGTGATCAGCCATGTCACGGAACAGATGGACAAGCCGGGCGTGCGCGAACGCATCTTGCGGGAAATGGGCGCGCGGTATGCCGGCAACTTGTTCTTCGGCGAGGACCTGATGGAAATCCCGATCGGCGGGCCGACCCCTGCCAAGCTGGATTGACGCGCGAGATACGAAAGATAAGGACGATACATTCATGACCAAGCTGAGAGATATCGCCCGCGTGGTCCGCGGCAAGAACGCAGGCGCGCTGTACCTGACCCTCGACGTCATGTTCGAGGACGAGGCGACCTATCGCCGCGTGCGCGACTGCGGGGTGCTGAGCCCGCGCGCCCTGGCGCCGCTGTACGGCGTGACCGACAACGAGGTCGCGATCATTCCCTTCGACGTGGCCCGCGCCATCAAGATCACCGTGCCGCGCCGCGTGCGGTCGGGCTCGCCCGGCGACACGGACGTCTACGGCGCCCAGCAGCACGTGCCGCTGATGCAGCTTGAGGTGCCGGATTAATTGGCGGCGGCGGTTCGTTTCAGAAGCCGCCGCCGCGTTCTTTTGTCGTCCCCCCCGGGCTTGACCCGGGGGTCCACTGGCAGCGGAGAGCCGTGGATGGCCGAGTCTATGCCCGCCATGACGGTGAGGTTTTTTGGTGTAGCTAAAAGTCGAACGACGCCGATAATTTGTACGTACGCGGATCGCCGATGTGCATCTGCCCGGCCGTATTCACGCCCCAGAAGGATGCGTTGAATAGGTTCTCGATCGAGGCCCGGACAACAACGGGTTGGCCGCCTTGGCGTTTGATCGTGTAGCGCGCGCCGATGTCGACCCGGCTGTGCCCATCGATTTTCTGTAGGTTCGCGGTGTCGCGGAAGGTCGATGTCTGATGAGTGACCCGCCCGGTCAGGGTCAGGCCCTCGACCTGGGGCAAGTCCCATTCCCCTCCTAGGACGAAGCGCCACTTGGGCGCGCCGACCCCGGCATTTCCGACGTTGCCGGGGTCCGCGGCCTCCGTCAGTTCCGAATCAATGTAAGAGACGCCGCCGAGCACGCGGATGCCGCCCGTCGGTTCGCCGAACAGGTTCAAATCCAAGCCGCGATGACGTTGTTCCCCGTCCACGCTGTAGATATTGGTGTCCGGGTCGGTGAACGCACTGGGCTCGGCGATCTGATAAGCCGTCAGGGTTGCCGTCATGCGGCCCATGTCCCATTTCGTCCCGGCCTCGTACTGCTTCGTCACATAGGGCGGGAAGGCTTCGCCGGCGTTATCGGCATCGTCCGGCGCCGTGGAGCCGCTTTGCAAGCCTTCGATGTAGCTCGCATAGAACGAGACCTTGTCACCCCAGGGCTTTACGACGACGGCGGCCATGGGCGTAATGGCATCATCAGAGAGCCCACCCGTGGCCGCTTCCGTGTTGCGGTTGAAGGACGTCGTGTTGATTTCCTGATAGCGGGCGCCGCCGGTCATCTGGATCTTGCCGTCCAGGATCGAGAGCGTATCGGCCAGGACGTAGCTGCGGTACCAGTTGTCTTGTTGCTTTTGCGCGTCGCTGGGGCTGGGCAGTCCGGACTGCGGGTCTGACGAGAAGGCCGGATCATAGAGGTTCGAGGCAACGACGGAATAAGACCCCCGGGCAGCCAGCCATACCCGGGTCGTGAAATCGAACCCGACAACGGCCTGGTGGTCGACCGGCCCGGTCTGAAATTCCGCCCGGGCACCGCCATTTGTTGAAAATGCATGCAGAGCCTCGCCGCGCTGCGTCACGTTGCCCGCCGACAGATCGCCATCTGAATTATTGATCGTCCGAGTCAGAAAGACCTGGCGGGTCATATGGCGCCGATGCCCGCCGACGGCGGCGAAGGCGGTGATATCCGGCGTGACATCGACTTCGCCGCGCAGGGTGCCGTAATAGACCTCGTTATCGATGAATTCCCAGGGCGCGTTCGGGTTTGTCGCCGCATCCGGTGCGTCGGGAACGGCCACGCCCGTGGACACTTGATACAATTGCCTCGCACCGTCCACGCGATTGCGTTGATAACCGATATCGGCGTCGACGCGGAACCGTTCGTGCCGGTAATCCAGGCCAAAGGCCGCCAGGCGCGTTTCCTGACTTTGGTGATCGATCGGCATGTCGCCGTCGCGGTACACACCGTTGAACCGCACGCCGAATTCCTTATCCGTGCCGAACCGGTGGCCCAGGTCTACATGCCCCCCGAAGTTCGATGTGCCGGTGTAATCGGGCGTGAATTGCATGAAGGGATTGTCACCGGCCCGTTTGGGCACGACGTTGACGACGCCGGAGATCGATTCTCCGGGGGCCATGCCCTTCAGCAGGCCGCTGGCGCCGCGCAGAACCTCGACACGCTCGATGCTTTCCGCCGACATCGACGTGACCTGCGTCGGGGCGACGTTGGGAACGCCGTTGAACAGGATATCGTAGTTTCCGATATCGACCCCCCTGATGGAGAACGAAGAGCCGCCGTAATGCGCAGGGGTGCTGATCCCGATCGACGGATCGTTGCGGACGGTATCGGAAATATCGCGGTTTTGTTGGTTCTGAATAAGTTTCGATGTGTAGCTGTTTTGGGTGAACGGCGTATCCATCATGTCCTTGTTGCCCAGGATGCCGACGGAACCGCCGCGCGCCACCTGACCGCCGGCGTACTCGGGCAGCAGGTTGCCGATCTGCGACTGGTGCGGCTGGGCGCGGCCCTCGACGGAAACTATGCCCAGCGTGATGCGGTCGCCACCTGCCTGCGGCCCGTCGAGGGCGACCGTGCGTGCGCCGGTCAAGCGGAAGGTGACGCCCGTGCCGGTTAGCAGGCGCGTGAGCGCCGCGGTCGGTGTCAGGCTGCCGGTTACTCCCGGTGACTTGCGGTCGCGAGTGACCTCGGCCGCATACCCGACCTGCCAGCCCGTGGCGGCGATGAAGGCGTCGATGGCGGCGCCGAGCGGCTGGGCGGCGATGTCGAAGGCAACCAGAGCTTCTTCGGCGACTTCCGCCGCATGGGCTGTGCCTGGCGCCGTCAAGGCATAGGCCGCGGACAGGCCAAGGGCCGTGCAGGTCATCAAGGCCGCCGTGAAGCGGCGGGTGCGGGTGGTGGTCATGGCTCGTTATTCCCCTTATTGGCCCTTATGGTCTTCGCGGCGGCGCGCATTTGAATTTGCGACGCATTCGCATTTATGAAGCCGAGACGAACAAGGGGCGGTCGTCTCCCAACAAAAAATTAAAAAAATTGCTAGTGCAGAACGGTCAGCAAGCCGGGAAGGCGGATGACGTCGGCTCCGGCCACCTCGGCCAGAGCGGCGACCACGGCAGCGGGGTCGTCCAGACGATAGTTGCCGCTGACCCGGAGCCGGCGCAGTCGCTCCGTCGCCAGGATCACCCGGTCCTTGTGATGGCGGGATAGCCTGTTCAAAACCTCGGCCAGCGGCCGGTCATGAAAAACGAAGCGGCCGTCGGTCCAGGCGAAGGCTGTTTGAGGGGCGAACGCCGCCGCACCGCCCGTATGGCCGGCGGTGACAGTCACGCCCTCGCCAGGGGTCAGGTCCACCGCCATGCCGCCATCGTCGCCCGTTACCCGCACATGTCCGCGTTTTACGCGGACTTCCGTATCACCGCCTTGCAAGGTGACGGAAAACGCCGTGCCGACGACGCGGGTGAGTGAGCGGCCGGCGGCGACCTCGAACGGCCGCTCCGTATCGAGGCGTACGTCAAAG
This sequence comes from Rhodospirillaceae bacterium, assembly GCA_002706405.1. Taxonomy (GTDB): domain Bacteria; phylum Pseudomonadota; class Alphaproteobacteria; order Rhodospirillales; family Casp-alpha2; genus UBA1479. The sequence continues at coordinate 2,082 of PALN01000078.1, read as the reverse complement.
AAGGCCTCGCCTCGGACCAGTTCCACCCGGCGCCTGTCGGCATTAAATGAAACGTTCATGGCGCTTTCCGCGTTCAGCAGCACCATCGACCCGTCGGGCAGAGGGATTTTGGCGCGCTGTCCCGTTTCCGTCCCATGGTCGGCAGATGGTTGGAATGGATTACCGGCGAGCAGATGGCCCAAGCCGACGGCCAGAACCAAGGCGGCGGCAAGGGCCAACAGCGGGCGCAACACGGCGCGGGGGCGGGGGGAGGGCGTCGGGGCCGCTGCCTGGGTTTCCACAGCGCGGGCGAATTCCGGCGAGGCCCAAAGCCGGACCACGCGGTCATAAGCGCGGGCATTGTCCGGATGGGCGGCGTGCCAGGCGGTGAAGGTGCGCGCCTCGTCCGTCGTCATCGTCCCCGATTGGCGGCGCGTGAACCAATCAAGGGCCTCTGCAATTGCGGCGTCTTGATCAGGGTTTTCATCGTCATGGGCCATGGTGATGCGTCGTCGGTTGCCATCCGCGGATGAGGCGGCGGATATAGATGAGACGGTTGACGGAGCGGAGTCTCCCAAAATTCTCTTGCGAAGGCTCACGCTGTGTCTCCGTCATCGACTGCGGCAAGGCAGCGGGCCAGGGCGGCGCGAATGTCGTTGTAAACGGTATTCTCGGACACGCCCAGGCGGCGGGCGATCTCTGGATAGGTCAGCCCCTCCAGGCGCGACAACATCAGGGCCCGGCGCGCGCGATCCGGCAGGGTCGCCAGAGCATCCTCGACTTGAGTCAGGTTTTGGGCGTCCATCACAGCCGTTTCCTGCGATGGCTGCGGTGCGGCGATGGCGTCGGTGGTGCCGTCGGGGGCGGCGGACATGAACGTGCCGCGAAGGCGCTCGCGGCGGATATGATCCAGCGCCAGATTGCGCGCGGTCTGGTAAAGGAACGCCTGCAAGTGGGTCACTGGCCGCTCGCGGGCCGCGTTGGCAACGCGCAAATAGGCGTCATGGGCCAGGTCTTCTGCCGTGTACAGGCAGCCGACCATGCGATAGATCGTGCCGACCAGCGCTCGGCGTTGGGCTTGAAATATATGGGTCAGTAGATCGCGCTGACTATCCGTGGACATGTCGGCTCCGCAAAAGGACTGCGCGGCGCCACGCAGTGTCGCTGGAATTATTGCGACTAATTATCATTATCTGTTTTTTGAGGCCAGGGCGAAATCTCGGAGCTCGCGCTGCGGCAGCGTTTACGGCAGGTAGGGCAAGCGGGCGGCGTGTTTTCTTGAAAATTGCCGACGGCCGTAGGACGGGTAATTTGGGTGCCTAATAAATGGTCAATACAGCCCTGTTGGGGCTGGTTGCGTGAATATGTCGCATCAATGATAATTGAGTGTAGCCAATCGGTGCACGGCTGTGCAAAATCGCACCCAACAATCAAAATTGCCTACTACGACTAACCACGCCAACAGGGAGAATTTTAATGCAAAGACGTGAGTTCCTTAAAAAATCCGCAGTTGCCGGCGTCGCCGGCGCAGCCGCCGTGACGCTTGCCAAGCCTGCGATTTCGCAGGGCCGCAAGGAGATGATCATCGTCTCCACCTGGCCCCGTGATTTTCCGGGCCTTGGTCTCAGTGCGCAGCGCCTTGCCGCCCGCATCCCGGTCCTGACGGATGGCCGTATCCAGGTCAAATACTTCGCTTCCGGCGAACGCGTCGGCGCCTTCGATTCCTTCGACGAAGTGGCCTCGGGCAATTCCCAGGCCTACATCGGCGCCGACTACTACTGGAAAGGCAAGCACCCGGGCTGGGCCTATTTCACCGCCGTTCCGTTCGGCTTTGCCTATGCGGAAATGGACGCCTGGATGAAGTACGGCGGCGGCCAGCAGCTGCATGACGAACTTGCGGCCGGCTTCGGCATCAAGGGCTTCCCCTGCGGCAACACGGGCTGCCAGATGGGTGGCTGGTTCAACAAGGAAATCAACTCCGCCGCAGATTTCAAGGGCCTGAAGATGCGTATCCCGGGCCTGGGCGGCGACGTTCTGGCCAAGCTGGGCGCGTCGACCGTGTCCCTGCCGGGCAGCCAGATCTATGAAAACCTGGTTTCCGGC
>PALN01000077.1 GCA_002706405.1 Rhodospirillaceae bacterium | reverse complement strand
GTCCTGACGCCGGTGCCGGCGGAAACCGCCGGGAAGGACGCTCCGCCCCTGGCCCTGGAGCCCGCTGATCGGGGACAAGGCGCCACCCCGCCCAAGCCCGGCATGCTGGCCCGCGCCAAGGGGTGGCTCGGCGACCTGTTGGGGTTCGGCGACAATGCGGAGGCCCCGCCCCCGCCGGCACGGCTCAGTGAAACGGACAGCCCATCGGCGGAACCGGCCGCGCCGCAAAGTCGCAGCGAGGCCATCGCCGCCGCCCCCGACGGCCCGACCGACGCCTCGCCCGACCTGGACAAACTGGCGGCGCAGAACAACCCGGCCATGGAAGCCGGCAGCCCGGACCTGCCGGAAGCGGACCTGCCGCGCGCCCTGGCCGGCAGCCCCGCCCCCGCCGACCCCCTGGCCAAGGCTCTGGCCCAGCCCGACGGCGGCACGGACCCCTTGCCCGACGGCGGCCTCGATCCGCTGTTGTCGATGCTCGATCAACCGTCTGGCGACAAGGACGCCGCCGCCCCCGGCCCCACCACGGCAAAAGCCCCCGCCAAGGTCGACCTCATGGCTCTGGCGCCCAAGGACCGGCTGGCCTGGCTTGATTCCCTGCTCGCCAAACCGGTTGCCCGCGATGCCGAGGACTCCCTGTCAGACAGCCGGGACGAGGCCCTCAGCCATCTGCGCGCACGCGCCAAGATGAAAGCCGCCGAAGCACAGGCGGCCGAGGCCGCCCTGAGCGAGGCCGAGAGAAAGAACCTCAAGACCGATACCTCCGCCGTCGACGGCCCGCCGCCGAGCACCAACCTGTCCCGGCGTTTGAAAATCCCGCTGCCTCCGCCCGATCCCAAGGGCCGCAAGAACTTTGCCCGCGATCCCTGGTTCCGCGACGTATCGCCGGACGAACCGGACGTGCGCGCCGCCCATCGCTCCTTGAAAGCGCCGCCGCCGGAACGCGGCACGCCCGCACCCGCCACCCCGCCGGTGCCGCAGTTGACCAATCTGCCGGACGGCCAGGCAAAAGCCCCGGACCAGAAGCTTGCCGCCAACCTGCCGGACGCCCCGCCGATCCGCGAGACTCCGCGCCCGGCCCGATCCGCCGCAAAAGCGGACGGCTCCCTCGATGCCTTGAATAAGGAATTCGGCGCACCCGCCCCCAAGAACGATCCGCTCGCCGCCGAATTGGGCCTGGACGCCCCCGCCGCCGACCCTCTGGCGGCCGAACTGGGCATCGACGCGCCCGCCCCCAAAACCCCCGCGGCTGACCCGCTGGCCGCTGAGCTGGGCCTGGGCGGCGGAGGCGGCGATCCGCTTGCCGCCGAACTGGGCGTCGGCGCCCTGCCGGACGAAGGCCAGAAAACCGCCGAGGGCAGCGACCCCCTGTCCCAAGCCCTGGGCGATCTGTCCAGCCTGCTCGACAGCGACAAACCGTCCGCCGTCGAGGCTGAACCGCCGGTGGCGACGCCCCAGGAAATCCTGGCCGCCCTGCCGGCGGGTTCCGAAGTCCGGCTGGACGTGGAAGGCCGTCCGGTCCTGCCGGCGGCTTGGACCCTGCCCGTGGTGCTGCCCGGTCAGGCGCCGCCCGTGCAGGACCTGGCCAGCGCCTATGTGACGCCCGCAAACTTCCGTGCCGGTTTCGACAAGGGCCTGCAATCCGCCGCTCAGTTGGGCCCCCTGCCCGCGGGCGCCAACGCCGCCAGTGCCTGGCCGGTGACCAAGGTTCAGATGGCCGACGGCGCCGTCATCGACCCGCCCGCCATCGCCGCCCTGGCCGACGGGAGCGTTCCCCGGACCGCCCTTGCCAACCAGGGCCGGACCCTTGACGGGGTCACCCTGTCTGTCGGCGCCGGCACCAGCCTCTACAACACCTTCATTCCGGAGAATGCCCGCGGCGGCGAAGGCCGGGCCCCGGAATGCATCGAGAAGAGCAACGGACGCACCCAGTTCTGCATCAAGGAACTGACATGGCCCGCGTTCCTGGAACCCAGGTTCCTGGTCTCGACGATCCTGTACACGGGCACCGGGTCGGTCGTGCGCTTCGACGACGGCGCGCCGACCCGTATCCATACGGTATTCAATGCCGAGGGCTTTGGCGAGATCGCCGACTGGCTGGTCCGCCGCTTCGGCCCGCCGACGTCGACCGTGACCCGCTCGGTCGCACCCTTCGGACAGGCCCGGCGCGACAACCCGACCATGATCTGGCGGGCGGTCGACAAGGTGACGCAGAAGGCCGTGTCATTGGAAATTCGTCATTTCGACGATACCCGCGACGGCTTCCCCGACATTCGCAACGGGGTAATGATGCTGTACCGCGAAGGCACGCCGGGCATCTTCCCGCAGGTATCCGTTCACGAACTGATGCGCCTGAAGCGCACCGGCTGACCGGCCTCCCCGCCGGCGTCCCGCCCTATTCCGCCGCTTTCATGGTGGGGCGATCCATGCGGAACACCGTATCGACACGGGCGTAGTCCATGTAACCCAGGCGGGCGATGGGCTGTACCTTGGCCATATCGACGAAACCGTCGGTCAAGACCTCGTCCTTGATGTGAATACCGACGACCCGCCCGAACACCACGCGGTTGCCTTCTTCATTCACGTTGTGGGGCATGACCACGGTCTGGTGATAGACGCATTCGATATGAATGGGGGCGGCCTTGATGCGGGGCGGCTTGACCAGGGTCGACGGCTCCGTTTCCAGCCCGGCGAAGCGGGTTTCGTCCTCGCCCGCGGGCAGGGCCGCGCTCGACTGGTTCATGGCGTCGCGCAGCGCCCAGGTCGACATGTTGCAAACGAATTCACCCTGGACCTCACAGTTCGCCACCGTGTCCTTCTTGGGGCCTTCGGGCCGGGGGCCGCCGGAAAACATGACCATGGGCGGGTTCTCGCCGCAGGCGTTGAAATAACTGTAAGGCGCCAAGTTGACCTCGCCATCTTCGGAGATCGTGGTGATCCAGCCGATCGGCCGCGGCACGACACAGGCCTTCCACGGATTGCGGGGCAGACCGTGGTCCGCGGTTTCATTGACATTCCAGAACATGGGTGGGTTCCCGGTGTGTTGTTGATCGTTGGCCGGAGCCTGCACCACGCCGCCGGGAGCCGTCAATGTCAGGCCGCGCGCACGTCCGTCAGGAAGCCCTGGATGACCGTGCGCAGGCGGCCCGACATCTGTTCCAATTCGCGCGAGGTATCGAGCACGTCATTGGCGACCGCACCCGACGCCTTGGCCGCCTCGGACACGGTGGCGATGTTTTCCGCCGCCGAGGACGCCCCCTGGGTCGCATGTTCGACGCTGCGCGCGATTTCGCTGGTCACCCGGACCTGTGCTTCGATGGCGGCGGAAATGCTGTCGGCCACTTCCGCGATCTCGCCGACCTTGGCGGTGACGGTTTCGATCACGCGCACCGTATCGCGGGTCGCGGCCTGGACCCCCCCGACCTGAAGTTCGATCTCGCCGATCGCCTTGGTCGTCTGCTGGGCCAGGGATTTGACCTCGCCGGCCACCACCGCGAAACCCTTGCCGGCGTCTCCGGCGCGTGCCGCCTCGATCGTCGCGTTGAGGGCCAGCAGATTGGTCTGCTCGGCAATATCGGTGATCAGGCTGACCACATCGCCGATGCGATCGGCCGACCGCGCCAGCTTGGAAATGCGGGTCCCCGCTTCGCGGCTGTCGGCGACCGCCGCATCGACCTTTTCCGACGACAGGCGGATCTGCTGGTCGATCTCGGCGAAGGACATGGACATCTGCTCCGCCGCCACGGCGACGGACTGGAAATTGGTCGCCGCCTGTTCCGTGGCCGAAGACACGGTGACCGCCTGCTCGGTCGTGCGTTCGGCGTTTTCGTTCATGCTGTTGGCCGTCTGCCCCATGCGCTGAATACAATGCCCGAAGGCGTCGAACACCTGCTTTACCTGATCGTTGAATTCCGTGGTCATGCCGGCGATGGCGGCGGCGCGCTGCGACTGGCGCTGCTGTTCCGCATCGCGCTCCAGGCGCAGGCGTTCGGCCTCCTCGTGTTCGCGGCGGAAGATGTCGAAGGCTTGGGCCAGTTGCGCCACTTCGTCGCGGGAGACGGCCGAGGCCGCGTCGTCCCGCGCGGGGGTCATCGCGGACACGTCATCGCGCAGGCGGTTCAGCGGGCGCACGATGCTGCGGCCCAGAAGCCAGGCCAGCAGAACGGCGATCAACACGCCCGCGATGCCGACCACCGCGCCTTCGCGCACGGCGCCGCGCGACCGCTCGGTCAGTCCCGCCAGCCCTTCGGACTGATGGGTCAGGGCGGCGCCGCGAAGGTCGGCGATGCGGTCCTGCAATCCGTTCAACGTGCTTTTGAACAGGCGCCAAGAATCATTGGTTCCCTGAACGGCGCCGGAGAACGACGCGACCCCCTGACGCAGGGTATCGACGTCACGTCCGGCAAACTTGGCCGCGCGCTGATCGCGACGCGGCACCTTCTGTTCTTTCAGCAAGCCGCGAACCGCCGTAACCACGTCGCCCAGGCGCGAGACGGCGCCAAGGACCGCCGCGCCCTGGGTCGTGTCGCGCGACACGGCAAGCTTCAACGCCGCCTGTAGAGCCTCCGCTCCACGGCGCGCGACGGTGCCGGCCAGTTCCGCCGCGTTGGGATGGTCGTAGGCCTTGAGGAACGCGACCAACCCGGCAATCGACGACGGCAGCTTTTCCGCCGCCAGCAGGATCACATCGGCACCTTCCTTGTCGCCGCTGATGCGCCGGATCAGATCATCCAACTGGGCCCCGTACAGAGCCTGCGCCGCTGTCAGCGCCTCCGCCAATTCTTCCTCGCCTCTATCTGCGAAGGCGCCCTTGATCACTTCCGCCGCGTTGTCCGCAGCCGCACGGGCCTGCTCGATCCCCTCAATGGCGGCATCGGACTTGCTATCGCGGAAGCGGTAGACCGCTTCGGATAATTCAAACAGACGAAAGGCGTATTCGTTGGCGGCGCCGACCAGGTCGACGTCCTTGACGATGGTCTTTCCGGTCTCGGCAAACCCGGCGAAGCGGGTCACGGAAACGCCGGCGGATATACCCAACAGCACGATCACCGATGCGAAGCCAAGGAACGTTCGGAACCGGATAGATGTACGGCCGATCAGCATCTTTTACCCTCTCGCCTGATGCCGCAAGGCGAACGGCCCTTTCGCGGCATTCATTAATACAGGACTGCTGCCGGGGCCTTCGCGTCGACACAGCAAGGTCTTCGTTCAGGGGTGCACCCGAACGTTACCGGCAGGCAAACGATGCAATAGAGCTCAAATGATTACGATTGAGAGGCAGCGGCGTGACGCTTTTGTGACAGGGCCGTTCCGGGCATAAGGCGCCGCACGGACTTCAAGCCGTGCCGCGGCGCTGACCGGTTCAGCCCGGGACCAGCCGGGCGCCGGATTCAAACGCCTGGCGCAGGTCGGCGGGCACCTGGCGGCTGGCGTTCTTTTCGTAGTCGAAGAACACCAGGACCGCTTCCGAGGTGGCAACCACCTTGTCCCCGGCAAACAGGCCCTGCCCCAGGGTGTAGGACGTGTTGCCGAGACGCAGAAGCCGCGTGCCGACCCGCACGTCGCCCGGGTAGTACAGCTGGTTCACATAGCTGATCTGCACGCTGACCAGCGCCGAGCGCGGCTCGATGCCCAGATGCCGGCGCATGGCGTTCAGGTAGTCAACCCGCCCCGCTTCGGCATAGACGGCGAAGGCCGTGTTGTTGACGTGAAGGTTGGGGTCCTGATCGGAAAAGCGGATCGAGACGTCCGTCCACCAATCAAAACTAGTGGCGTCTTTCAGGTCGATATCGGGCAAGGGGATGGGCTCCTGGTCGGCGGATGGTGGTCGCAATGTGGTCGGGATTTGTAGAAGGTTTTTGCCCGTTGGCAAACGGTCAATGGCGCAGATGCCGGGCAGGCCCTTCCGCCATCCATTCACGGATGACCCGCACCGATTCCTGTGGATAGGTCTCGACCAGGTGATGGATATGCGCGCTGAGCCGTGGATCCACCCTGTCGACGCGCGGCCGGATGTGAATGGTCGGCGTGAAATCGGGCTCTGTCTCGAAACGCGCGGGGGACGGCGGGCGCATGGTAAGCCTCGTGATGATTTATGCTTAACGAATGGTAACAGTCTACGCGGACGGGCATCCCGGCGGAAGCCCGGTTTTGCCGGTTATTTGCCCGCGCAGGCATCCTTCAGATTATCGAGCACGATGGCGGCGGCGGGATTGGGGTAGAGAGGGATCGAGGCGTCGAACCGTTCGGCCAATTCCCGATCGGCGCGCTTCAGAGTCCAGCCGGCGGTCAGGCAGTTGTCCAGCCACAGGCCGTCGTCGCCCGTTTCCGCCCGGGCGCGCTGGCCCTGCAGATAGCCGTCGATGACGCCGATCATGAACCCCTGCCGGTACTCGGCAGTCTGCCCCTGCAAGGTGTTGCCGTTGTGATAGGTCCAGAGCGGGCCGCGCGGCGCGGCGAAGGCCGCACCGAGGGCGCTGCCCAGAACAATCAGACCCAATGCGCTTATGAGGTTTTTCATGGCCTGCCCCTCCGTCGAGACGGCAGCCATTAAATCACGGCGCCCCTTGGGCGTGCCGACAAAAAAAACACCGGGCGGTGAAACCGGCCCGGTGTGGATCAGGTAAAGAGTGAATCTCATCAGCCTTCTTTATAGGGAAGGCGGGTCAAGACCGATGTGATGAGAGTCACTCAGGTCGCGTTTTTCTACTGAAACGAGTCCTTTCAGAAAAAAGGTGATTTTATTTCAACCGCCTAGCCGATGTGTGATTTGAAGAATTCCAGCGTCCGCTGGCGCGCCAGATCGGCCGAGACCTTATCGTAATGCTTGCCGCCGACCCGCGCGAAGGCGTGATTCTGCCCTTCATAGTCGTGCAGCACGGCCTTGGGGTTGCCGTCGAGGGCGGCATGGACCGCGGCCTGCTGATCCTTGGGCACGAATTCGTCCTCGGTCGCGATGTGCAGCATGCAGGGGGCTTTCAGCGCCTCGTCCGTGTGGTCGGTCAGCATCACGCCGTAGTAGCTGACGGCGGCGTCGGCGCTGGTCCGCGTCGCGGTCAGGAAGGCGAGCCGGCCGCCCAGGCAGAAACCCATGGTCCCGACCTTGCCGGTGCAGCCGTCGACGGCACGCAGGGCCTGGATCGTCGATTCCAGATCGTCGACGCCCTTGTCCAGATCGAAGCCGTTGAACAGTTCGAAGGCGCGGGCCCATTCGGCCTCGGTCTGGTCGGTGATCTGAATGCCCGGCTCCTGGCGCCAGAACAGGTCGGGGCACAGCGCCACATAGCCTGCCGCCGCCATGCCGTCGGTGATTTCGCGCATCACCGCGTTGACGCCGAAGATTTCCTGGATGACCACGACGCCGGGGCCGCTGCCGCCTTCGGGCAGGGCGAGATAACCCGAAAAACTACCGCCGTCCTTGGCCTGAATGGTGATGTCCTTGCCGCTCATGTTCTGCGTGCCTCCCTGATCGATTCGTAAAATTTCCACGCCCCTCGGGCGCAGGCCGGGGAACCGAAGCCCCCCGCGGGCGGGCATCTTAAATTCCGGGCTGGCCTCTGTCACCGCTTGGGGCGACGATTGTACACAATTTTCATCCCAAACTGCCGGAGCCCACCATGTCTCCCTCGTCCGCCCCCTGGCGCTGCCCGCTGTGCCATCAGCCGTCCGAGCCCGTGTCCGTGCACGGCCATGTGCAATGCCGGACCTGCGGGCAGAACGTCGATCCCTGCTGTTCCGGCGAGACCGCCTGCGAGATCGAGACGGCTTCCCCCGGCCCCGATCTTTCGCTAAGACAGAGAGCCGCCGGGCTGGCGGAGTAAACAAAAGACCACCGCCGACAAGGGGAACATCATCATGCCACAGGGTCAAACGGGGGCGCGGCTCCTGGTCGAAACGCTGGTTGCCAACGGGGTCGATCGCGCCTTCTGCGTACCGGGGGAAAGCTATCTCGCCGTGCTCGACGCCATGGTCGACGCACCGGGCATCGATCTGGTGATCTGCCGTCAGGAAGGTGGCGCCGCCATCATGGCCGACGCCGACGGCAAGATGACCGGCAAGCCGGGCATTTGTTTCGTGACCCGCGGCCCGGGGGCGACCAACGCCTCCGCCGGGGTCCATATCGCGTTTCAGGATTCCACGCCGATGATCCTGTTCATCGGCCAGGTCGCCCGCCATCAGGTCGAGCGCGAGGCGTTCCAGGAAATCGACTACCGCCGCATGTTCGGCGAGATGGCCAAATGGGTCGCCCAGATCGAAGACCCGGCCCGCGTGCCCGAATACGTCAGCCATGCCTTTCACACCGCCATGTCGGGCCGCCCGGGCCCCGTCGTGCTGGCCCTGCCCGAAGACATGCTGACCGAGGAAGTGATGGAACAGGTCACCATCCCCGGCCCGGCCCATGTCGTGCAGGCCCATCCGGGACCGGACGCCATGGCCGAGCTGCGCGCCATGATGGAAACGGCCGAACGCCCGCTGATGATTCTGGGCGGCGGCAGTTGGACCGAACAGGCGTCCCAGGACATTCGCGCCTTCGCCGAAGCCAACAACATCCCGACCAGCGTGTCCTTCCGCCGCCAGGACCTGCTGCCCAACGACCACCCGCTGTACGCCGGGGACGTCGGCATCGGCATCAACCCGAAGCTGGCCGAACGGGTCCGGACATCGGACCTGATCCTGGCCGTCGGCCCGCGCCTGGGCGAGATGACCACGGGCGGCTACGACCTGTTCGACATCCCGGTGCCGAAGCAGCGCCTGGTCCATGTCCATCCGGGGGCCGAGGAACTGGGCCGCGTCTACCGCCCGGCACTCGCCATGAATTCCGGCATGCCCGGCTTCGCCGCCGCCGCCAAAGCAATGGCGCCGGTCACCGGGCGCTGGGACAATTGGGCCGGCACGGCGCACGACGAATACCTGGCCTGGACCGAGCCGCCGGAAACCCCCGGCGACGTACAAATGGGCCAGATCATTGCCTGGCTGCGCGACGAACTGCCCGCCGACGCCATGATCTGCAACGGCGCCGGCAACTACACGGCCTGGGTTCACCGCTTCTATCGCTACCGGGATTACGCGACGCAGCTGGCGCCGACCTCCGGGTCCATGGGCTACGGCGTGCCGGCGGCGGTTGCCGCCAAGCTGCGCCATCCGGAACGCGACGTGGTTTGCTTCGCCGGCGACGGCTGTTTCCTGATGACCGGCCAGGAAATGGCGACAGCCAAGCAATACGGCGCCAACGTCATCTTCATCGTCGTCAACAACGGCATGTACGGCACCATCCGCATGCATCAGGAACGCGAGTATCCCAGCCGCGTGTCGGGCACGCAGTTGGTCAATCCGGATTTCGCGGCCCTGGCCAAGGCCTATGGCGCGACCGGTGAGGTGGTCACGGAAACGGCCCAGTTCGCCGACGCCTTCGCCCGCGCCAAAGCCGCCGATTCGCCCGCTTTGATCGAACTGCGCACCGATCCGGAGGCGATCACGCCGTCCGCCACGCTGTCTGGCCTGCGGGCCCAGGCCGAGGCCCGGGAGAAAGGAAATCCCTGATGCACAAGCCAGGCCGTTGCGTATCCCCATGTGGCACGACCGGACTATGCCTATTGGCGGGTTCCACGAAGCGGAAAAACACATTAGATTAAATTGATTAGGTGCTTCGGCGAAGGAGGGCTCGCCGCATGGCGAAGCGCAGAGGCCCCTTAGGGCAACTGTTTACAGGTTTTATTCTACTGTTGATCGTCGCGGCCGCCGCGGGGGTGGGGCTTGCCGTGTTCTACAAGGATGAAGCCTTTGCCGCACAGTTGCGCGCGGCCGGCCTGCCGGATGCCCAACTCGCCAAGGTCATGGACTTGAAAGGCGCCATCAAGGACACGGTCGATTTCAGCAGCGACGACTTGAGCTTCACCGCGCGGTCGATCTGGTGGGACCTGCGCGACCGCTTCGACCTGGACCTGACTTCCCAGTACACGCAGAACCTGCCGCCGGTCCGCCACGTCACCCAGATGGAGCCCATGGCCCGTCCCGACGATCCGAAAGAACCGGCCGCCGAGCCCGCGGCCACGGAAGAAAAAATACCGGCGGACGCCCCCACCGGCGAGCCGGCAATGATGGACAAGCCGGCCGAGGCCGCTCCCCAAGAGCCGCCGATGACGCCGCCTGCCGAAGAGACGCCGCCCGCCGAAGAAAAGCCCGCGGCAAACCTGGCACCGGCGGAAAAACCCACGGCCGAGACCGCCCCCGCCGAGGAACCCGTGGCGCCGCCCGCGCCGCCGGCCCCCGAAGCCACGGACAAACCCCTGGCCTTGACCAATCCGCCCACCGAGGAAGCCAAGCCCGAACCGGCGCCCCCGGCCGCGCAGACCGCCGCCGTGACGCCCGAGCCCGCCCAGGCGGTCGAAACCCCACCGGCATCGCCCGAGGAACGCGAGGCCACCGCCGATCTGACCTACAAGCGCGCCCTCTCCCTGTTCGCCGATGCCAAGACCCAGGAGCAGAAGGCAGAGGCCGCCAAGCTGTTCGCCCAGGCCGCCATCGGCGGCCACCCGGGCGCGCAGTATTCCATCGGGGTCATGCATTACAACGGGACCGGCGTGGCCAAGGACTATGCCAAGGCCGCCGAATGGTTCGGCCGCTCGGCCGAGAAAAACAACGCCGCCGCCCAGTACAATCTGGGCATCCTCTATTACAACGGGCAGGGCGTGCCAAAGGACGACCGCCTGGCCTACAAATGGATCAGCGCGGCGGCTGAGAACGGCGACCAGAAAGCGATCGTCGCCCGCGACGCCCTGAAGCAGGCCCTGCCGGCGGATGTTACCAAGCCGGCGGCGCCGACCTTCTCCGGCGGTCTGCCCGCGGGCTCGCCGGTCGAAGTCTCCCCCGCCGCCCCCGCGCAGTAATCAGGATATCAGTCGGGCCGCCGTCCGGCCGGCCCCGCGCCATGGGCATCCGACGGCAGCGTCGGCATCCGATGGCGGATGCGCTCCCGGTGCAGGATGTAAAGCCCGCTGGCGATGAGCACGCCCGACCCCGTCCAGGTCCAGGCATCGGGCAGATCGCCCCACAGAACAAATCCCAGGGTCACGGCGAAAACCATGTTCAGGTATTTGAACGGCACGACCAGTCCGGCCTCGCCATAACGGAAGCTTTCGATCATCAGGAAATGCGCGGAACCCAACAGCAGGCCGGATAGGGCCATCAGCGCCAGATCCTCCAAGGGGACCGGCATCCAGCCGAACGGCAGGGTGCACAGGCCGGCGACCGTGGCCGCCGCCGTGCTGGTCGCCAGCAACGCATTGGAATGTTCCGTCGCCGCGGCACTGCGGGTAATCAGGTCACGCAGCGCCCCCGCCAGGGCCGCCGCCAAGGGAAAGATCACGGCCCATTGCATGGCCTCGGTTCCCGGCCGGATGATGATCATCACGCCGATGAACCCGCCCATGACCGCCAGCCAGCGCCGCCAGCCCACGACTTCGCCGATCAGAAGCGGCGCCAGTGCCGTCACGAACATCGGTCCGGCATAGACCACCGCGATCGCATCGGCGAGGGTCAAATGACCCAGGCCGGTGATGAACACAACGGTGCCGAACACGACCAACAGGCCGCGCATCACATGGAACCGGGGGTTGACGATCCGCAGGCTGGTAAGCCCGCCGTAGAACCGCACGAAAAGGGCGATGGCGACGAAGGCGAACATGCCGCGGATGAACAGAAGCTGCCCGACAGGATATCCCGACACCAGCCACTTCATGGCCGCGTCGTTGCCGGTGACCAGCAGGCCGCCCCCGATCATCGCCAAAATCGCGCGGCCGGGCGCACTGGAACCGTGAACGGCAGTCATGAGAGGCATTGGTCGGGACCCTTCGTTGGGTTCGGCGTATTCCGCTAACCGTAGAGCTGATTGACGATGAAGACGGCGGCGCCGATGCCCACGATGTCGGCCAGCAGGGCCGCGAACAGAGCATGGCGAATGCGGCGGATGCCGACCGCGCCGAAATAGACGGCCAGGACATAGAAGGTGGTTTCCGTCGACCCCTGGAAGGTCGACACCAGATAGCCGACCAGGCTGTCCGGGCCATGGGCCGGGTCCTGGATGATCGAGGCCAGCACGCCATAGGCCCCCGAACCCGACAGCGGGCGCAGCAGGGCCATGGGCAGGGCTTCCGCCGGCAGGCCGATCAGTTCGGTGACGGCACCCAGCGGGCCGACGACCGCATCCATGGCGCCCGAGGCCCGGAACATGGCGACGGCGGTCAGGATCGCCACGAGATACGGAATGATGCGCAGCGCCACGTTGAAGCCGTCCTTGGCCCCTTCGACGAAGCATTCATAGACCGGCACCCGCTTGGCCGCGCCGAAGCCCAGCAGCGCCACCATCAGGCCGGGGATGATCCAGGGCGCGATCTCGCGCCCGAACACCACCGTCAGCGGCACCAGGGTCCCGACGGCGAGCAGCGCCGTCACCGACACCCACAGCGGATAGGCTTCCGACCCGGCGCCGTTCATGTCTTCCGTCGCCTCCAGCACCGATTCCTCGGTTGCCGCCGGCACATCCGTTTCCGGCCCGGCGGTGACCGCGAAGCGGGGCGCCAGCAGCTTGGCCGATACGATGGCGACGGCGGTCGAACAGATGGTCGCGAACAAGGTCGTCGGCACGATTCCGGCCGGGTCCGTGGATCCGGCGGCGGCGCGCAGCGCGATGACGCCCGTGGGCAGCAGGGTAACCGACGAGGTATTGATGGCCAGGAACAGGGCCATGGCGTTGGTCGCCGTGCCCTTGTGGGGATTGAGTTCATCCAGCTGCTGCATGGCGCGGATGCCGAACGGCGTCGCCGCGTTGCCGAGGCCGAGCGCGTTGGCCGACATGTTGAGGATCATCGAGCCCATTGCCGGATGGTCGGCGGGCACCTCGGGGAACAGGCGGACCATGAGCGGGCGCAGGACCTTGGCGATGATGCGGAGCAGGCCGCCTTCCTCCGCCACCTTCATCAAGCCTAGGAACAGGGCCATCACGCCGACCAGGCCGATGGCCAGAGTCACCGCCCCGCCGGCGGCGTCGATCATGGATTTTCCAAGCAACGCCATGGGCGCTTCGCCGATGCCGTCCCAGACGACCTGGCGCACGGCCCCCATGACGAAGGCAATCCCGACGATGGCAACGAAGATGGCGTTCAACGCGGCGGCTCCCCATCCCCGGCTTGTACCGGACCGTCGTCCGTGGGCGTGTCATGGACCGGATCTGCGGCCATGACCGGCGCCTTGCGCAGGACCTCGCGGTGCAGAATGTACAGCCCCGAGGAGATGATCACCGCACTGCCCGCCCAGGTCAACCAATCGGGCAGGTCGCCCCAGATAAGGAACCCCAGAATCGCCGCGAAGAACAGATTGCAATAGCGGAAGGGGGCGAGCAAAGCCGCCTCGCCGAACTGAAACGCCTCGATCAACAGAAAATGGGCCGAGGTCCAGATCAGGCTGGCCATGATGATCATCAGCCAGTGTTCGCCCGACAGCGGCGGCCAGTCGTAGGGCGGCACGAACAGACCCGCCAGGCCGACCACCACCATCATCGAGAACAGCATGGAATGCGTCGTCTCGCGGCCCGAGGCTCCCCGGGTGATCAGGTCGCGGACCGATTCGCCGAAGGCCGCCAGCAGGATCATCACCGCCGCCCATTGGAAGGCGTCGCCCGCCGGGCGCACGATGATCAGCACGCCGATGAATCCGACGATAACCGCCAACCAGCGCCGCCAGCCGACGCTTTCGCCGATGAACACGGGCGCCAGGGCGGTCAGCAGGATCGGGCTGGCGAACAGGATCGAGGTCGCCGTGGCCAGCGGCAGGCTGCCGATGCCGACCAGATAGGTGAAGGTCGCCACGGCCGCCATCAGGCCCCGCGCCGCATGCAATCCCCATTTCTGGGGTTTGAGGGCTGCCGCCCCGCGCGTTCCCAAAGTCGCCATGACCAAGGCAATACCGGCGATGACGCCGCGGATGAACATGATCTGGCCCGGCGGCAGATCGCCCGCCAGATACTTGAGGCCCGCGTCGGAAATGGTCAGAAGCGCACCGCCGGCGACCGCCAGCGCGATGGCGCGGCCTGGCGCCGAGGACCCCTGCACAACCGACATGATCGCCATCAGCAGACTCCCTTCGACACCCGGCCGCCGGCCGTCATGGCGGCGTTATCCTGTCCGGAAAGTCGCTGAACACGCTTTCCGCACCCCAGGCGAAAAGACGGTCCGCCAGGGCTTGATCGTTGACCGTATAGACGCGCAGCGTATAGCCCGCGTCAATGACACGCCGCGCTTGTTTCTCGGTCAGTTGCCGGGCGCCGGCGTGCAGCCCCGTGGCCCCCAGCGAATCGCACCGTGCCTGCCAATCGCTCGGAACCTTGCCGACCAGAAGGGCGCGGGGAAATTCCGGCGCCTGATCGGCGGCGGCGGCCAGGGCCTTTTCGGAAAAGCTCGACAACAGGGGGGCCGGCAGATTCGCCGGCCAGCTTTCCTGCAGGGTCTTGGCGACGATGACACCCGTGGTCGCGTCCTGATCGCTGGACGGCTTTATTTCCACATTGGCGCCGAGCCCCAGATGGCCAAGCACGGCCAGGGCCTGATGCAGGGACGGCACGCGTTCCCCCCGAAACGCCGAGCTGAACCAGGCGCCGGCGTCGAGGCCGCGCAGGTCTTCCCAGCGGTGATCGGTCAGGCGCCCCTTGCCGTCGGTCGTGCGTCCCAGGGTTTCGTCGTGGATCAGGACGGGCGTGCCTTCGGCCGTCAGCATGACGTCGAATTCAACCCAGGTCGTGCCCAGTTCATGGGCCTTGCGCAGGCCGGACAGGGTGTTTTCCGGCGCGTGGCCGGCAGCACCACGGTGACCGATGACCTTTGGCAGCACGGCATTGGGCTCAAGGCGGTGGTCGGCGTTCAAGGGAGGGCCCCTAACATGAAATTCGTTGTCTTTCTGCCGATCAGCGAGCAGTCTTACAAGACCTTTCTCGCAATCAACACGCAATGAATAAGAAAAGAGGTTTGGGATGGATGACACCCTGAAGGAACGGGCCCTTCGTTTTCACGCGGAGCCCGTCCCCGGAAAACTGGAAATCACCCCCACAAAACCCTTGGCGACGCAGAGCGATCTGGCTCTGGCCTATTCGCCGGGCGTCGCCTTTGCCTGCATGGCCATCAAGGAAGACCCCGAACAGGTCGCCAACCTGACCGGCCGCCAGAATCTGGTCGCCGTGATCTCCAACGGCACCGCCGTTCTGGGCCTGGGCAACATCGGCGGTCTGGCATCCAAGCCGGTGATGGAGGGCAAGGCCGTCCTGTTCAAGAAATTCGCCGGGATCAACGTGTTCGACATCGAACTGAACGAGACCGATCCCGACAAGCTGGTCGATATCATCGCCGCCATGGAGCCGACCTTCGGCGCCATCAACCTGGAAGACATCAAGTCGCCCGACTGCTTCATCCTGGAAAAGAAGCTCAAGGAACGCATGAGCATCCCCGTGTTCCACGACGACCAGCACGGAACGGCGATCGTCGTCTGCGCCGCGCTGACCAACGGGCTGCGCGTGGTCGGCAAGAACATATCGGACGTCAAAGTGGTGTCCACGGGCGGCGGGGCCGCCGGCATCGCCTGCCTGAACCTGTTGGTTTCCTTGGGCGTGAAGCGCGAAAACATCACCCTGGTCGACCATGTCGGCGTGGTGTTCGAAGGCCGCACCGAGGACATGACCGACCAGAAGGCCGAATACGCGGCCAAGACCAACGCCCGCACCCTGGCGGACGCCGTGCGCGGCGCCGATGTGTTCCTGGGCTTGTCGGCCCCCGGCATCCTGAAGAAGGAAATGGTCGAGACCATGGCCGAACGGCCGTTCATTCTGGCCCTGGCCAATCCGGACCCGGAAATTCTGCCCGAGGATGCGCGCGCCGCGAACCCGCAGGCCCTCATCTGCACGGGCCGGTCAGACTATCCCAACCAGGTCAACAACGTGCTCTGCTTCCCCTTCATCTTCCGCGGCGCGCTTGATTGCGGGGCCACGACCATCAACGAGGAAATGAAGCTGGCGGCGGTCAAGGCCATCGCCGACCTGACCATGGCGGAAAGCTCGGAAACCGTGGCCCGCACCTATTCGGGCGAGGATCTCAGGTTCGGCCCTGAATACCTGCTGCCCAAGCCTTTCGACATGCGCCTGATCGTTGAAGTCGCGACAGCGGTCGCCAAAGCGGCCATGGATTCGGGCGTCGCCAAGCACCCGATCGCCGATTTCGAGGCCTATCGGGACAAACTGGAACAGTTCGTGTTCCGCTCCGGCATGTTGATGAAGCCGATCTTCGAACGCGCCAAGCAGGACCCCAAGCGCCTGGTCCTGGCCGAAGGCGAAAGCCATCGCGTCCTGCGGGCGGCCCAGGTCCTGGTCGACGAGGGCATCGCCAAGCCGATCCTGGTCGGCCGGCCCGACGTGATCGAAATGCGCATCGAGCGCCTGGGCTTGCGCATACAGCCGGAAAAGGATTTCGAAATCTGCAATCCGGAAAACGATCCCCGCTACGAGGACTATTGGCGCAGCTACCATGCGCTGATGGAACGCAAGGGCGTGTCACCGGGCGCTGCCCGCCAGATCGTGCGCACCAACAACACGGTGATCGCGGCGATCATGATGAAGCGGGGCGAGGCCGACGCCATGCTGTGCGGCGTCATCGGGCGCTACGACTACCATTTGCGCTATATGATGGATGTGATCGGCAAGGCACCGAACGTGTGCGACGTCTCGGCATTGAGCGTCCTGCTGCTGCCCAAGGGCACGTTCTTCCTGGTCGATACCCAGGTGACCCACGACCCTTCGGCCGAGGAGGTGGCGGAGATGACGCTGCTGTCGGCGGAATTCGTTCAAAGCTTCGGTGAAACACCGAAGGTGGCCCTGTTGTCCCATTCAAACTTCGGCGCCGACGACACGCCCTGTGCCCAGAAGATGCGGGATGCCCTCCGAATGGTCCGTGAACAGGCGCCGGACCTGGAGGTCGAGGGTGAAATGCAGGCCGATGCCGCCATTGACGAAGACGTGCGCAACCGCGTGTTCCCCAATTCGCGGCTCAAAGGCATGGCTAATCTTTTGGTGTTTCCCGACCGGGAGGCCGCCAACAGCGCCTTCAACCTTTTGAAGTCGCTGGACAATGGATTACCCATCGGCCCGATTTTGATCGGCACGGATATGCCCGCCCATGTAATGACCAGTGCCGTAACGTCGCGTGGCATCGTCAACATGGCGGCCTTGGCCGTGGTCGACGCCCAAATCCGCCGCCGGCTGCTATAACCGAGCGGTCCGCTTCCGGGCTTGCTCCTTACGATGGGCCAATCCCAGCCCGTCGAGGAATTCGCCGAACTTCAGGTCCGCGTGGGCGATGTCGTAAATGATGTCGTGAAAGCACAGGCGCAATTCGCGCAGCCCTGCATAGCCTTGCGCGCGCATGTCCGCGATCAGTTTGTGCACCCGTTCCAGGCAGTCCTTGTGATGGTCCGCGTGTCATTCCAAACCACTGAACTCCAAATCGCGCATGAGGCTTTCCTCGTGCCGGAAATGGGTGGCCAGTTGCGTTATGAATTCCTCGAACGGTTCCTCGAAATCTTCGAGAACGCCATCCACAAGCTTCGCCAGGCAGGCGTTTATGATCTCGACCAACCCTTCGTGCTGCGCATCGATTTCATCATAATGGATATAAAAGGTCTGGGGCAGCGCGAAGCTCGGCTGGTTCAACTCGTCCGTCACAGGGGGCCTCACTTTCGATTTGGCAATCCACTGATGCCACTCTTCTTGCGGAAAAATCGGATGAACAAACATCAATTCATCCGATCTACAACAACCATAAATAGCACCCTTCCATCCAACTAAAAGAAAACGTCTATTTTTAATATGGTATATTTTTCAATTAGTTGGGCGGTATATCGATGCGAGAATATGCCGTCAAACACATTCGAAAATTCGCGATTGATCGGCGCCGTTATCGGTTAGCGGTCCCCGACCGCCGCGGACAATGATTGCCGGACTTCATCCAGCGCCGCGCACAGCTCATCCAACAGACCGTCAACCGCATCGCCGTCCGACTCCTCACGCAAGGCCGCGTCAACAGCCGTGGCGGCGGCGTAGACCCGCGTCGCGCAAAGCGTCCCACTGACCCCTTTCAGAGAATGGGCGGTGCGTTCCGCGGTCTCTCGATCTCCCGCCTTCAGGGCATCGGCGATCCTGTCCCCGTAGACCATGTACTTTGCCAGGAAATCCGCGAACAAACGCGCCAGCAAGGCTTCGTTGTTGCCGAGGGCCGTGCGCGCCTCTTCCATGTCGAACCCGGTAATCTGATCCGGCAAGGTCACCTTCTGCTTGGCGTCTGCCTTCCCGTCGCTTGCGCGGCGTGCCTCGGCCGGCACCGGCGGGACCGCCTTTTCCGAAGACCTGATCCAGCGGGCCAACGCCGCGAACAGGATATCGGGATCAATCGGCTTCGCAACGTGATCGTTCATTCCCGAAGCCAAGCAATTTTCCCGCTCCTCGACCATCGCATGGGCGGTCATGGCGATGATCGGAAGGGTCTGAAAGCGCCGGTCCTCGCGGATCAGTTGGGTGGCTTCGAAGCCGTCCATCTCCGGCATCTGTAGATCCATCAGGACCGCGTCATAGGCCCGCCCCTTGACCATCCGAACCGCGTCCTTGCCGTTCTCGGCCACGTCCACCTCGATGCCTTCGGCTTGAAGAATTTCCGTCGCGACGAGCTGATTGATCTCGTTGTCTTCGGCCAGCAGAACACGCTTGCCCGACAGCGCCGTTCTCATTGCGGCGTGACGACCGTCCGGCGATTTATCTCGGACCGGCGTCGCGTCCTTGCCGAAGATATTCATGATCGTATCGAACAAGGTCGATTGATTGACCGGCTTGACGACAAAGGCGGCGGCACCGACCTCTTGAGATGTCTCACGGACCTTGTCACGTCCAAAGGCAGTCACGACGATGACGGCGGGAAGAGATTCAAGCCCCTTGATCTTCTTGATCTCACGGATCGTTTCGACCCCGTCCAGGCCCGGCATCGACCAATCCATGAGGACCAAGCGATAAGGCTCCGGATCATTGTCGGTGACGGACCGGCTCAGTTCCGCCAGGGCGGCTTCGCCCGAATGAACGGCCGTCGCATCGAACGACATGGCCGTCAGGGATTCGGTCAGGATCGTTCTCGCCGTCTGGTTATCATCGACGACCAAAATCCTGAGCCCGCGAAGATCGGGAGACGGCTGGCGCCGGGGCGCCGGTGCCACGGCACGCCGGACCGTCACCGTGAACCAGAACGTGCTACCCCGCCCCGGCGTGCTGTGCACCCCGATTTCACCGCCCATCAGTTCGACCAGGTTCTTGCTGATCGCCAACCCCAAACCGGTACCGCCGAACTGCCGGGTCGTCGACGCGTCGGCTTGACTGAAGGACTGGAACAAACGAGCGGTCTGCTCCTCGGTCATGCCGATGCCGGTATCGGACACCTCGAAGCGCAACCGCACCCGATCGTCTTCCAGCCCTCGAAACATGGCCTCGACCAGGATTTCGCCCTGATCGGTGAATTTGATCGCGTTCGTGGTCAAGTTGATCAGGACCTGGCCGAGCCGCAGCGGATCGCCGCATAGGTCCAAAGGCGTGTCCGGATCGATCCGGAAGGCCAATTCGATCGGTTTGTCGGCGACCCGGGAGGCCATCATGTCGGCCAGATCTTCGAACACCTGATCAAGGGTGAAGTCGATTTCCTCCATGTTCAGCTTGCCGGCCTCGATCTTGGAGAAATCAAGGATGTCGTTGATGATCCCGAGCAAGGCATGGGACGACGTCTGAACCTTATCCAGGTAATCGCGCTGCTGGTCCGTCAGCTCCGTCCGCAGCGCCAGACCGGACAGTCCGACAATGGCGTTCAAAGGCGTGCGGATTTCATGACTCATATTGGCAAGGAAATCGGACTTCGCCCGATCGGCGGCCTGAATCTTCGCGTTGTCCGAAACGGTCCGGCGCAAGAACAGGTTGATCATGATGGTAACGGCGATGATGAAGGCGATGAGCACCCCGCCGAAAGACAGAAAATCGATGGCCTGCTTCAACTGGGCGCCCGTTTCCGCGGCGATCGCGCTGCTGCGCACCCGCGCGATCTTGGCCAGGTCGCCAAACGCCTTGATCGCCGGGCGGTCATCGACCTTAACGAAGGCGTCGATATTGGTCGGCGAGCGATCGTCCGCAACCAGCATTTCCGCGATCTTGAACTTTTGGAAATATTCTCCGAAGACGGCTTCGATCTTATTCAACGCCTCCGCTTCTTCGGGGCCGACCAGGGTCGTCCTCAAAACGGCGAACGTCTCCCGGATCCGGGCGATGTCATCGGCGGCTCGAAAATTGGAATTGCTGTCCCGGCGCAGCACGAAGTTCTTGAAGTTGTGGATAAAGCCGCCGTATCCGATTTCGGCCTGCAGCTTAAACAACAGCTGACTGGTAACCGTGGCCTTTTCGTTGAAAGCGCGCCAGCTTTCATTGACGACGCGGAACTTGTCGATGGCCGTGAACCCGAACGCAACCAGCGCCGCGATCATGCCGGCAGCAACCAGATTGGCGGCCCAGGTCAGGAATTTGGTCGTTTGGGGATTCATAATTTCGCGGCAGATGCCCTGGTTGCTTGACGCGGTGTTCCTGCGGATTGCAGGCCGACCGAAAGTCGTTCGCCTTGATGGTCCGTTGTCTGCGCATCAATGACCGCATGCGGATTAGAAGGGAAATATTGCCACCAGCCGACCACCAGAGACCGGGACGCGCACGTGCCATCAAACGCAAAGAACACTGCAACATGTGACAACGAATATCGAAGATCAACAATCAGACTTTCGCTATATACAACTATCGATCTATTGGTCCATGGGCGCGAAGGTGATCCAATTTCAGCCTTCGGCGCGCACATCTCCTTGCCGCCGTGCGTTTGCCACTGGAAACGGCGGCGCTGATTGCCTACACCTATGATAATCACATCTGATATCGATGACGGAGACCGACCGTGGCTTGGCATGGCAAATTGCTTCGGGTGAACCTGACCAAGGGCACCTGCACCCCGGAACCGCTGAACATGGACTGGGTCAAGCTGTACCTGGGCCAGCGCGGCTTGGGCACCAAATACCTGTCTGAGGAAATCGACCCTAAAATCGATCCCCTGAGCCCCGACAACAAACTGATCTTCGTCACTGGCCCCCTGACCGGCACCTGTGCCTCCACCGGCGGGCGCTATTCCGTCGTCACCAAGGGCCCCTTGACCGGCACCGTGGCCTGCTCCAACTCGGGCGGGCAGTTCGGCGGCGAATTGAAGCAGGCCGGCTGGGACATGGTCATCATCGAAGGCAAGTCGGCCAAGCCGGTCTACCTGATGATCGTCGACGGTCAGGCCGAACTCCTCGACGCCGAGGGATTCATCTGGGGCGAAACCGTGTGGGACACGGAAGACGCCATCAAGAAACGCCATCAGGACCCCCTGATCCGCATCGCCTCCATCGGCGGGGCGGGCGAAGGCCTGTCGCGCTATGCCTGCATCATGAACGACCGCGACCGCGCGGCGGGGCGCTCCGGCGTCGGCGCCGTCATGGGCTCGAAGCTGCTTAAGGCCGTCGCCGTGCGCGGCACCACGGGCGTCGCCGTGAACGATCCCAAGCGGTTCCTCGACGTGACCCGGGAAAAGCGCAAGATCCTCGACCCCAGCCCGGCCCGCGCCCGCTATTCCGGGCTCGGCACCATGGCCATGATGGACGTGACCCAGGCCCATGGGTCGCTTCCGACCCTGAACTGCCGCGAGGTTCAGTTCGAACACATCGCCGACGTCAATGTGAAGAAACAGCACACGGTGCGGAAATCCGACGGCGAGGCCCCCTATCAGGGCAACAAGGCCTGCTTCGCCTGTTCCATTGGCTGCGGACGCATGGCCAAGATCGACCCGGACCACTTCTCCATCAAGGGCAAGGCGCGCTATTCCGGCGTGACCGGCGGCCTGGAATATGAATCCGCCTATGCCGTCGGCCCCATGTGCGGCGTGCAGGACGTGGAGGCCGCGACCTATGCCTCCGCCCTGTGCAACGAACACGGCATGGACCCCATTTCCTTTGGTGCCACGGTCGCCGCCGCCATGGAACTGTTCATGGAAGGGGCGATCACCACGGAACAGACCGAAGGCCACGACTTTTCCTTCGGCAACGCGGAAGCGCTCTGCTGGGCGGCCGAGGTCACGGGCACGGCCCAAGGCTTCGGCAAGGACCTTGGCCTGGGCGCCCTGCGGCTGTGTGAAAAATACGGCCATCCCGAATTCGCCATGGTCGTGAAGGGCCAGGAATTCCCCGGCTACGACCCCCGCGCCATGCAGGGCATGGCGCTCGGTTATGCGACCTCGAACCGGGGCGCCTGCCATTTGAAGGCGGCCCCGTTCCAGGACGATTTCCAGCGCGTGACGCCGGACGGCAAGGCCAAGATCGTCAAGGACAGCCAGGATTACATCGCCGCCATCGATTCCTCGGGCCTCTGCACCTTCACCAAGGCTGCATGGGGTGCCCCCGATTACGCCGACCAGATCGATGCCGCCTGCGAGGGGGATTGGACCGTCGAGCGCCTTTTGGAACTGGGCGAGCGCATCTACAACCTGGAGCGCCTGTTCAACAACGCCGCCGGCTTCACCGCCAAGGACGACACCCTGCCCAAGCGCGTGCTGACCGAGCCGGCCAAAGGGGGGGCGGGCAAAGGCCACGTCGCCGAATTGGACAAGATGCTGCCGGAATATTACGAACTGCGCGGCTGGACCCCCGACGGCGAACCGACGACCCAGACACTCAGCCGCCTGGGCTTGGCCTGATCGGCCGCCGGTCATGAAAGTCACGGTCAAGCTGATCGCCATGGATCCGTTTTCGCCGCCGGGCTTCGACAGCAACGGCATCGGCACGTTCACCCTGGCGGACGGCGCCAGCCTGGAAGACCTGATCACGCAGTTGAAGCTGCCCGACGGCATCGGCGAAGCCTACATGACCATGTTGAACGAGGACGCCGTGCCCATTTCCGGGCGCGCCGAGGTGCCGCTTTCAGAAGGTGACGAGGTGACCGTATTCCCCGCGATCAAGGGCGGGTGACGGCGGTCAACCGGCGATTTCGACCTGCCAATGGTCGCTCAGGTCATCGAAATCCTGGATGCCGATACGGTCCATGATGCTGAGCGAGATGATCTTGTCCACGGCCCCGGCTTCATCGACGACGGGCAGACGCAGGTTGACTTTTTCCGCCATGACCCCTTCGACCCGTTCAAAGATGGTCATGAACACGAGCGGTCGGATCTGGACGACCACTTCCCAGAATTGGCTGAAACGGATGTGCCCCGACTGATTGACCACATGCTCGGATAACAACAGACCCGTTTCTTCCCGCTTGAACAGGCGAGACAGGTCTGATCCCCAGTAGCGGTATTTGAAGTCCTTGCCGCCATCGATGACATCGACCACCGTCGTCATCGGCAAAAGCTTAGAGGGAAAGGCGGACAGGGTGACGTCGGCCCAAACCGGCGCCACGCGATCACCACACCAGCTCCGCCACAGATCCAGGGCCGATATCAGATCGGCGGATTTGAGTTCCTCAAGGGGCAGCGACAAAAGCCGCGTGCCGTGAGGCTTGAAGTCGGCCATGGCACATTACCCAAGATGCAAGATGCGTCTTGCGGCACGGTATCACAAATCAGACTGAAGTCGCACCACCGTCGCAATACCGGGAATGCCGGCCATCAGGCCGCGCGGACATCGGCCAGGAACCTTTCCACCTGTTCGCGCAGAAGCTCCGCTTTCTGATTGAGATCGGCCGCCACATGCTTGACCTCGGAGGCGGAGGTCCCCGTTTCCTCCGCCGCCGCCGTCACCTGGATGATGTTGGAGGTTACCTCCTGCGTGCCAACGGCGGCTTGCTCGACATTGCGCGCGATTTCGCCTGTCGCCGCCCCCTGCTGTTCGACCGCCGCCGCGATGGCCGCGGCGATCTCGTCGATCGACTTGATGGTGTCGGTGATGGAGCGGATGGCGGTCACGGCCTCCAGCGTTTCCGACTGGATACCGCCGATCTGCTGGCCGATCTCATCGGTTGCCTTTGCCGTCTGATTGGCCAGGTTCTTGACCTCGCTGGCCACCACGGCGAAGCCTTTGCCCGCATCACCGGCGCGGGCGGCTTCGATCGTCGCATTGAGCGCCAGCAGGTTGGTCTGCTCGGCAATATCGGCGATCAGGTTGATGACATCCCCGATCTTCTGGGCCGCATCGGCCAGCCCCTGCACCTGCTGATCCGTCTGCGCCGCCTGTTCCACGGCGCGGCCGGCGATTTCGGTCGACTGGCTGACCTGCCGGCTGATCTCCTGGATCGAGCTGGACAACTCCTCGGTCGCCGTCGCGACGGTCTGCACGTTGCCCGATGCCTGTTCCGCCGCCCCCGCAACCGTCGCCGCGCGGGTATTGGTATTGCCGGCGATCTCCGACATGGTGGCGGCCGTGGTTTCCATTTCCGTGGCTGATGCGGCAAGCGCCCGAAGCAGCTCGGTGACGTCGGCGTCGAACCCGCTCGTCAGATCGAGCAGACGGTGCGATCGTTCCTCACGCAGTTTCGCCTCCTCCTGCTCGCGCGCGGCAAGTTCGTCGGCCTTGATCATGTTCTCCTTGAACACCACGACCGCCTGCGCCATGTCGCCGACTTCGTCGGTCTGATCCCGCCCCGGAATGTCGACGGTCTTGTCGCCATGGGCGAGTGCCGTCATGGCCCGCGTGATGGCGCCGATCGGGCGGGAAATGCCCGTGCCGATTACCCAGGCCGCCGCAATCCCGAGAACCAGGGCAACGGCGGCGGCGCTGACCATGGTGAATAGCCCTTGCCGCATGGCGGCGCTGGTGTCCGTGCCCAGAATGTCCTGGTCCGTCTTGAAACCCAGCTTCAGTTCGTCCATCTGGGCGGATACGTCCGGGCCGATGGTATCCAGTTGCGTTTCGATGGCGGCGTTGCGGGCCAGCACGTGCTCATAGACCTCTTGCAGCGCAGCGATGAATGCCTCGTGTTTGGCCGCAAGCTCTTCCGACATCTTGAGCCAGTCTTCTTCGAGAAAGTCGGCGACCATGACCGATTGGTTTGCCTTCATGGCGGCCGATTCCTTGAGCGCGTTGTCGAAGGATTCCTGATCGTTGGAGACAAGAAAGGTTGCCGTGTTCAAAAGCATCAGCAACAGGTCGCGCTGCACCGTCGAAGCGTTATAAGCCCCGGTCACGTCGATGGCGTCCTGGGTCTTCTTCTTGATGCCGGCGATGAGGTCCCGCATTTCCCGGTTCAGGACGTCAATCCTGTTCTGCACCAGATCGTCGATGCGGGCCTGACGGGCCGCGACCTCGTCAAAGGCGGCGATGTAGCTGGAAAGGTTGCGTCCGACTTCCTGAGCGACGGCCTTTTCCTGCGCCCCTTCGATCATCTTGATCAGCTGATCGTTGAGCTGGATGGTCGTCCGGGCCCGGTCCTGCACGGTTTCCAGTGACTCTTCCGTCCCGTTTTTCAGGAATTTTCGGATTTCCAACTGGGTTTCGAGAAGGCTGGCCTGAACCCGGGCCGCCTGGTTGGTCTCCGTGGCGATGCCCCGGTAGCGCCCAAAATTGGCGTCTCCGTTCTTCAGGTTCAGTCCACCGGTCAAGCCGGTGACCACCAGAAGTATCAGGACCACACCAAAGCCAAGCGAAACCTTCGTCAGAATCCTGACGTTATTGAGCGCCTTCATCGTTTGTTACTCTCCCTGCCGCATCTCTCCCCCCGCCCTTCAAGAGTGCGTTATAAATTTTTAATTGTTGGCAAAATGGATGATCGCGCGGGCCGGCGCGAAAGTCACGGACGATTAGAATAAAATTTATATGGTTCGGAAATTATCTTTTTATTACAATATATTAATGGGCGTTTTCAGGTAAGACACACCATTATCTTCCGCCGGCGGCAGGGCGCCACCGCGCATGTTGACCTGCACGGACGGGATGATCAGGGCCGGCATGGAGAGCTTGGCATCGCGGCCGTTGCGCATGGCAGCGAAGGCCTCGGCATCCTTGCAATCCTTCAGATGCACGTTGGCCACCTTCTGCGCGGCAACGGTCGTACGCATGACCACGTCGCGCCCGCCCGGCATGTAGTCATGGCACAGGAACAGGCGCGTCTCGTCGGGTAGTGCGAGGATCTTCTGGATCGAGCCGTACAGTTGGCGCGCGTCGCCGCCGGGAAAGTCACAGCGCGCCGTGCCGTAATCGGGCGCGAACAGGGTATCGCCGACAAAGGCCGCGTCACCGATCACATAAGTTACGCAGGCGGGCGTATGGCCCGGCGTATGCATGACCCGCGCCGTCAGGTTGCCGATCTTGAATTCCTCGCCGTCGGCGAACAGGTGGTCGAACTGGGAGCCGTCGGTGGCGAAGGATTCCTCGGCATTGAAGATCTTCTTGAAGGCTGCTTGCACCTGACCGACCTTGCCGCCGATGCCCAGGCGGCCGCCCAGGCTATCCTTCACGAACGGGGCCGCAGTCAGATGATCGGCATGGACATGGGTTTCCAGCACCCAGTCCACGCTCAGGCTGTCCTGGCCGATCTGATGGATCACGGCCTCGGCGCTATTGTGAAAGGTCCGCCCGGCTGCCGCGTCGTAATCGAGCACGGGATCGATCACCGCCGTGGCGCCCGTTTCCGGACAGGTGACGATATGCGTGATGGTGAAGGTGCGATCGTCGAAGAACGAGATGACCTTGGGATTGAGCGCCATGGACCCTGAAATTCCTGCCCGGTTATTTTCCAGTTCTCCGGTGTATTTACCAGCTTTTTCGGGCAGGTGGAAACCCTGCCTAGGCCGTCCAGGCTTGGTGCAGGGTCACTTGAGACAGCAGGGTATCCGGTAATGCCTCGACCCCCAGGCCCGGCCCGGCCCCCAGGTCGATCCGGCCGTCGGTCATGGTCAGGTCGGCGATTTCCGAACGCAGAGGGTTCGGGTTGGCATCAACCTCGAGCAAACCCGGCCCGCCGACGGCGGCCAGCAGGTTGGCCGACGCCAGAAGCCCGATCCCGCCGCCCAGGTAATGAGGGCAATAGGTGCGCCCGCCCGCGCGAACGGTCCGGGCCACGGGCAGACAGCCGGTGACGCCGCCCCATTTGGCCATATCGGGCTGGATATAGGTCAGCGATCCGGCGGCCAGGGCCGCGTCGAAATCGTCGGCGCCCAGGAAATTCTCTCCGGCGGCAAGCGGGATGCCCCCTTCCTTCGCCAGCCGTGCCCAATCTTCCGCCGGCGCGTCGGCGCGAAGCGGTTCTTCCAGCCAGTCGAGCAGGCCCCGGGCCCCTTGGGCGAATTCCAGGGCCTGATCCAGGTTCCAGGCCTGGTTGGCATCGGAAAACAGACGCTCGCCCGGCTTGATCGTTTCGGTGAGCGCCTTGACCCCGGCAATGTCTTTCGGCGTGTCGAACCCGACCTTGACCTTGAAATTGCGGAATCCCGTGGCGCGGAACTCGGGCACGACGTCCAACGCGATTCCGATATGGATGCCGCTGGCATAGGCAGGCACGTCATTCGCCGCGTCCTCGGCAATGAAGTGGCGCAGCGGCCGGCCGGCCTGACGCGCCGCCAAATCCCAAAGCGCGATGTCGAGGCCGGCGATGGCCTGGGAATAAGGCCCCGGCTCGGCCGTTTGCAGCACACGCACGCGGGTTCTATCCCACATATGACGGAAGGCGTCGGCCGGGGCGGCGAAATCACGTCCGGCCAGCAGCGGGGCCAATTCATCGATGGCCATGCGTACCCGGTGCTCGGCACCGCAGCTGGGAAAATTGCACCAGATCTCACCGAATCCGAAGGCGCCCGAGGCATCCTCGACCCGCACGAAAACGGCCGGACGATCGCGCATGATGCCGAAGGATGTTTCCACGGGCCGCTGGATGGCGACGCGCAGCGCCCAGGCATCGATGCGGCGCAGGCGCGTATTTCCTGCGGGAAAGGGCCGCGCCGCCACTGGCGCGGGCTGATCGGTTTTTGCCATGAATTTTCCTTCAGTGATAGACATCCATAAGTCCATACGACTATATTATCAGCAGACTGCAACCGCAACGCCGGATCGACAATGATGCTGCCGCCCCGCGCCCGTCGCCATACCATGCCGCTCTACGCCCAGGTCGCGAATACCCTGCGCGGCGAGATCGAGGCTGGCCTGTGGTCCCTGGGCCAACAGCTTCCCGCGATCGACGACCTTGCCAGCCGCTTCAGCGTGGCCCGCGCGACCATGCGTCAGGCCATCGGGGTTTTGGAATCCGAGGGCCTGATCAAACGCCGCCACGGGCTCGGCACCTTTGTCGAGTGCGAGCCGCGGGAACAGCGTTGGCTGCCCCTGGCGTCCGACTGGAAATCCTTCGTGCGCATGGTCGAGCCCCTGCAGCCCAAGCTGATTCTGGTGGAGACGGCCGAACGGCAACCGCGCATTCTGGACGGTGAAGGCAAGCCGGCGACCGCCTATCAACACATCAAGCGCGTCCATTACCGCGACGACGAACCGTTCTGCCTGATCGACATCTATCTGGCCGCGGACATCTACCTGCGCGCGCCCGATCAATTCCGCAGCAACATCGTCGTTCCCCTGCTGGCCGCCATGCCCGACATCGCCATCGGCAAGGTGCATCAGGCCCTGACCATCAACGGCGCCGACCAGGAAGCAGCCGAACGCCTGGACCTTCCCTTGGGCGCGCCTGTCGCCAATGTGCGCCGGACAATCGGCGACCAATCAGGGACTTGCATCTACGTTGCCGAAATCACCTATCGCGGCGACGTGGTCAGCCTCGAAATCGACTTGTCGCCGACTTCGGACAGAGATAAGGGATAACCGCTTAGCGCGGGCACGAACCGGACGCGGGCAATGGCCCGACGGTCCCAAAGAAAAGCAACCGATCCAAGACCAAATCAACAGCAATAATCAAACGACGACCACCAACCCCACCAGGAGGAAACAACTATGAAGACCACCCGACGCTCTCTCGTCATGACGGGGGCCGCCTTGGCGTTCGCCGCCGGCCTTGGCATGACGGCTCTGTCCGCGCCCGCCCAGGCCGAATACCCGGAAAAGCCCATCAGCTACATCATTCCCTTCGGCCCCGGCGGCGAGTCCGACATCACCGCCCGCATGCAGCAGCCTTTCTTCAAGGACAAGTTCAACCAGGACCTGGTCATCTCCTATAAACCGGGCGCCGGCGGCGCCGTGGGCTGGTCCGGCCTGAATTCCCTGAAGGGCGACGGCTACACCATGATGGGCGTCAACCTGCCGCACATCGTCCTGCAGCCGCAGCAGAAAGACGTCGGCTACAAGACCGACGAAATCACCATGCTGTACTGGTTCCACTACACGCCGGACGCCATCGTCGTGACTGACGACAGCCCCTTCAAGACGCTGCAGGATCTGATCAAGTTCGCCAAGGAAAACCCGGGCAAGATGCTGTTCTCCGGATCGGGCAAAGGCACGGCGCCGCATCTCGCCAAAGTCCGGTTCGACAAACTGGCGGGCGTCAAGACCACCTACGTTCCCTTCAAGGGCACCGGTGCCAGCGTCGCCGCCCTGATGGGCAAGCAGGTGACCGCCGCCATGGCTTTCACCACCGTGGCCGCCAACTATGAAAAGACGCGCCTTCTGGCCGTCGCCATGGAAAAGCGCCATCCCCGCTTCCCCGACGTGCCGACCTTCAAGGAACTGGGCATCGACATCGTCTCCGGCGCCTATCGCGGCATCGCCGTGCCGAAATCGACGCCGGAACCGATCCGTCAGAAGCTGACGTCCATGATCAAGGCGGTCAACGAAGACCCGGCCTTCCTCAAGAAGATGGAAGAAGGCGGCTTCGCCCCCGTTGATTACGCCTACGGCAAGTCGGCGGACGATTTCCTCTCCAAGTTCGCCGAGGAAGTGACCGCTGCCGCCAAGGAAGCGGGCATGCTGAAGTAAGCAGCCGAAACCGTCACGGGCCGGCCGCTCAGGCCGGCCCGTGGTCGCTTACCACCCCGGGGCCGTATCATCGGCCCAACCCAATTTCCACGGAGACGTTTCATGGCAGGGTTTGAGCATCTGCTCACCGCACTGACGCCGCTGAATCTGGCCTTCGCCCTGTTCGGCGTTGTCGCCGGCACGGTGATCGGCGCCATTCCGGGCCTGACCGCGACCATGTCGGTGGCGGTACTCGTGCCCCTCACCTTCGCCATGCCGACCTCGTCGGCACTTATTCTGATGGGTGCGATCTACACGGGCGCCATCTACGGCGGCGCCTATTCGGCGATCCTTCTCAACACGCCGGGCACGCCGTCCGCCATCGCGACCACCTTCGACGGCTATCCGCTCGCCAAAAAAGGCGACGGCGACTACGCCATCACGATCGCCTGCCTGGCCAGCGTCATCGGCGGCCTGGTCGGCGCCGTGGCCCTGATGACCTTGGCCCCTCCCTTGTCCCAGGTGGCGCTTGCCTTTGGCCCCGTCGAATACTTCTGGCTCGCCATCTTCGGCCTGTCGCTGATCGCGGCCCTGTCCGAAGGCAGCCTGATCAAAGGCGTCGCGGGCGGCGCGCTCGGCCTGCTTTTGTCCTGCATCGGGGTTGCCGAGGTTGCCGGCGACGTGCGCATGACCTTCGGCTCGCAGACCATGCTCAGCGGCATCCAGATCGTCGCCGCCCTGATCGGCCTGTTCTGCATTCCCGTGCTGATCGACCTGGTCGCGCAGCCGGGCCATCACCTGAAGGTCGATTCCGGATCGCGCGGGTTCCGCCTGGGCGAAGCCGTGCGTTACCTCTGGGGGGATAAGATCAACGCCATCCGCTCCGCCGTGATCGGCACCGTGGTCGGCATTCTGCCCGGCGCCGGCGGCTCCATCGCCAGCCTGGTGTCCTATTCCGAGGCCCAGCGCACGGCCAAACCGGGCCAGACCTACGGCAAGGGCGAGCCGGGCGGGATCATCGCTTCGGAATCCGCCAACAACGCCACCGTCGGCGGCGGTTTCATCCCGACCCTGGTGCTCGGCATTCCCGGCACGCCGCCGGATGCCGTGATCCTGGGCGCCCTGTTGGTTCAGGGCGTGCGCACCGGACCCAGCCTGTTCGCCAATCAGGGCGAGATCGTCTACACCTTCATCTGGGGCCTGATCCTGGCGACCATCCTGATGCTGCCCACGGGGCTGCTCATCGGGCGGTACGCCTATCGGACCATCATCACCCTGCCCAAGGCGCTGCTGGTGCCGGCGATCGCCTTCATGACGATCATCGGCAGCTACGCCATCCGCAACAACATCAGCGACGTCATCATCATGATCGTGCTGGGCGCGTTCGGCTGGATCATCGGGCGGTTCGGCTTCACGGCATCGCCGATCGTCCTCGGCCTGATCCTGGGGCCGATCGCGGAATCGGGCTTCGTGCAGGCCTGGACCATCGGGCGCGCGACGGAAAATCAGATGGGCATGTTCTTCGGACGGCCGATCTCCATCGCCATCATCGTATTCACCCTGTTCACCCTGCTGAGCCCCTTCGTGCTGGCCCGGCTGAAGAAGATCAAGGATCAGGCCCATGCAGACTGACGATCGGAAAGACACCGGCGGCGCCGTCATCTCGGCGGTCATGATCGGTATCGCCTGTTTGGTGATCTGGGATTCCATGAGCTACACGGATCCGGATTCCGCCGTGTTCCCCCGCACTTTCGCGGGCGTTCTGATCGCGGCGTCCTTGGCCTATATCGGGATGTGGCTGTTCGGCCGGGCCAAGGCCGGCGCCGCCCAGGAAGGTGGGGCGTCCGTGCGACGGTTCCTGTTGGTCGCCGTCATGTTGGGCGGCACCATGGCCATGCCCGTGGTCGGCTTCATCGGTGCTGCCCTGCCCGTGTTCGCGGCTCTGACCCTGATCGCCATGTACGATCCCTGGACCCGCTTCCGTGTCCTGGTCTACCCGCTGATCGGCACGGCCATCGTGCTGGGTTTCTTCTATCTGTTCCGCGAGGTGCTTCTGGTGCCGCTGCCCACGGGCAGCCTGTTCGAGGGCTGATCGCCCCGAACAGGCCGTCCGATCAGGTTAGGGCACGATCGCCGCGCGCAGGACCGAGCGATCGGCCGCGCGGGCAAAGGCTTCGTCCAACTGATCCAGGCTGAACTTGGAATCGACCAGATCCTTGAACGGGAAGCGGTCGCGGTTGGCCATGACGAAGTCAAGCGCCTGCACCAGATGACGGGGATGGTAGTTGTGCACCCCCCGAATGGTGATCCAGCGGCGCAGAATCTCATTGCCGTCAACCGTGAACATGGCGTTGGGATTAACCAGTCCACCCAGCACATAGCGCCCGCCGACGCGCAGCATCTTGAGCCCCGCCGGAATGACGCCGGGCAGGCCGCAGACCTCGATCCCCACATCGGCCCCATCGGGCGGGCATTCCGCGCGCACGGCGGCGACCAGTTGTTCGTCGGTCATTTTCGAAACGTCGAAGGACACGTCGCAGCCGAACTTGGCCGCCAGTTCCAGGCGGTCCGGGACGGCATCCAGGCCGATCACCTTGCGCGCGCCCCGCGCCTTGGCGATGGCGCAGCCATACAGGCCGAGCAGGCCGAGCCCTTGAACGACGACCGTGTCGCCGACATCGATCTCGCCGGCCTCGGTCACCGACACCATGGTCGCGGCCCCGCAGTTGAGCGGCGTCGCCTCTTCGTCGGAAATTGCGTCGGGCAGCTTGAGAATACCCGTGCCCGGCATGATGTAGCAGTAATCGGCGAAACCGCCCAGGAAGTGCGGATCATCCTCGGCCAGATCGTGGCCGTACTTGCGCAGGCCCGCGGCTTTCTGCGGCATGTCGTGGACGTCGGCGTAATAGGAATCACCGTCGTGAAAGAATTCGGTCCAGGTCACGCGGTCACCCACGGCCAGCTTGTCGCCGCGCAGATCGACCTCGCGCTCCGCCCCCAGCTGTTCAATCACGCCGACGATCTCATGGCCCAAAATACCCGGGCACGGATTGGGCCGATGCCCCTGGTAGGAATGGATGTCGGAACGGCAAATGGTCGACATGGTGATGCGCACCAGGACCTCGTCCGGATGAACGTCGCGCACGGGAAATTCGCGGACGACAAAGGGCGCGTTCGGCGCATCGTAGACGACGGCCCGGCCATTCTTCTGCATTCTGTTATCTCCGTTTCATCGGATGGCGCCGCTTGGGGCGCCTGGTGGATTTGGCAAAGTGTCGGCGCCCGTCACTTCATCTTCATGACGGTGTTGCGCGCCCAGGCGGACAAGAGTTCGGAAATCAGGACAAGCACGATGATCGACAGGATGATCGCCGCGACCCGCTCCGTTTCGATTTGCAGCACGCTGCGTTTTAGGTACCAGCCCATGCCGCCGGCGCCGAAGAAGCCGACCACCGTCGCCGCCCGGAACGCCACGTCCCAGGTGTAGATGGCGATGCCCGTGAAGGCAACGCGGACCTGCGGGAACACACCGAACACCATGACCTGGAAAAGGTTGGCGCCGGTCGCCCGCATGGCCTCGACCTGGCCCATGTCGATGGCCTCGATCTCTTCGGCGAACAGCTTGGCGGCGAACCCGGCGCTGAACAGGGTCAGGGCCAGCACACCCGGCAACATGCCGTAGCCGAGAATAGAGACGAACAGGATGGCCCAGATGGTTTCGTGTACGGCCCGGCAGGACATGGAGAACACCCGCGCGCCCGGGTACACGAACAGCTTGGATGGCGTCATGTTGTAGGCCGCGAACCAAGCCAGCGGGATGGTGATGAGCAGGCCGAACAAGGCGCCCAGATAGGCCATCTGAATGGTTTCGATCACATAGCCCAGATAATCCCGGTCCATGATGTAGTCGATATCGGCGGGGTAGTAACGCTGGGCGATGACCTCGCCCATGCGCCCGAACATTCCGAACAGACGGTCCAGGGGAATGTTCAGATACTCGATGCTGAACACCACCACGGAGAAGGCGATGAGCCAACCGGCATAACTGTAGAGCGATTCCGGATGCTTGTAGCGGGACCAGCGTTTCGGGATCGCGGGCGCCTGGGAGGCGGGGGATGCATTGGCGGTCATGGGGACGGCCTCCTAGATCATGCGCCGGCGGATCGCGTGAGAGATCGCCTCGCCCAGAAAAATGATGGCCAGAATGGCGATGATCACCGAGGTCACGCCGTGGAAGTTGAACGTGTTCATCTGACGGAAGAACACCAATCCCAGGCCCCCGGCACCGACCAGGCCGAGCACGGCCGACCGGCGGATGTTGATTTCCCATTCGAAGATCACGGTGCCGATGACCTGCGGCAGGACCTGCGGCAGGATCGCGTAAAGCATGACCTGGAACGTATTGGCACCGGTTGCGCGCATGGCCTCGACGGGGCCCGGATCGATATCCTCGATGGCCTCGGCCGACAGCTTGGCGATGAAGCCGATGGAGCGCATGGCGATGGCGAACACCCCGGCCATCGCGCCCAGCCCGAACACGGCGACGAAGAACAGCGCCCAGACGATTTCGTGGACCGAGCGGCTGAGGGTCATCATCAGGCGCGCGATGGGATATGTAATCGGCGCGAAAGGCGTGATGTTCATCGCACCGAACCAAGTCGCCGGCACGCAGAGGACTGCGCCCATCGCCGTGCCAAGACACGCGATCAACAAGGTTTCCAGGGTCGGCCCGATCAGGCTCGGGAACAGGGAGAAATCGATACCGGCAAACTGACTGGCGGCTTCCATGACCTCGCCCAGGCTGCCGATGCGTTCCCAGTCCGTATCCTGGACCACGGTGACGTCGACGCTCCAGATGACGAGCCCGAGCAAGATCACCCCGACGAGGGCGGTCTTGCGCTGGCGCCGCGTGCGGCGGGCCAGGATTTCGTCCGTCCTCATGTCCATGACGTGCAATCCGGTTGCGTTGTCCATGCCCCGCGCCTCACAGAACTTCCATGGCGTAGATCTCGTCGAGCTTCGCCTCGTTCATCTGTTCCGTCGGCCCGGCGAACATGGTCATGCCGTCCTGCAGGCCGATCATCTTGTTACAGAATTCCATGGCCAGTTTGACGTCGTGGATGTTGCACAGGCAGGGTACGTTCAGTTCCTGCGCCATCTCCTTGATCAGAGCCATGATCTCGCGCGAGATCTTGGGATCGAGTGCCGAAGTCGGCTCGTCCAGCAGCATCAGCTTGGGATCCTGCATCAGGGCGCGCGCGATGCCGACGCGCTGACGCTGGCCGCCGGAAAGCTCATCGGCGCGCTTGTCCACATGGTCGGACAGGCCGACCCGGTCCAGCAGATGCAGGGCGTGGTCAATGTCCTTGCGCGGGAACATGCGGAACAGGGTGCGCAGGTTGCCCGTGTAGCCCAGGCGCCCGGCCAGCACGTTGTCCATCACGCTCATGCGGTCGATCAGGTTGAATTCCTGAAAGATCATGCCGATGTCGCGGCGCACCATGCGCAGGTCCTTGCTCGACATCTTTGTCACGTCGTGTCCGTTGAACACGATGGACCCGGACGTCGGGTTGACCAGCCGGTTGATGCAGCGGATCAGGGTCGATTTTCCGGCTCCGCTGGGGCCGATGATGGCGAAGAAATCGTCCCCTTCGACATCGAAGGATATTCCCTTGAGGATTTCCGGACCGCGGGCACTGTAGCGCGCGCGCAGCTCTCTTACTTCCAAGACGGCCATGACGTGTCATCCAGGTTTGGTCGTTAATTAAAAAGGCGTTCCGGTTCTTTGGCCCGGTTCGGCGTGAAGAGTATGCGGCGGCCGGCCCCCGACAGGGAGTAACCGGCGGAAACCCGACCGCCGCCAGGGTACAGTGTACCCCTACTTCTTCTTGCGCGCGTCCTTGGCGGCCTTCAGGTCGCGGATGATGTCATAATCTTCCGACGACATGGGGACGAACTTGTTGGACTTCACGTTGGCGAGAAACTTCTTGGCGCCGGGTTCTTTGTCCAGACCCAGGAAGGTTTCGCGGACGTTCTTCTTGATGTCTTCGCACAGCGGCTTGCGGTAGACGAAGGGATCCTGCGGGATCGGCTTGGATTCCCAAAGGATGTTCACGTCTTCCAGCTTGGCCTCGCCCTTGTTGACCACGTTGTCGAAGCGGTGGGTCGCGACGAAGGCGGCATCGACCTTACCCTTGAGCACGGCGACGGCGGACAGTTCATGGCTGCCCGAATAGATGACCTTGCCGAAGAACTTGTCGATGTCCATGTTGACGACCTTGGAAAACACGACGCGCGGCATCAGGTTGCCCGACGTGCTGCCCGGATCGGCCAGGGCAAGGGTGGAGCCCTTCAGGGATTCAATAGAAGTGAACTTGGAGCCCTTCTTGGAAATCAGGGCGGCCTTGTAGCCCGGCCCTTCTTCCTGCATGTGCCCCTTCTTCTTGGCGTAGGTCGCGAACACCTCGACGTTGGGGTCCTTGGAATTGGCGATCACGTACGTGTAGGGCCCAAGCACCGCGACATCGACGAACTTGCTGAGCAGGCCTTCGACAACCGAAGCATAGGATGTGGGCATGAAGAACTGGATTTTCTTGCCGGTCAGCTTGGCCATGCGGTCGGTCACCGGCTTGTAAAGCTGCAGTTCGGCCACCGTTTCCTCGGTCGGAATGATGGCGAAGGTCAATTCATCAGGGTTTTCGCATTCCGCCGCCTTGGCGGTGGATACACCGCTCACCGTGACGGCCGCACTCAGGGCCAGAGCCGAGAGCAGGGCGCCGGCACGACGTTTAACGGACGGCTGTGTCCTTTGGTCGAAGTTCATTGGATGTCTCCTCATGACATGTTGCACTCCCGTAACCGGCGTGCCGCGAGGGCGCCGCGCCGGAAATCCCCGCTTCGAAGGCGGTATGGATATTTTTATAGATGGCAGGAATGTGTAGCGCACCAAAACAGGTCGGCCGTTCGTCGAACGGAAGATGTAAAATCCGATCCTGCATCGAGGCCCCCTTGCCTGTATTGCCGGCCTTATAGCGACCGGTCATATGCATAATCCGTAAATCAAACCTATTGGGCAAATTCAAATATCGTATATAGTCCATTTATAAATGCCATGATCTTTACACAGCTCAGATCCTTTCACGCCGTCGCCACCGAGAACGGTTTCACCGCCGCCTCGAAGGTGCTGAACGTGGGCCAGCCGACGCTGACCAGCCAGGTCCGCGCGCTGGAAGACATGTTCAAGGTCGAACTGTTTCACCGCCGCGGGCGCGAAATCGAACTGACCGAGGCGGGCCGGGCGCTTCTGACCGTGACCCGACGCATCATGGACCTGGAGGGCCAGGCCCAGGACCTGTTGAACGCCTTCGGCGGGTTCCACACGGGCACGCTGCACGTGGGCGCCGTCGGCCCCTATCATGCGACGGAAATGCTCAGCGCCTTCAGCGAAACCTATCCGGGCATTCGGCTCGCCGTCACCGTCGGCAACTCCAGCGAGATGGTGGGCCGCCTTCTGGACTATTCCGCCGATGTCGCCGTGCTGGCCCATGTCGAGGACGACCCCCGCATCTTCGCCATGCCCTACAGCCGCCATAAGGTCATCGTGTTCGCCCACAAATCGCACCCGCTGGCCAAGCGCAAGAGCATCCGCATCGAGGAATTGGAGGGTGCCCGCATGGTGTTGCGCGAAAGCGGATCGACCACCCGCCGCGCGCTGGAATCCGCCCTCACCCGACACGGCGTGACCGTCAATCCGGTCATGGAAATCGGCAGCCGCGAAGCGGTATGGCTGGCCGTCGCCCGCGGCATCGGCCTTGGGGTGGTGTCCGATATCGAGTTCATCAAGCATCCCGACCTGCGCACGATCGAGATCGAAAACGCCGACATCCATACGACGGCGCATGTGAACTGCCTGATGGAACGGCGGGATTCGCGCCTGGTCAGCGCGTTTTTCGACGTCGCCGCCGAAACCCGCAAACTGCGCCAGGGCGAACCCGTTTAAACCGTCAGCCGGCGGCGGACATCAGCTCCGTCACCCCCTTGGCATTGTCCAATCCAAGCACCAGATCCTCGATCTTCTTGGCCTTCTCCACCCCCAGGATCGGCTCGGCCAGGCGGCGGAACTTGGCGATCAGGCGCTGTTCCTGGGCGTCCAGATCATCGGCCGGCACGCCCACGTCGAAGTATTGGACCAGGGACCGACCGTCGGCCAGATCGATGACGACCTCGGCCGCGTGGCGGCTGTCGTGAATTTTATCCTCGAGCTCGACCTTGCGCCGCAGCGCCACCAGGTCGGGCCGGGCCGCCGTCGCCTCCGTATAGATTTCCCGATCGCCCGTATCGATGCCCGTGAGCGCCATGGCGATGCAGTGTCGAATGGAGAACTTCACCTGCAGGCCCGTTTCCGGCTCCGGAATGTCGCAGACCTTGCGGTGGCCGGCATCGACGAGAGCACGCACGGCGGTCACCTGATCCGCCGTGAAATCGTGATGCTGCTTCAACTCGCGGATCGCTTCGATCGACGAATGCGTCAGGTAGCAGGCGGCGTGATACTTGAACAAATTCTGTTCGACAGCGAAAGGCGCCGCGGCATCGGCGCGCACGGGCAGGCCTTGGAATTCCGTCGACTGGGTCGTGCCGAACCCCTGGGCGCATTCCAGGGCATCCGGGCGGCTGGTGAAGCCGCGCGCCGCCCAACGCGCCGCCATCAGACCGTTCATGGCCGCCTTGCCCGCATGAAGCGGCTTGCACATGGTCCCGAACATGGACTTCAGGCCCGCCGCCTGGGTTGCCGCCGTGCCCAGCGCCATGGCCGATTTTTCGGCGTCCAGGCCCAACAGGCGGGCGCAAGCCGCGGCCGCGCCAAACGTCCCGACGGTCGCCGTGGCGTGCCAGCCGTGGTCGTAATGGTTCATGCCCATCATCTCGCCGATCAGGCATTCGGCCTCGTAGCCGACGATGAAGGCTTCGACCACGTCACGGCCCGACAGGCCCTTCTGTTCAGCCAGCGCCAGAACCGCCGGGACGACCGGCACGGTCGGGTGGCCGTGCAGGCGCTTGTTGACGTCATCGTAATCAAGCGCGTGGGACGCAGCCCCATTGATCATCGCGGCGAAGCTGGGAGTGACTTTCTCCGCCCGCCCGACAAGGCGGGCCGTCCCTGCTTCTCCGGCGTCCAGCGCGTCGGCGGCCAGAATGCCGACCAGGGGATCCGTCGCCCCGGCCAGGGTCACCCCGAACCAGTCGAGGATCGCATGCCTGGCCCAGCGGCGCGGACGGTCGCCGAAGTCGTCGGACGAAACGCCCGAGACCCATTGGGCAAGGTCGCGGGTCGGGGTTTCGGTTGTGCCCTGCGGGGCGGGCTGATGGGTATCGGGCATGGGATCCTCCTTGGGATGGTCTGACTTTTGCTTTTGTTCGTTCGGCCGGGCCGTCACAGGGCCTCGGTCAGGGAATCGGAAATGCGCCGCGCCGTTTCCACGGCCAGCGGCACCAGTTTTTCGTGAACGTTGTCCAGGTTCCATTGCGGCGCATAGCCGGGAATATGCACGGCGGCGACGGCGCGCCCGTCCATGCGCAGCACGGGGGCGGCGGTCGACACGTTGTGGATTTGCGATTGTTGATCGGACACGTGGTAGCCAAGCCGCCGGGCCTCGGCCATCTGGGCCTTCAGCTCGGCGATATCGGTCAGGGTATATTCGGTGATCTTGCGCAGGTCCGAGGCGGCCAGCACCGCATCGGCTTCGTCCTCCGGCATATGGGCCAAAATCACCGTGCCCGGCGAGGCGCAGAACGCCGGTACCCGGCGCCCGGCCAGCATGGTGCCGTAGCTGGCCTTGGCCTGGGGGATGCGCACCGTATAGATGGCGTCCGTGCCTTCCAGCTCACACAGGTTGACGGTGGTGTCGTAGACCTTGGATGCCTCGATCAAAATCGGCATGGCGATCTGCGCCAGGCGGTGGGAGACCATGAAGGTGTAATAGAAATCGATCAGCGCGATGCCGGGGCGGTAGCGCCGGGTGCCCGGGTCTTTCTCCAGATAACCCAAGGTTACCAGGGTTTCGGAAAACCGCTGCGCGGCGCTTTTGTCCAGGCCCGACAGTTTGCAGATTTCGCTTAAACCCAGATCGCGCTGGCGCAATTCCGTCTGCCCCCGGCGAAACGCCTTCAACACCTGAAAACATTTGCCGACGGACGCCACGAAGGGCTTGCCGCGGCGATCGGGGTCGGCCTCGGTACTGAAGTCAGGATGGGCGTCGTCGTCGGGAAGATCGAGCATCGGGACCTGCTTGACAGTCTCGGGGCATTGCGTTGTAATCTTACAATCAGAAACTATGTATCACAATGCGATACTTTCTTCAACACATGTGAGCCGCCAAATCAATATCTGAACAAGATGCACCGGCGGGCCCCGCGGCCGCCGACAAGCATTTCGGGAGAACATCGTGAACGAACCTAACGTCGGAGCCTGGCAATGTTTGGCCGGCATTCGCGTCGTCGAGTTGGGGTCCAGCGTGGCCGCCCCCTATGCCGCTTGGATTCTGGGTGCCATGGGCGCCGAAGTTGTGAAGATCGAACGCCCCGGCCCGGGCGATGACGCCCGCCAATGGGGCAAGATGTTTCCCGACGGAATCGGGTCCTACTTCCACGCCCTGAACCGGGACAAGCAGTCGATCACCATCGACATGAGCAATGCCGAAGAACGCGACTGGCTGCGCACCTACTGCGTGACCGAAGCCGACGTGGTGATCCAGAACATGCGCCCGGGCACGGTCAAGAAATACGGCCTGGACGCGGACAGCCTGCGCGCCGACAACCCGAACCTGATCTATTGCAACCTGGGGGCGTTCGGCAACGAAGGCCCCTTGAAGGACAAGCCCGGCTACGACCCGCTGATGCAGGCCTACGGCGGCCTGATGACCATCACCGGCGAGGAAGGCCGCCCGCCGATCCGCGTCGGCACCTCCATCATCGACATGGGCACCGGCATGTGGTGCGCCATCGGCATTCTCGGCGCGTTGAAGCGCCGCGACGACACGGGCACCGGCTGCACGGTCGATGCGTCGCTGTATGAAACCGCCGTCGGCTGGATGAACAACGCCGTCGCCTCGGCCGCCATTGATCCGAAAAACCCGGCCCGCGAAGGATCGGGCGCCCGCGGCATGGCCCCCTATCAGGCCTATGAATGTTCCGACGGCTATTTGATCATCGCGGCCCCCAATGACCGCCTGTTCGAACGCCTGTCCAAGGTCTTGGGCCACCCCGAGTGGCCCGAGGACCCGCGCTTCGACACCAACCAGAACCGCTATGACAACCTGGCGGAACTGAATGCCCTGATCGAGCCCGTGGTCTTCACCCGGACCCGCGCCGACTGGCAACAGGCCCTGGACGATGTGGGCATCCCCAGCGCCCCGGTTCAGCAGACCCTGGAAATGATGGCCGACCCGCAGACGGAAGCCCTCGGCATTCTGCAGACATCATTGGACGGCGGCCCGCGTCTGGTCGGCCTGCCCCTCAGCTTCGACGGCACGCGCCCGCCGACCCGTAAATCGGCCCCCACCGTCGGCCAGCACAATGACGTCATAAAAGGGAAAACCAAGTAATGCGGATGGACTACGAAACCTACAGCCTGGAACGCGTCGGCGAGCATGTCCTGAT
This sequence comes from Rhodospirillaceae bacterium, assembly GCA_002706405.1. Lineage (GTDB taxonomy): Bacteria > Pseudomonadota > Alphaproteobacteria > Rhodospirillales > Casp-alpha2 > UBA1479. The sequence continues at coordinate 53,906 of PALN01000077.1, read as the reverse complement.
CGTCATGATGGACCGCCCCGAGGTTCGCAACGCCAAGAACACCAAGATGGGCCTGGAACAGATCGAGATTTTCCAGGGCCTCTACCGCGACACCGAAGGCGTGCGCGCCGTCATCTATACCGGTCGCGGCGACAAGGCCTTCTGCGCCGGCGGCGACCTCAAAGAACGCAACGGCATGACCAACCACGACTGGCAGGTCCAGCACCGCATCTTCGAACAGGCGGTGATCGCCATGCGCATGTGCCCGGTGCCGGTGATCGGCGCGGTCAATGGCGCGGCCTACGGCGGCGGCTGCGAAACGGCGCTGACCTGCGACTTCGTCTATGCCGCCAGTCACGCCAAGTTCGCCCTGACCGAGGTCACCTTGGGCATCATGCCGGGCGCCATGGGCACGATTAACCTGCCCAACGCGGTCGGCGAGCGGCGGGCCAAGGAAATCGTCATGACCGGCCTGCCGTTCACGGCCCAAGAAGCCTGTGATTGGGGCTTGGTCAACAAGGTGTGCGAGCCGGAAAAACTGATGGAAGAGACCATCGCGACGGCGGAACGCATCGCCAACAACGCGCCGTTGTCGATCCGTGCCGCCAAGCGCTCGACCTCGATCGCGACCCAGGTCGACCGCATGTCGGGTTACCAGTTCGAACTTCAGGCCTACAACCGCCTGGTCGGCACCGACGACCGCTTGGAAGGCGTCGCCGCCTTCAACGAAAAACGCAAGGCCCAGTTCAAGGGCTCCTGACGCAGCCAACGCACGAAGAGAAGGAGACCATTATGAAACGCGATATCGACGTCCTGGTCAGCGAAGTCGGCCCCCGCGACGGCCTGCAGAGCATTGAGACCGTCTTCACCACCGAGGGCAAGATGGAATGGATCCGCAGCGAAGCCGCCGCCGGCGTGCCGCAGATGCAAGTCGGGTCCTTCGTCAATCCCAAGCTGCTGCCGCAGATGGCGGATTCCGCCGACGTGGTCGCCCAGTCGATCCTGATCGACGGCCTGACCGTCTCGGCCCTGGTGCCGAACATGAAGGGGGCCGTGAACGGCCTGGCCGCCGGCGCCCATCAGATCGGCGTCGTCATGTCGGTCTCGGAAGAGCACAACCAGGCCAACATCCGCCGCTCGGTTCAGGAATCCCTCGACGGCTTCGCCGAGATCGTCGCCTATCGGGACGAACATCCGGAGTACAAGGATCAGATCATCTCCGGCGGCATGGCAACCTGCTTCGGCTGCACGATCTCCGGCCCGGTGCCGATCAAAGACGTCATGAAGGTCGCCGAAGGCCTGATGGAACGCGGCGCCCAACGCCTGAACGTCGCCGACACCGTCGGCTATGCCAACCCCAAGCAGGTCCGTGACCTGTTCACGGAACTGTACCGCACGGTCGGCAAGGACGTGCCCGTGGGCGCCCATTTCCACGATACCCGCGGCCTGGGTCTGGCCAACGTATTCGCGGCCTTGGACGCCGGGGTGCGGGAATTCGATTCCTGCCTGGGCGGCCTGGGCGGCTGCCCCTATGCCCCGGGTGCCAGCGGCAACATCGTCACTGAAGACCTTGTCTTCATGCTGGAAGCCCAGGGCCTGAAAACGGGCGTCGATCTCGACGGCCTGCTGGAAGCCCGCGCGATCATGGAACGCCAACTGAAGGGCGAGCCCGTGCACGGCACCTACATCAACGCCGGCCCGCCCAAGGGGTTCACGCCTGCATCCAAAGCCGCCTGACCCTGCATTCAAGGACGAAGACATGACCGCCGAACTGAGCATCCCGTTAGAGGTCGATTACCCGGAAATCCGTGAACAGGTCGCCAAGGTCTGTGCCGACTTTCCCGGTGAATACTGGCACAAGCTGGAAGACCAGCCGCCGTCGGGCAGCTATCCGACCGAGTTCATCGAGGCCCTGACCGCATCGGGTTATCTCGCGGCCCTGATCCCCGAGGAATACGGCGGTGCCGGCCTGCCCGTGCGCGGCGGTGCCGTGATCCTGGAGACCATCAATTCGTCCGGGTGTTCGGCCTCGCCGGGCCATGCCCAGATGTACACCATGGGCACGATCCTGCGGCACGGCTCGAAAGAGCAAAAGGATTACTACCTGCCCAAGATCGCATCCGGCGAACTGCGTCTGCAGGCCTTCGGCGTGACGGAGCCGACCACCGGGTCCGACACCACGCAGCTGAAAACCCGCGCCGACAAGCAGGGCAACGGTTATGTCGTCAACGGCCAGAAGGTCTGGACCTCGCGCGCGGCCCATTCGGACCTGATGCTGTTGCTGGCCCGCACCACCCCCGCCGACAAGGTGGAAAAGCGCACGGACGGCATTTCGACCTTCCTGATCGATCTCAAGGAAGCGCAGAAGCACGGCTGTGAAATCCGCCCCATCGACGCCATGGTCAACCACAACACCTGCGAAGTGTTCTTCGACAACGTGCCGATCCCGGGCGATTCCCTGATCGGCGAGGAAGGCAAGGGATTCCGCTACATCCTCGACGGCATGAACGCCGAACGCTGCCTGACCGCGTCGGAGGCCATCGGCAACGGCCGCTACTTCATCGAAAAGGCCGTCGACTACGCCAACGAACGCATCGTCTTCAAGCGGCCCATCGGCCAGAACCAGGGCATCCAGTTCCCCATCGCCAAGGCCTATGCGGATATCGAAGCCGCCGACCTGATGGTGCGCAAGGCCACGGCCATGTTCGACGCTGGCCTGCCCTGCGGTTCGGAAGCCAACATGGCGCGGCTGCTGTCGGCGCAATCGGCCTGGGACGCCGGTGAAGCCTGCTTCACCACCCACGGCGGTTTTGCCTTTGCCCGCGAATACCACATCGAACGTAAATGGCGCGAGGCGCGACTCGCCCGAACGGCGCCTATTTCGCCGAACCTGATCCTCAGCTATCTCGCGCAACATGTGCTGGGGTTGCCCAGGTCCTACTAGACCGAAGGCAACTAGATCAACTTCCCTGTTGCTACTTCCCGCCGGTCCCTTGGGGCCGGCGGGCTTTTTTGTGCGCCCGCGAACGAATAACGGGCGTGAGGGCGCGTGTTGGTATAACATTCATCAGGTTCCGCGGCGGCGCGGGCCCTTGACCCCATATGAAACGGCGCGATCCCGGCCATGAGCATTCACATCGCCCTGCACCATCGGACCTCCTACATCTACGACCGCAAGGTCGAGATGGGCCCGCAGATCATCCGCCTGCGCCCGGCCCCCCATGCCCGCACGCCGGTCCTCAGCTATGCGCTGAAGATCGAGCCCGAAGGTTATTTCATCAATTGGCAGCAAGACCCGCACGGTAACTATCAGGCGCGCATCGTCTATCCGGACCCGGTCGAGAAGTTCGAGGTCACGGTCGATCTGGTCGCCGACATGTCGGTGCAGAACCCCTTCGATTTCTTTTTGGAGCCCGAGGCCGAGGAACTGCCCTTCTCTTACGATCCGGCCCTCCGGGAAGAACTGGAGCCCTACCTGAAGCCCGAACCCGCGGGCCCGCTGCTGCAGGCCTGGCTCGATAAATTGCCCAAGCAGGAAGGCCGAACGGTCGAATACCTGGTCGCCCTGAACCAGCGCCTGCAGTCCGAGGTCGAATACCTGATCCGCATGGAACCGGGGGTGCAGACCTGCGAGGAAACCCTGTCCAGCGGCCGCGGGTCGTGCCGCGACACGGGCTGGCTGCTGGTCGAAATCCTGCGCCACCTGGGCTATGCCGCGCGCTTCGTGTCGGGCTACCTGATTCAGTTGAAACCGGACGTGAAGTCCCTCGACGGGCCGTCCGGGTCCGAGGTCGATTTCACCGACCTGCATGCCTGGACCGAGGTCTATCTGCCCGGTGCCGGCTGGATCGGCTTCGATCCCACATCGGGCCTGTTGACCGGCGAGGGGCATATCCCGCTGGCCGCGACGCCGCGCCCGAGAAGTGCCGCCCCCATCTCGGGCGCCGTCGGGCCCAGCGAGGTCGACTTCGATTTCGACATGGTGATCACCCGCATCGCCGAAAGCCCGCGGGTGACCAAGCCCTACACGGAAGAACAGTGGCAGGCCATCGATGCGCTTGGCGACGAGATCGACAAGCAGTTGAAAAAGCGCGACGTGCGCCTGACCCTGGGCGGCGAGCCGACCTTCGTGTCCATCGACCATGTCGACGCCGACGAATGGAACACCGCCGCCACGGGCAAGACCAAGCGGCCCCTGGGCGACGACCTGATCCGCCGCCTGCGCGACAAATACGCGCCGGACGGCCTGCTGCATTTCGGCCAGGGCAAATGGTATCCGGGGGAGCCCCTGCCGCGCTGGGCCTTCGCACTCTATTGGCGGCGCGACGGGGTGCCGATCTGGCGCGACCAAGCTGCCTTCGCCCGGGAAGTCGACGACCACAAGCCGGACATCAAAACCGCCGAGACCTTCGCCCGTGGCATCGCCGAACGCCTGGACGTGTCGCCCGACGCCGCCATCCCGGCCTATGAAGACCCCTGGCACTTCATGGAGCAGGAACGCCGCCTGCCGGAAAACGTGACCCTGGAGGATTCCAAGCTCGATGACCCGTTGGAGCGCGAACGCCTGGGCAAGGTGTTCTCACGCGGGCTGTCGAAGCCGACGGGCTATGTCCTGCCGGTGCAGCGCTGGAACGCGCGGGCCAGCAATCGGCGCTGGTACAGCGAGCCCTGGTCGATGCGTACGGACCGCCTGGTGCTGATCCCGGGCGATTCCCCCGTGGGTTACCGCCTGCCGCTGGATTCCCTGCCCCATATTCCGCCGGTGGATTATCCCTATATCGTGCCCGCCGACCCCTTCGACGAACGCGGCGACCTGCCCAGCCCCGACGCCGCCCGCCAGCCCTACCTGCAGGGCGCGGAACATTCGGGCACCGGCCGCCAGACCATTTCCGAACAGTCCGTGACCGGCGCCAAGGGAAGGGTCCGCGCGGCCATGACCATCGAACCGCGTGACGGCCGCATTTGCGTGTTCATGCCGCCGACGGAAACCCTGGAAGACTACCTGGACCTGATCGCCGCCATCGAGGACGCGACGGCGGAGACCGGCATGCCCGTGCATATCGAAGGCTACGCCCCGCCCAACGATCCGCGCCTGAACGTCATCAAGGTGACGCCGGACCCGGGGGTGCTGGAAATCAACATCAAGCCCGCCGAAAGCTGGCGCGAGATGGTCGAGAGCACGGAAACGCTTTATGAGGAAGCCCGCCTGAGCCGCCTGGGCACGGAAAAGTTCATGCTGGACGGCCGCCACACCGGCACCGGCGGCGGCAATCACGTGGTCGCCGGCGGGCCGACGGCGGAGGACAGCCCGTTCCTGCGCCGCCCGGACCTGCTGAAAAGCCTGGTCACCTATTGGCAGCACCATCCCAGCCTCAGCTACCTGTTTTCCGGCATGTTCGTCGGCCCGACCAGCCAGGCGCCGCGCATCGACGAAGCCCGCCACGACAGCCTGTACGAGTTGGAAATCGCCCTCGCCCAGATTCCGGAAAAGGGCACGGAATGCCCACCCTGGCTGATCGACCGGACCCTGCGCAATTTGCTGATCGACGTGTCCGGCAACACCCACCGCACGGAAATCTGCATCGACAAGCTGTATTCCCCGGACGGGCCCACGGGCCGCCTGGGCCTGGTCGAATTTCGTGCCTTCGAAATGCCGCCCCACGCGCGCATGAGCCTGACCCAGCAGTTGTTGCTGCGCGCCCTGATCGCCCGGTTCTGGGACACCCCTTATTCGGGACCGTTGGTGCGCTGGGGCACGCAGTTGCACGACCGTTTCATGCTGCCCCATTCCGTCTGGGCCGATTTCGAAAACGTCATCGCCGACATGAACGCCCAGGGCTATGCCTTCGACGCGGATTGGTTCGCGCCGCATTTCGAATTCCGCTTCCCGCGCTATGGCGCCGTGCAGTACGAGCAGATGGAGATCGAACTGCGCCAGGCGCTGGAACCCTGGCACGTGATGGGCGAGGAAGGGGCCGCCGGCGGCACCGTGCGCTTCGTCGATTCGTCCGTCGAACGCCTGCAGGTGCGGATCACCGGCATGACCGGCGGGCGTTACCGCATCGCCTGCAACGGCTATGAGGTGCCCCTGACATCCACCGGCAAGGCCGGCGAGTTCTTCGCCGGCGTGCGATTCCGCGCCTGGAAGCCTGCATCGGCCCTGCATCCCGGCGTCGACGTGGACGCGCCCCTGGTGTTCGACCTTTACGACACCTGGACCGGACGCGCCGTGGCCGGCTGCACCTATCACGTGGCCCATCCCGGCGGGCGCAACTTCGAACATTTCCCGGTCAACGCCTACGAAGCGGAAAGCCGGCGCCTGGCCCGGTTCGAAGAGATCGGCCATACCGCCGGATCCTCCGACGCGCCCAAGCGCCGCGACAACGACGAATTTCCCATGACCCTCGACCTGCGCCGCGCGAAAACGGTGCACTAGGCCGGGAAGCCTCCCTTTCAGACTGGATTCATCTTGATCAAACAACGCACTAGCGGATGGCGCGGCGATCTCCTATCCTCGCCCCTCCAATATGGGTATGGGCCCGGTCGGGCGTGGAGCATCGCGTGAGCGGCAGCAATCCGGCAAAGAACAGCGCAGCGCCAGGCGTTTTCCTGGCCGACGACTATGCCCCCTTCCCCGGCGTCTATGACGAGATGGTGGATGCCCAGGCCGGCATCCGTCCCCATTGGCGCAATTTCCTGGAAAGCCTGGGACGGTTTTCCGACCAGGAATTGCAGGACCGTTGGGACACGGCGCAGCGCCTGGTCCGGGAAAACGGCACCACCTACAACATTTACGACGACACCGGGGAATCGACCCGTCCCTGGCGCATGGACCCGATTCCGTTTCTGATCGGGGCCGAGGAATGGAAGACCCTCGAAGCCGGGCTGATCCAGCGGGCCAAGCTGCTGAATGCCGTCGTCCACGATATCTACGGCGATCAGAACCTGTTGAAACGCGGCCTGTTGCCGTCGTCGCTGGTGTACGGCAACCCGGCGTTCCTGCGTCCCATGCACGGCATCAATCCGCCGGACGGCGTGCATCTGCACTTCATGGCCTTCGACCTGGCCCGCGCAGCCGATCAGCGCTGGTGGGTCCTCAGCGACCGCACCCAGGCACCGTCCGGCGCCGGTTATGCGCTCGAGAACCGCATCGTCCTGGCGCGCACCCTGCCGGACATCTTTCGCTCGGCCCAGGTTCACCGTCTGGCCGGATTCTTCCAGGCGCTGAGCGACAACCTGATCAGCCTGTCGGGCCGGGACGACCCCCTGGCCGTGCTGCTGACCCCGGGGCCGCACAACGAAACCTATTTCGAACACGCCTATCTGGCGCGCTACCTGGGCTTCCCTCTGGTCGAGGGCGCCGACCTGACCGTTCGCGACAATCAGGTATTCCTGAAAACCCTGAACGGGCTGAAACGGGTCGACCTGATCCTGCGTCGCGTCGACAGTGATTTCTGCGACCCCTTGGAACTGCGCAATGATTCGCTGCTCGGCGTCGCCGGGCTGGTCGCCGCCGTGCGCGCGGGCAATGTGGTGGTCGCCAATTCGCTGGGGTCGGGCGTGGTCGAATGCGAAGCGCTGATGAGCTTCTATCCAGGCCTGTGTCGCGAGCTTCTGGGCGAGGACCTGAAGGTCCCGTCCCTGGCGACCTGGTGGTGCGGCCAGGAACAGGAACGGGAATACGTCAGCCAACACCTGGACGACCTGGTGCTGCGCCCGACGTTTTCCAATTCCTCGATCCTCAACAACCGCAACGGCGCCTTGCTGCCCGGTCAGGCCTCGGGCGAGCGGCGGCAAGAGATCATCGATCTTCTGGGCAAGCGCGGCTACCAGTACTTCGGCCAGGAAACCCTGACCCTGTCGACCACCCCCGGCTGGTCGGACAAGGGCATCGAGCCGCGACCGGTCGTGCTGCGCGTCTATGTCTGCGCCGACGGCGACAGCTACCGGGTCATGCCCGGCGGCCTGACGCGGACCGCCGACAGCGTCGCCGCCCAGGCCGTCACCATGCAGCAGGGCGACGCGTCCAAGGATACCTGGGTGTTGTCCGACGGGCCCGTTTCGACCTTTACCCGGCTGGCCGCTCCCGATCAGGCGGTGACGCTTCGGCGCTCCGGCTCGGACCTGCCGTCGCGCGTGGCCGACAACCTGTTCTGGCTCGGCCGATATGCGGAACGCACGGAAAGCTCGGTCCGCCTGATGCGGGCCCTGATCCTTCGGTTCTCGGGCGAAGCCGGTGCTGGCGACGACCCGCAAACCCTGACCCGCCTGACCAACATCCTGGTCGATCTGGATTATCTGAACCGGCGCACGGCGCAGAAGGCCGCCGCCGGCGGCATCCGCGCGGTCGAGCGCGAAATGGCCATGATCCTGTTCGACCGGGGGCGGGCCAACGGTCTGCTCAATCTGCTGGAAAACCTGCAACGCACGGCCTCGATGGTCCGCGAGCGCCTGTCGACGGATTCCTGGCGCGTGCTGAACGGCCTGCACCAGCGCGCCGTCGGCCAGGCGGCGATGGTGCGGCTCGACGTATCGGCGGCGCTGGCCTTGCTCAACCATGTCCTGGAGGAACTATCCGCCTTCAGCGGCATGCAGATGGAAAACATGACGCGCTCGCTCGGCTGGCGGCTGCTGGACACGGGTCGGCGGGTCGACCGCACGACCCATACGGCCAAGTTGATCCGCGAACTGGTGGTCGACGGCAACCCGGCCGAGGAAGGCCGCCTGGACCTGCTGCTGGAACTGGGTGACAGTTCCATGACCTACCGCACGCGTTATCTTTCCAGCGTGCAGTTGCCGGCGGTGGTCGACCTTCTGCTGGCCGACGACACCAATCCCCGGTCCCTGGCCTTCCAGGTCGCGACCCTGGGCGAGCACATCCGCCATTTCCCCCATGACGAGGAAAGCGCCACCTTGCCGCGCGAGGAATATCTGGTCCAGTCCATGTACAGCCAGATCCGCCTGGCCGACGTGATGGCGCTCTGCAATCAGCGCAACAAGCGAGGCCAGCGCACCGAACTGGCCCAGTTCCTGGATCAGATCGCCAATCAGACCCTGGAAATGTCGAACGCGCTTGCGCGCAAGTACTTCAGCCACGTGCTGCCGACGCGCAGCACGGCCGCGGGCGGCATGGTCCCATGAGTATCGAGTATTAGGCCGTGATCTACGACATCAGCCATCAGACGACGATCACCTACGCCTTCGATGTGGCGCTGTCCCAACACCTGCTGCATCTGGCGCCGCGCCCCTGCCCCCAACAGATCACCCGCCATCACGCCCTGATCATCGAACCGGCGCCGACCCTGTCCAAGAACGACACGGATTTCTTCGGCAATCCGACGACCTATCTGACGATCGAAGAGCCCCATCGCAAGCTCTCGATCACCTCGACCTGCCAGGTCGACATCCAGGCCCTGCCCGCCCCCACCCCGGCCGACACGCCGCCCTGGGAAGCGGTCGCGGGATATCTGGGCAATCAGTCGGACCCGGCGTGCCTGGACGCGGGTCAATACGTGTTCGAAAGCCCGTTCACCGTGTCGGCCCAGGCCGAGGCCTTCGCCCAGGCGTCGTTCCCGCCGGGCCGCCCGGTGTTGGAAGGGGCGTTGGATTTGATGGCCCGCATCTTCACGGGCTTCAAGTACGAAGGCGGGGTCACCGACATTTCCACCCCCATCGACCGGGTCTTGGCCGACAAGCGCGGCGTGTGCCAGGACTTCGCCCATCTGCAGATCGCCTGCCTGCGGGCCCTGGGCCTGCCGGCGCGGTATGTCTCGGGATACCTGCGCACCCACCCGCCCGAAGGCCAGGAACGCAAGATCGGCGCCGATGCCTCACACGCCTGGTTGGCCGTTTGGGTGCCGGACCACGGCTGGGTCGACCTGGACCCGACCAACAACCTGATGCCGGGGGACGAACACATCACCGTCGCCTGGGGCCGCGATTACGGCGACGTCAGCCCGATCAACGGCATGGTGCTGGGCGGCGGCGAGCACAAGGTCGCGGTCGCCGTCGACGTGGCCCCGGTCAGCGAACCGGCCGGGGCCTGACGCCCGTCACGACAGGGGTGTTTCGGCGGCGACGTTGCGCCCGGCGATCCGCCCGAAGGCCAGGCATTCGCCGATGTTGCCGGTGCCCTGATACCGATAGCTGAAGATCGATCCCAGTTCGCCGGCGCTGTAGAGCCGGGGAATGGGCCGGCCGTCCGGGCGCAGGATCTTGGCTTCCTCGTTGCGCCGGGGGCCGCCCTGGGTGTTGATCATCGAGGGCGACAGTTCCATCGCGTAAAACGGCCCCTTGGCCAGCGGCGACAACATCAGTTTGCGCCCGAAGTCCGCATCCTCTCCGGCCGCCACCTGCGTGTTCCAGCGCGCCACCGTGGCGGCGAGCGCCGCCGGGTCCAGGCCGATGATCCGGGCGAGTTCCTCAATGGTCTCACCCTTCTTGATCCAGCCCTTTTCAAGTTCGGCGGAATTGTCGTCGCTCCAGTCATATTGGGAGATGATCGGCGTCCAGCCGCGGTTGGGGTTCTTGTTGTAGAGCGGTGCCGCCGACATCATGTCCTGGTCGAACACCATGAACATGGGAGTCGGCACGTGCATCGGCGACCACACGCCGTTGATCGGCACCTTGCCGTGACGGTGCTTGAATTTCTCGTCATAGAACCGCCGACCGTCCGGGCCGACGATGATCATGCCGCCGGGATATTCCTTGGCGAAATGCAGGGCCTGGATCGAGAAGGTGGCGGGATATTCGGGCACCTTGAGGGCCATGGACGGGCCCGCGAAATTGTTCATGTGCCACAGGTCGGCGCCGACCGAAAGCGCCATGGCGATACCGTCGCCTTCGTTGTAAGGGGTCCCCGACGGATAGCAATGGGACACGCCCGGCAGGTAGTTGCGGATCATTTCCTGATTGTTCTCGAACCCGCCGCAGGTCAGAACTACGCCGCGCCGCGCCTTGATGAGAACGGACTTGCCGTCCTTTTCCGCGCGCACACCGAGGATTTCCCGGGTCTCGCCGTCCTGAATCAATTCCCGGCCCGGCGTTTCGTACAGGACCGGAATGTCGCGTTCCGTCACGAAGCTTTCGAACCGTTGCCAGGTGAAGGAATAGCCGTAGGTCGGACCGTCGTGGAACTTGTGGACACAGGTCGCACCTGGCAGTTCCGGATACTCGATGCCTTCCGGCTGGTGCTGGTGTTCCTGGGGATCGCCGCCGAGTTCCCGGACCCAATCGTTGTTCAGGCACATTTCCTGCGCCCAGGTGCGGATCATTTCATCCGGCACCTTGTAGGGCCCGCACAGGGCTTCCAGATAGGTCGCCGCCTGGTCCGCGTCCGAGGTGTTCAGATATCCCTGGGCCGCGATGCGCGTGTTGCCGCCGTGGTGTCCTTCGGGCGCCTTTTCCAGGATCAGGACCTCCGCCCCCAGATCATGCGCCGTGACCGCCGCCGCCACGCCGGCGCCGCCGAAGCCCAGGACAACGACGTCCGTTTCCCTATCCCATTTATAAGGTTTCAAGATTGGTCCTCAAATTTCTGATTGATGGTCTTGGATGGATCGACGGGACGCAGACGCGCCTCGCCGCGGACGGTTTCCCGCCCGCGGCTCTAGGCTACAAGACCTTGCGCCGAATTTACAGCTTGCGGCAGACGTAGATCGGCGATGTCCAGGCCCGCGTGCCGTCTTCCTGCGTCAGGCGGATAAAGAGGGCGTTGTCCCGGTCGTCCTTGAGATCGATCTTGCGCGAGAACGACATCTTACGGTGCGGGTTCTCTTCCGGCAGGCGGAAGATCTTGAGGAACCGGGGCAGGATACCGGACTTGTCGAACATCTCGTCTTCCAGGCCGATCTCTTCCAGCGGCACACCGCATTGCACCAGCGGCGTTTCAATCTGGAGCGTGCCACCCCAGGCGTCCTTCAGCCAGACATCGAAACCGGCAAAGTTGCCCGTGGTCAGGGACATCCATTTGAGCGCCGTCTCCGAGGTTTGCTCCAGCACCTTCTCCGGGTTGAAGAAGTTGAAGGCCTCGGCGCGGACGATCTCGTTGTCCTGGACATGGGCCGTGCCGTCCCAGATGACCTGGCGGAAGCGGCCACGGTATTCGGCCCCTTCCCAATGGACGCGGACGCGCCCGCCCAGGTCTTCCTGGCCGTACGGTCGGACGGTTTCGATCAGGTCACGGCCGTTGAAGATGTCGACCCGTTCGATCGGGCTGGCGCCCTGGATATCGACATCCAGCCGCACGCCACCGTCCGGCAGGTGGACGATGTCCCCCATCATGGCCTCGCTGGCCTCAACCCCCTTGGGCGGCGTCGGATAATCAAGCGCCGGATCGTCATGATAGAGCGTGGCCGGCGCATCGAACCGCGCCTTGACGTCGATCACCATGCGCCCGCCATGGCCGCCGGTGGTGGCGTAATGGTGGCGCTTGCGGATGCAGTCGAACAGGGATTCCCGCGTAAGGTCGGGCATCAGCATGCAGGTCAGCCCGCCGACAGCGCCGAACAGCGACGCACCGGGATAGCTGGCTCCCGGCCGGCCCTTGTGGCCGTCGGAATTGGCGACGATTCCCGTGCGGTAGCCCATGTCGAGGGCATCCTCGACCAGCCATTCGAACGTGCCCCAGGAGGAATGGATCTCCATGGATTTTTCGAACCGGCCGTCATGGGCCATCTTCACGTCGGCATAACGTCCGCCGCAATGGGCATAGGACACGACGTCCCATTCCTCGTCGCGGGCCAGGGCTTCAAAGAGTTCGCCCGCCGTGTTGCAGTCCGTGGACAGGTCCGACTTGTCTTCGATCAGGGCGTGGGACGAGCGGCGAATGACCCGATCCTTGGAGGGATAGAACATGTTGCGGTCGCCGCCCAAGGCCGTGTTGCCCGACCACTCGTATCCGAGCGGCGTCAGGAACCTGCCGGGTTCGTCGAATTCCTCGCACAGCTTGTCCAGATGGGACCAAAAACCCTTGGTGATCTGAAAATCGTTGCCTTGGTGGCCGGCGGCGTCGACAAAGGCACGATCCCGGGCGAATTCGAAGAAAGCGCGCGCCGAACCGGTGCCGATGGTTTCCTCGGACTGGCCGTGGAGGTCGACCCAATAGGGTTTGAGTTCCAGGTCCTTTTGAATGGACAAGGGATTGGCGCGGAAAACCTCCGTGCCCGACGCATCCTCGAACCAGATATCGACCGGACCCGGGGCATCGACGCTCAATCCCTCGACGATGGTGGCGAAGGCGCCGGGCGCCAGGGTCACGCTGTCGGGCAGGCCCTTGACGGGGCGCGAACTCTTGACCTTGTAGGTCACATCGCACTGATCCGACGGATTGCCCCAGATGTCCTCGCCTTTGATCTTCAGGTCAAAGGTCTCGCCGGGGCAGCGCGCGGTCGGCACCACGGCGGCGAAGGTCACGGGCTTGCCCGGAACGATGCGGATCACGGGCTGAACCGGCAGCGCCTGATAATTGGCGGTGGCGATGGGATCGACCAGCACGCGGAATTCAAGGCTGTCCTCACAGAAGGTCTGCAGGCGCATGCCCTGCGACCCGCCCGAGGTTTCGCCGAAGGTGATGGTGATTGTGTCACCTTCCTTCATGAAGCCCTTCACAACCTTGATATAAAGTGCACGGTCCCACGGGCGCACATTGCCCTTGGGGTCGTAGCGGGTTTCCAGCACCGCGTTGTTGGAGGCGACGACCGTGGTGTAGTTGCGCCATTTGGGGTCGTCGAACTGCGGGCGGCTCTGGTCCGACGCAAAACGGAAGCAGACGCGCATGGACGCACTGTCGTCCATCCCGTACTTGCCGCAGGTATAAACCAGCGTGAAGGTTTGCCAAGACCCGGCCTCGAATGCGCCGGACGGCGTCAGCACCGCATGACCGAGTTCTTCAGGCGCGATCGGCGCCTCGATGGTCGAACTTGAATTGAGCGCGCCTTGGCCGCCATCATCTTGCTGGTCGAGCATTTTGTCGTCTCCTGGACCTATGTCCCTTTAAATCGTCTTAATTAGCGTTCCCGGTTAAGCCTGCAATGGCTTAATCTTGTCGAAAACGGTCGAATAACTATATCGTAATTCGGCGAGGCACTATATCGGGGGAAAATTAGAAAAACTATATAGGAATATCGAAATTTTCCCGATAGTCTTGAAAGCTGTGATGTCAGGGACAAACAATAAAATACGCTGCTCATCCGCAGTACTGCCCCAGGAGGGTTGGGGTGCGGATTTTGTCACAGCAAAGAATGTCCCATCCGATCGGACAACGAAGTCCGGCGGACACAACAAGGCATCGAAACCCGTTCCATGACAATTTGATTGTCGTCATCAGGGAGGAAACCAATCATGACGAACAAAAGCCTTACAACCAAAACGGTCGCTGCGGCCGTTTGCGGCGCCGTCGCGCTGGCCTTTACGGCCGGTAGCGCCACGCCGGCCAAAGCGGAAGCGGACACCGTTCGTTTCGCACAGCAGTTCGGTCTGCTCTATCTGCCCCAGCACGTGGTCGTTGATCAAAAGCTGATTGAATCCTGCGCCAAGGATGCCGGCGTCGGTGACGTCAAAATCACCATGAACCGCTTCTCGGGCGGGGCCGCCGTCAACCAGGCGCTGCTGTCCAATAACGTCGACTTCGCCGCCGGCGGCGTCGGCCCGCTGCTTAAGCTCTGGGACAAGACCAAGGGCCGCATCAACGTCAAGGCCATCTCGACCTTGTCGGCCATGCCGCTGAAGTTGAACACCAACGATCCCAAGATCAACAAGCTCGAAGACTATGTCGGCCTGACCGATCACAAGATCGCCACGCCGTCGGTGAAAGTTTCGATCCAGGCGGTGGTCCTGCAGATGGCCGCGGCCAAAAAGTGGGGCGAGAAGGAAGCCTTCAAGCTCGACGACATCACGGTGTCCATGAAGCACCCGTCCGCCGCGGCGGCGCTGATGGCCGGCGGACAGGCCGTGAAAAGCCATTTCGCCACCCTGCCGACGTCCTATCAGGAAGTGAAGAGCGGCAAGGTCCGCACCGTCATGACCTCCTATGACGTGTTGGGCGGCGAACACACGACGGTCGCGCTCTACACCACCGAAAAGTGGAAGAACGAAAATCCGAAGCTGTTCAAATGCGTCGGCGATTCCTTCCGCAAGGCCGCCAAGTGGATCAACGAGGACACGGACCGCGCCGCGGCCCTGTTCCACCGCTTCACGAAATCCAAGCTCCCGCTTGAAGATGTCAAGGCCATGATCCGAGACAAGAGCGAAATGCACTACTCGATCATGCCCAGCCGGACCATGGAATTTGCCAAGTTCATGCATTCCATCGGCTCGATCAAGAACATGCCGTCCAGCTGGAAAGACTACTTCTGGGAAAACAACTACGATCTGAGCGGTAGCTAAAACATGACTCAAGGCGCCCACACCGCGGCGGGGAACACCCCCGCCGCGGCCGCCGTTGACCCCCTCTTGGATGTCGACGGTGTCACCCTTCAGTACAAAACCAAGGAACACTTGATCACGGCGACCTACCGTGTCGGTTTCAAGGTTTACCCCGCTGACCGTTTTGTCCTGCTCGGCCCGTCGGGTTGCGGCAAATCAACCCTGCTGAAAGGGGTTGCAGGCTATCTCAAGCCTGTCGAAGGCAACATGCGGCTCAAAGGGGTCGACATCAAGGAACCGGGCCCTGACCGGGTCATGGTGTTCCAGGAATTCGACCAGCTTCTGCCTTGGAAGACGGTGAAGGAAAACATCACCTTCGCGCTGATCAACGGCGGCCGCTGCAAGACGCAATCCGAGGCGAATGACATCGCCATGGAATACATCAAGAAGGTGAAGCTCGACCGGTTCGAGGACACCTATCCGCACATGCTGTCCGGCGGCATGAAGCAGCGTGTCTCCATCGCCCGCGGCATGGCCATGGAACCGGACATCCTGCTGATGGACGAACCCTTCGCCGCGCTTGACGCACTGACGCGTCTGCAGATGCAGGAAGAGTTGCTTCAGCTGTGGGAGGACACCCACTTCACGGTGCTGTTCGTCACCCACTCCATCGAAGAAGCGCTGATCGTCGGCTCGCGGATTTTGGTGCTGTCGCCGCATCCGGGCCAGGTTAAGGCGGAATTGAACGCCCACCACCTGACCCATGCCAGCACCGGTGACCCGGAATTCGGGGAACTGAAGACCAAGATCCACAACATGCTGTTCGCCGATCGAATTCTCGAAGACGAACTGGCAGCGGCGGCGGAGGCCGAAGGTTGATGAGTACCCTTCCGCAAACGGTCGTCCGTCCCGAATTCGACGCCGGCGACCTGTCCGCAGCTTCCCACGGCGACGTTGCCCGAAAGCTGTCGCTTTGGGAAAAGATTGTCGACATGGATGGTGTGCGCAAGCTGACCATCCTCATCGCCCTCATGATGGCCTGGGAACTCTACACGCGGCTTTCGGGTGTTTCCGAATACATCCTGCCCAAGTTCTCGGACACGGCCGTCGCCCTGTACGATGCCGTGCTCAACGATCAGCTGCTGATCATGATCAAAAACTCGATGACCGTGCTGCTTACCGGCTACGCCATCGGTTTGGTCATCGCGACGCTGCTGACGACGGCCGCCATCATGACCCGGTTCGGCAGCGACGTGCTGTCGACGCTGACGGCCATGCTCAATCCGCTGCCCGCCATCGCGCTGTTGCCGCTGGCGTTGCTGTGGTTCGGGCTGGGGTCCAGTTCCGTGGTGTTCACGCTGTTGCATTCGGTCATCTGGCCGGTCGCGCTGAACGCCCATACGGGCTTCATGGGTGTTTCCGAAACCCAGCGTATGGTCGGCCGCAACTACGGTCTCAAGGGCGTAAGCTATGTGACCAAACTGCTGATCCCGGCAGCCTTCCCGTCCATCCTGATGGGCCTGAAGGTCGGCTGGGCCTATGCTTGGCGCACGCTGATCGCGGCTGAACTGGTGTTCGGCGGGGCGATTGCCGATACCTCGGGCACCCAGTCCGGTGGACTCGGCTGGTTCGTGTTCGCGAACCAGATGGACCTGCGCATTCCCTATGTCTTCGCGGGTCTGTTCACCGTCATCCTGGTCGGTGTCCTGGTCGAGAGCCTGATCTTCTCCACAATCGAATCACGCACTGTTCGGCGCTGGGGGATGCAGTCATCATGAGCACGCAAAAAACGCTTCCCGAACCCATCATCCGGCCCGAGTTCATCAACGAGAACATCGCCCTTGCCCATACGGGCGACGTTGCCGTCAAACTGTCGGTGTTTGAAAAGGTTTGGAACATCAACGGCGTTCGCAAGGCCTTCATTCTGCTGAGTCTTGTTGCGATTTGGCAGGCCTATACGGTCCTTCTGGACGTCGAACCCCTGATGTTCCCGACCTTCCTGTCCGCTCTGGACCGGCTCGTCAGCGATCTTGTTGATGGTGACCTGTTGGCGAAAGTGTGGTTCTCGGTCAAGGTCCTGGTGATCGGCTATGCCACCGGCATGGCCATTGCCGCCATCCTTGTCCTGTGGGGCACGTCAAGCCGGCTCGGAGGTGATTTCATCTCCATGGCCACGGCCATGTTCAACCCGCTGCCCTCCATCGCCATGCTGCCCTTGGCCATGCTGTGGTTCGGGCTTGGCACGGGCAGCCTGGTCTTCGTGTTGGTTCACGCCGTTCTTTGGGCCGTGGCACTGAACACCCATTCCGGGTTCAAGAACGTGTCTTCGACCCTGCGCATGATCGGCGAGAACTATGGCCTCAGGGGCGTGCCCTTCGTGGTCAAGATCCTGGTTCCGGCCGCCTTGCCGGCGATCATGACCGGGATGAAGGTCGGTTGGGCATTTGCCTGGCGCACCCTGATCGGTGCCGAGCTTGTGTTCGGCGCCTCGTCGGGCGGCGGCGGGCTGGGTTGGTACATCTTCGAATCTTCTCAGAATATCGAGACCGAAGGTGTGTTCGCCGGCTTGTTCATGGTCATCCTTATCGGGATCACCGTGGAAAACCTGATCTTCCGCAACATCGAGCTGAAGACCATCAACCGCTGGGGTATGCAGCGCTAACAAGCCTCGGAGACCATCCCGTGACCATCACCATCCAAATCCCCGTGAAGCCGCTCGATAACCCATTGGCGGCGGAAGTCGTGGGCCTTGACCTGAACATGGACCTGGACGACCAAACCATCGCCGACCTGCACAAGGCGTGGATGGCCTATCCGGTTCTCGTGGTCCGGGGCCAGCAGGACCTGACCATGGAGCGGCATCTGGAATATTCCCGCCGCTTCGGGGACCTGCAGCGCCACACGGTGAAGGAAATCCTGCACCCCGAATTCCCCGAGATCCTGGTTCTGTCGAACCGGGGCCGGGGCGGGGCGCAGCCCATCAACAACGGCGGCGCCTATTGGCATTCGGACATCACCTACGAAGATGTCCCGCCCATGGGCTCCATCCTGCATGGCCTGATTACCCCGCCGGAGGGTGGTGACACCCTCTACGCGGACATGACGGCCGCCTATGACGCCCTCGACGATGCCACCAAGGCGAAGCTCGAGGGCCTCAAGGCCATTCATACCTACCGCACCCGGTACGAAGCCATGATGAACGCCGGCGTGCGTCCGGTGAAGACCGAAGAAGAACTGTCCCAATGGACGGAGGTCATTCACCCGATCGCCCGCACCCATCCGGAAACGGGCAAAAAGGCCATCTTCGTCAACGAGGGCTTCACCTCGCGCGTCGAAGGTATGAGCGACAACGAAAGCCGTGACCTTCTGGAACACCTGTTCGAGCATTCGACCCAGGACCAGTTCGTCTACCGCCACAAATGGCAGCAGGGCGACGTCGTGATGTGGGACAACCGCTGCACCATGCACCGGGCCACGGACTATGACCTCAGCCAGGAACGCTCCATGCATCGGACAACCGTCCGCGGCACGCGCCCGGTCTAAGAACGACCGCGCCAATTCGCAAAGTTGTGAACAATTAAACCCTCTCCTCGCCCCGAGGAGAGGGTATCTTTTTGCCCCCAAAGACCACGCCCAGGAGACCGCCATGACACAGCCCTACAAACTCATCACCTTCGACGTCTTCTCCGCCCTGCTCGACATCCAGTCGAGCCTGACCGCCATCGTGCAGCAGACCCTGGGCATGCGGAAGGACAAGGCCGCCGCCTTTTCCCGCACCTGGCGCCAGGTGCAGATGAGCCGCGCCGCAGCCAGCAACTCCCTCGACAAGGGCCGCATGCCGTTCAAGGACTGCACGGCCATCGGTCTCGACTATGCGCTCGGCAAGTCCGGCAAGAAGGTGGATGCGGCGACGAAACGGAAACTGGTCGCCGGCTGGGGCACCCTGTCGCCCTGGCCCGAGGCCCCGGCGGTAATGCAGGCAATCAAGAAAAAGGGCTATGCCACCGCGATCCTGTCCAATGGCGACCAGGACCAGTTGGACAGCGTCGCCGGCGTGTTCGGGCCCGGTGCCTTCGACCATGTGCTGTCGTCGGAAACGGCGGGCTTCTACAAACCCCATCCGTCGGTCTATGAACTGCCGACCCGTGTGCTCGGTATCGGCTCAAAAGACATTCTGCATGTCGCGGGTGGGGCCGGCGACGTGGTGGGCGCCATCGCCTACGGCATGACCTGTTACTGGTCCAACCGCACGGGCGACCTGCCCATGGATCCGGCCCTGGGGCCGACCTATCAGGGCAAGGACCTGAAGGGCGTGCTGAAGCTGCTCTAGCCCTACCCGGCGGCGGGCAACGCCACGATTTCCGGCAGCCGGAAGGGTTCGGGCGCGTCCGCCGCACCGTCGAATTTCTCGACCTCGACCAGCGTGGTATGGGAAATCGGCCCCTGGCCCAGCTTGGACGTGCCCTTGTCCAGGGTCAGGACGTTGGGGTTGCCGTGGCGTTCCAGCGCACCCGCCGCCGCCCAGTCGGCCGGGTCGAACCAGGCCCCCGTCGGCAGTTGCGCCACGCCGCCGCGCACGTCGTCGCTGATCGCGGCCACGGCCAGGGTTTCCCCCCGGTCGTTATAGAGCCGCACCAAATCGCCATCCTGAATGCCTCGCGCCTGGGCATCGCCGGGCGACAGGAACACGGGCTCCCGCCCGTCCTGCTTCGCGGCGCGGCTGGGGCCGACGAAGTCAAGCTGGGAGTGCAGCTTGTGCTTGGGCTGGTTGGAAATCAGATGCAGGGGCCAGGACTTCGCTTCGGCCCCGCCCAACCATTCCGCCGGCTCCCGCCACATCGGATGGCCCGGGCAGTCGTCGTAGGCAAATCCGGCGATTTCCGCGCAGAAGATTTCGAACTTGCCCGACGGCGTCGGCAGGGGATGGGCAGCGGGATCGGCACGGAATGCCTCGTAGACCACCTGCGGTTTTTCCGGCGCCTCCAACTCCAGAATGCCCTGCTCCCAGAACGTATCGAAATCGGGCATGCGGTTGGCCAGCGGCCCGGCCCCCTCGCGCGCCTGGTCGTATAGGTGGCGCAGCCAGGCGTCCTCGTCGCGGCCCTCCGTAAAGGTCGCTTCGATGCCCAGGCGCTGGGACAGGCCCCGGAAGATGTCGAAGTCATTGCGCGCGCCGAACTGCGGCGTGACGATCTGTTTCATGGCGACCAGGAAGCGGTCGCGGGAGGAATGGCCGATGTCGTTGCGTTCCATGGTGGTCGTGGCGGGCAGTACGATATCGGCCAGCTTGGCCGTGGGCGTCCACCAGGGCTCGTTGACGATCACCGTATCCGGCCGCCGCCAGCCCTCAAGCAGGCGGTTGAGATCCTGATGATGGTGGAACGGATTGCCGCCGCACCAATAGATCAGCTTGGTATCCGGATAGGTCCGCCGTTCACCGTCGAAATCGTATTCGCCCCCGGGGTTGAGCAGCAGGTCCGTGACCCGCGCCACGGGAATAAAGCTGCCGGTCGGATTGGGGCCGGCGGTATGCGTCAGCGAGGGCATCTTGGGCACGGGATTGCCCTGGCCGTGCATGCTGCCGTAGCCGAAGCCGAAGCCGCCGCCGGGCAGGCCGATCTGGCCCAGCAGACAGGCCAGGGCCATGGTCACCCAGAAGGTCTGTTCGCCATGGTCGCCGCGTTGCAGGGAATAGCTGCAGGCGATCATCGTTCGGCCCTGGGCCATGCGGCGGGCCAGCGTGCGGATCGTCTCCGCCGGCACGTCGCAGATATCCGACGCCCAGTCGGCCGTTTTCGCCTGCCCGTCCGCCTCGCCCATCACATAGGCGAGGAACTGGTCACCGCCGACGGCATAGGTCGCGAGGAATGCCGCGTCGTGCAGCCCTTCGGCGACCAGGGTATGGGCCAGCCCCAGCATCAGGGCCACGTCCGTATTGGGCCGAGGGGCGATCCATTGGGGATTCAAGAAGTCGGGCGTGTCGTTGCGGATCGGCGTGATGCTGACCACATGGGTGCCCCGGGCGGCGATCTTCTGCAGCCAAGGCACCGTGGTATGGGATGCGGTGCCGCCCGGCTCCACCTGAGTATTGCGCACGGGAATGCCGCCGAAGGCGACCAGGGTGTCCGTCGCCTCCGCGATCGACGCCCAGGACGTGAGCCCACGCAGCGGCGCCACGTCGCCGACGATATGGGGCAGGATGGCCAGACCGGCGGCCAGGGAATAGCTGTGCTTCTGCCCCGTGAACCCGCCGAAGCAGTTGAGGAAGCGCTGCATCTGGGTCTTGGCGTGATGGAACCGCCCGGCACTGGACCAGCCGTAGGACCCGGCGAAGATGGCGTCGTTGCCGTGGGCGGTTTTCACCCGCTGCAATTCCTCGGCGACGAGGTCGAGCGCTTGGTCCCAGGGCACTTCGACAAAGCGGTCGCCGCCCCGCGCCCGGTCGCGATGCTTCAGCCAACCTTCGCGGACGGCAGGCGCCTTGATCCGGCAATCGTGGTGCAGGCCTTCGGCCATGCCATCCAGAATGGGGGACGGATCGGGATCACCGGCCAGGGGCCGGATGGCGACAACGCGGTTGTCTTGGGCTTCCGCTTCGAATGCTCCCCAGTGGGAGCCATGGGTCTTGAACATGGTGGGCGTGGTCCGGTCTGCCGATAAGGGCGGAAACGATACGCCCAAGATTTGATGGTGGCAAATCGGACCACGCGGCGGGGTCGGTTACTCCGCCGCTTCGGCCCGTTCCTTTGGCCCGATCACGGACAGCCCGCAACGCTGGGCTTCGGTCTCCATCACGTCGTCAGGCATGACATTCGCCAGGTTCACCTCGGGCCCGAATTCGGTCAGCAGGAACTTCTTCAGCTCGAACACGTCGTTCAGGGTCACGCCCTTGATCCAGGAACCGGTGAGTTCCAGCAGCGTGCGCTTCAGGTCCAGGCCGTCCTTCAGGGCCGACATCATGGCTTCGTTGACCTTGCCATCGGTGACCAGTTCGGCCCCTTCGACCAGAACGATTTCGCAGCCCGCGTCGAAACAGACGTTGGTCTGGTCGATCAGGTCCTGAGGCGTCTGGTTGACGACCTTCGATCCGACTTCGCCGTGGACTTCCAAGCCCTCGGCGATGGCCATCTTGATCATCTTGGTCCGTTCGGCGTCATCCAGCGGCACGCAGTTGTCGGAGATTTCCAGCGCATCGAATCCCAGGCGTTTGGCCTCGGCAAAAAAGCCCTGCATGGCCGGCCAGCCCTGGGTCGCGAAAACATATTCGGAAAACTGCCCGCCCAGGAACGGCGTCACGTCGTAGGATTTATAAAGGGCGAGCTTCTTGACCAGATAATCTTCGGGATAAAGCCGCGCCGTGCCGACCACGATCTTCGCCAAATCCACATAGGGGGCCAGCAGGTCCATGTAA
Source organism: Rhodospirillaceae bacterium (assembly GCA_002706405.1). Classification (GTDB taxonomy): domain Bacteria; phylum Pseudomonadota; class Alphaproteobacteria; order Rhodospirillales; family Casp-alpha2; genus UBA1479. The sequence continues at coordinate 31,153 of PALN01000077.1, read as the reverse complement.
TCGGCCACCCGGTTCATCGGCAGGCCCCAGTCCATCATCATGGTCAGACCGGTCTTGCGGGGTTTCTGGGATCGCACGCCGGGCAGCGGCACCATGGCAAAGGGGGTATTGGCAGTCATTTCCGGTCTCCTGGTTGGTCAAATGTTGCCCGAAAGCTTCGGGCGGGCGCACCCGCACCCACGATGGCACGTCTGTGTTAATCAAACATCGGCTGGACGCCGGGCGGGACGGAAAAGCCCAGGTCGCCCCGCTTGATGATGGCTTCCTTACCACCATTTTCCACGATCATGCGGGCCTGGGTCTTGCGCGCCGCCTTGTCCACGGCGGACGGGTCGCAGATTTTCCGCAGTTCGGCCGCAAGGTCCGCCATCACCGCCGCATGGGCGGGATCGCCCGCCAGATCGTCAAGTTCCTCGGGATCATCGGCCAGGTTGAACAGCTGGTCCGGATAGTCCTCGTAATGGACCAGCTTCCAGTCGCCCTTGCGCACGAGGAAGGCCGCGGTCTTGGACCCCATGCCATGGTATTCGGAAAAAGCGACGCGGTCCGGTTCGGCACCCGCCGCCAAGTCCATCAGGTTGGTGCCCGGCAGGTCGGCAGGCAGCGTGTCCGCATCGGCGGCACCTACGCAATCCATGATGAAGGGATAGATGTCGCAATGGGTGGCCGGGGTCTTGACGACCTGGCCTTCCGGAATGTCGGGTCCATTGAGGATCAGCGGCACGGCGGCGGCTTCTTCGTACATCACCGATTTGCCCCAGGCCCCCCGATTGCCCATGTTGTCGCCGTGGTCGGTGGTGTAGAGCACCCGCGTGTCCGACGACAGTCCCGCATCCGCCATGGCGCTCAGGATCAGACCGATCTGTTCGTCCATGAACGAGATCAGGCCCAGATAACCGGCCTGTGCGCGTTTCACCATGTCCATGGTCTTGAAGTGTTCGTCATAGGTGAAGATCGACCGATAGTCGTCGATGTAGGGATGGATCGGCGCATTGCGTTTGTCATAAAGCTTGGGCGGCGCCAGATCCTGGTTGTAATAGCGATAGAAATGTTCCGACGGCGCCGTCAGCGGGAAATGTGGCGCCACGAAGGACACGAACAGCACCCAGGGCTTGTCCTTGTACTTGGGTGCTTCCTCGTACAGCCAGGATTGCGCGCGGGCCGTGATGTCGCGGTCATAGCGCGTGTACATGCTTTCGCCCGGACCGGCCAGCTTGGCCATTTTCCAGGACGCGCCGCGTTTGGGGGTATCCTCGTCACGAATCAGGCCGAGCAAATCGCCCTTGCCGTCGATGACGTGCATGGCCAGTTCCTCGTCGGCGAAGCCGTTGTCGTCCTCGCCGGAACGGAAATGCAATTTACCGATGGAAACCGTCTGATGGCCCCGATCCCGCAGAAGCGCGTGCCAGTTGGGCTGCGTGCCGTCGAAAGGCGTCGCGTTGTCCCAGGCACCGATCTGGTGAACGTACTTGCCGGTGGCGAAACTGGCCCGCGCCGGAACGCAGACCGGGCAAACCGTATAGGCCGCATCGAATCGCGTGCCGCCGGCCGCCAGGGCGTCGATATTGGGGGTCGAAATGAACGGATGCCCGTAGCACCCGGTGACGGCCTTGGTATGCTCGTCCGACATCAGAACGATGAGGTTTTTGGGTTCCATCTCGGCGGTATTCCCTATGCTGACGGCCGGTTCTCAGTCACCCGGCCGGGTTTTTTGGCGCAAACCACGCAACGACTGTGATGATCGAGTAACTATATAGTTAATTGCATTGTCAAGCAGGATGGTCATGATGTTCCTCACATCGTAAAAGCCTTAGAAGAAATTCCACCAAACGAAGAAACCTAGAGGGAACGCACGAATGCTGACGGACGTGCCCGGCGGATACGCAGAGTTTCTCCGGCGCTATTGGCCGGCGCAGGACGACCTGCCGAAGCACGAACGCCTGCGTCAGGCGATTACCGCGTCGATCGCTGACGGCTTCTGGGAGCCGGGCGCCCGCCTGCCCACGGAAAGCGAATGGGCGGCCCATACCCCCTGTTCGCTCGGCACCGTGCAGCGCGCCCTGCGTAACCTTGTCGACGACGGCCTGATCCATCGCCGGCGCGGCAGCGGCACCACCGTCGCATCGATGCAAAATCAGGTGGCCGAACCCTGGCATTTCCTGTTCCGAACCGCGAGCGGCGGGCCCGACGATCTGCTGCCCGTCTTTACCCGCGTCATCGACCGCCAAGTCAGCCGCGATAAGGGCCCCTGGTCCAGCGCGCTCGAGCAAGGGCGGGACAAGGTCGTGCGCATCGACCGCATCGTCACCATCGACGCGGCGATGGAAATCTACGCCGTCTTCTACGCTCTGGCCGACCGCCATCCCGAACTGATCGACCCGCCGCTCTCCGCCCTTGACGGCGCGAATTTTCACGAAGTCATGGCCGAACATCATCACATGCCGGTGCACCACATCCACCAGCGCCTGCGCGTGGAAATGCCGCCCGCCTATGTCACCGAAGGCTGCGCCTGGCCCGAAGGCGCCACGGCCTCGACAGTCAACGTCACCGCCTATTCCGTCGACACGCGACCCATCTATTACCAGGATTTCTACATCCCGCCCTCGCCCTACATCCTGGACATGGGCACCCGCATCAAATCCTGAGCCGCCCCCGGCGGCCGTCAGCGGTAGTGGGTATCGGCGAAATCGCGCGCGATTTCCGTCATGATCCCGGCGACGGCCAGGACCGCGCCGCCCGCCGGCCGGTCGTCAAGGCGGGCCAGCGACCAGTTGCGCGACATGCCGTCGATCTTCATGACCCGGAATTGCGGCCTGCCGCGTTCCGTTTCCTCATGGAAAAAGCTGTAGCTTTGAATCGTACAGCCGAGCCCCGCCGCGACCATGGCCTTGATCATGGCCGTCGAATTGACGATCTCGCGGATGTCGAGGGTGAGGCCGCGGTCCGCCGTCAGCCGGTCGATCATCCGGCGCAGGGGGTTGGGCGCTTCGGGCAGCAGCAGGGGATAGCCCGGCAGGTCGTCCAGGCCGATGGCCTCCGGCTCCCCCGCCGAGGTTGTGTCGGCCGCCGGGCCGATCAGAAACATGGGCTCGTCCAGCAGATGGGTGATCGCCAGCGACGGCACCTCGCGGTCCGCATGGAACAGGCCCAGGTCGAACTGCCCGGTCAGCACGCCGTCTGAAATGGCGGTGCCCAGCCCTTCCGACAGGCTGAGAACAACCTTGGGGTAGCGGTCGCGGACACGCTGCGCGACCAAGGGGGCGACCAGCGGGGCAACCGCGGGCATCAGCGCCACCGACACCGGCCCCGCCGGTTCCTGGTCCCAATTGCGAACTTCTGCCCGTGTCTGCTCCAACAACTGCAGGATGGGTGCCGTGCGGGCGAGAAGATGCTCCCCTTCCCCCGTCGGCGACACGCCCTGCGCCGTCCGCGTCAACAGGCGCACACCCAAGTCCTGTTCCAGTTTGCGGATCTGACGGCTGACCGCCGGCTGAGCGACATGAAGATGCGCCGCCGCCTGGGCGATGCTGCCGTAGCGCGCCGCGGCGTGGATATACTGCAGGGCTTTCAGGTTCAAGGTGGCGCTCCCGGACTTGGCGATCGATATCTTGATATATCATTTAGGCATACCTTGGTCGATCAAAGGTATTTCTACGGCATAGTCGGGACTGGTTACACTCCGCATCAACGCAACCAATCTGCCGGCCCGGTCCGGCGCAGGAGACACCATGCCTGAGGGAACGATGATCACGACGCCGTCTGGAATTGACGTGAAACGCCTGGCGGGGGCTTTGGGGGCGGAGATTTCCGGCCTCGACCTTGCGGAGGACAATTACGACAACCTGTTCCCGGCCCTGTACCAGGCCTTCCTCGATCATCAGGTGATCGTGCTGCGCGGCCAGAATCTGACGCCCGATCAGCTTGTCGATCTGTCGAAGAAATTCGGCGACTTGGAAGCCCATGTGCTGACGCAGTTCAACATGGAGGAGAACCCCGAAGTCCTGCTGATCTCCAACGTCAAGAAGGCCGGCAAACCGATCGGCGCCATCTATGCCGGGCAGTACTGGCATTCGGACTTGTCCTACATGCCGCGCCCGACCCAGGGATCGTTCCTGCATTCCAAGGAAATTCCCAGCTACGGCGGCGACACCATGTTCTGCAGCATGACCCAAGCCTATGACGACCTGTCCGAGCCCATGCAGGCGTTCCTCGGCGGCCTGACCGCGACCCATGACTACACCAACGCCTACGACACCTTCTTCGCCCATATGCCCGACCGCCCGCCCTTGACGGCGGAAGAACGGGCCAAGGTGCCGCCGGTGACCCATCCGGTGATCCGCACGCATCCGGAAACGGGCAAGAAGACGGTCTACGTCAATCCCGGTTTCACCCGCCGGATCAACGAGCTTTCCTTTAGCGAAAGCCGCCGCGTTCTCGATTTTCTGTTCGAGCATTGCTACCAGCCGCAATACATCTACCGCCACATGTGGGGGGTCGGCGATCTGGTGATCTGGGACAATCGGTCGACCTGCCACCGCGCGGTCGCCGATTATGACATGACGGAAAATCGCCATATGATCCGTTGCAGCGTCGCCGGGGATGTTCCCCAGTAAGGGACGATGCCGTACCCTGGGGGACATGACCACGAACACGCAGGATCTCCACACCAGCCCCGCCGCACCCGCGCCGGCGAAACCGCCCAAGCGGCCCGACCTGTCGAACCGGCGCCTGTTGATCTGGGTCGCCGGCCTGGTGCTGGCGGTTGCCGGCTATCTTATCGCCAAGCCGTTCCTGCCGGCCCCCTGGCAGCGCCCGGGCACGGAAATTCTGCAACCCGTGGCGGCGCTCGGCGCGGTCCTGTTGCTGGCGCCGTTCCTGTTCTCTCTCGGCAAGCGCGGCGGCCACAGCCAAATCCCCAACCGCCTGTTCATCCTGCATGTGGGGGCGAGCCTTGCCGGCATGTTCCTGGTCTCGCTGCACGCCGCCGCCGCATTTTCGGGCCCGCCGCTGGTTCTGGTTGCCTGCCTGGCGCTTTTGGCCGTGACCGGCGTGGTGGCGCGGGTCTATCTCGCGCCCCGCATGGCGGCGACCTTCGGGCGCAAGTCAGCGCCGTTCCAGGCCGGTGATCCGGCCCTGAAGGCCAAACTCCGGGCCCTCATCGACGCCAAGACGGCACTGCTCGCACGCCTCGACCCGCAGGCCAGCGAGGCCCTGTTTTCGCCGACATTGCGCCACTTCCTCACGACCCCCTTGAAGTCCCTGGCCTACGCCCGGCTGGCGCGCAAGGAAGCGCGGCTGATGGGGGCGCGGCAGTCCGTGTCCTGGCTGCAGGCCTGGTGGCGGCCGCTCCACATGGCGCTCGCCTGGCTGTTCCTTGCGGGCCTGATCCTGCACGTCGTCCTGGTCACCTTCTTCGCCGGATATGTCGCCGACGGGCGCGACATTTACTGGTGGCACCTGGCGGCCTGGTAGGAGAACGCAGAGATGTCCCGCCTGTCCCTGATGATCGACATGGAACGCTGCATCGGCTGCAAAAGCTGCGAGGCCGCGTGCAAGGCGGAACACGGCCTGGGCCCGGGCGAAAACCGCAACCGCGTGGTCTGGCTCGGCGACACCACGCAGCCGGCCCTGGATTTCCTGACCCTGTCCTGCCAGCACTGTGAGCGGCCCGCCTGCCTGCGTGCCTGCCCGGTCGTCCCCAAGGCAATCTTCAAGGACCCGGACACCGGCGTCGTGCGCATCAACGAAGACCGCTGCACGGGCTGCGGCGAATGCGTCGTCGCCTGCCCCTACGGCGCCATGGGCTATGACGCCATCGACCATCACGCCGTGAAATGCGACCTGTGCCACGACCGCCGCGCGGTCGGCCGGCGCCCGGCTTGCGCGACGGTCTGCCCCGGCGAGGCCATCACCTTCGGCGACCGCGCCGACCACCTGGCAAAAATCGAAACCGAGGGCCGCCGCGCCGTCGACCACGACGCCTTCCTGCTGGATCCGTCCAACATCTTCCTGGAGCGCATCAAGGCCAGCGCCCCCGCCGCCGAGGGCTTTACCATGGCGGGCCGCCACCGTCCGGCCGTGATCGACGATCCGAAGCGGCGCCCGGCGTTGACCCCGGACGACATCGTCTTCCCCTATCGCTCGACCCGCGAAGAACGGGCCCCGGACAAGATCGTGTCCGGCGGCTGCACCATCTGTTTCAACTGCTGCCCGACGCAATACCACCTAAAGGACGGCAAGGTGATCCGCGTGACAGGCAACGAGGACGACCTCCAATGGAAGGGCAAGGTCTGCCCCAAGTCCCAGTTCCTGCTGCAGCTTCACAACAGCCCTGATCGTCTGACACAACCGCTGAAACGCGTCGGCGAACGGGGCGAGGGTAAGTTCGAGCCCATCAGCTGGGACCAGGCCCTGGATGAGATCGCGGCCAAGCTGGACGCCGTGCGCGCCGAACACGGCCCGGAAGCGCTCGCCCTGTTCGCCGGCACCCGCACGGGCACCCTGACCCGCAAGGGATACATCCGCCTGTTCACCCAGATGTGGGGCACGCCCAACTTCACGGATACGGAACCCTTCTGTTCCGAGGCCAAGGCCGTCGCCTACGATCAGACCATCGGCATGCTCGGCAGCGGCAACAGCTATACCCCGGGCGATCTGGGCAGTGCGGCGCTCTACGTTTATTTCGGCGACAACCAGGCGGAATCGCGGCCCGTCCATTTCGGCATGATCAATGACTGGCGGCTGAAGAACGGGGCCAAGATGGTGGTGGTCGATCCGCGCCTGACCGTGACGGCCAGCAAGGCCGATCAATGGTTCGGCATCCGCCCCGGCACGGATTTGGCCCTGGCCCTGGCCCTCGCCCATCATGTGTTCGAACACAATCTGCAGGATCAACGGTTCTGCGACAACTGGGTCGAAGGCTGGGACGCCTGGCGCGACTATCTCATGGCCAAGGGCTATTCGCCGGACTGGGCCGCCGGGATCACCGGCATCGACGCGGCGCAGATCCGGGCCTTGGCCGAGGACATCGCCCGGGCCGACGGCTGCGTGATGTTCGCGGCACGCGGCGTCAACCAGCACGCCAACGGCACGCAGACCAACCGCGCCCTCATGTTCCTGGCCGCCATCACCGGCAATATCGGACGCAAGGGTGGCGCCTTCTTCAACTTCGGCACGCCGTCGCCGGTGGTCGCCAACGCGCCGCCGGACCGCATCCGCCATCCGGAAAAGCCCATGGCCGGGGTCAACCCGGCGCGCTGGCTCGACGCCATGCAGACGGCCGATCCCTATCCGATCCGCGCCTTCATCACCTGCAACAATCCGCTGTCGGCCTGGCCCCATCAGGACCGGGTGCGCGAGGCCTTCAAGTCCCTCGACCTGCTGGTTCATATCGAACTGTTCGCCAATGAAACCAGCGCCTATGCGGATTATGTCCTGCCCGCCGCCACCGGCGTGGAGAAAGGCGAGATCAGCCGCGCCAGCGAAGACCGCCGGGTGGTCTGGATCGACAAGGTGATCGAGCCGCCGGGCGAGGCCAAGGCCGACGGCTGGATCTGGATCGAGCTGGGCAAGCGGTTCGGCTTCGACGACGTACTGCAGGACAAGTACAAGGACTCGGCCCTGTTCTGGGACGAGATGTGCATCAACGATCCCTGGATGAAAGGCTGCACGCAGAAGCGTCTGCATTCCGTGCCCTGGCGCTGGGTCCGTGTCCCCGTGGCCGACGAAGACGCCCCGGAGATCGAGACCCTGCACCTGGAAGGCACGACCGCCCTCGGTTCCCCCGAAGGCCACCGCTTCCCGACCAAAAGCGGCAAGCTGGAATTCTGGACCCCGGCGCAGGAAGCCAAGTTCCAGGCCCTCGGCTTTTCCGCCCTGCCCGAGTTCTATACGGACCGGGAACAGCTCATCGACCTGCCCTATGCGGTGCGCGGCGACGGCACCGGCCCGCAGGTCCGCAGCCCCTTCGCCAAAGGCCAGGTCGATACGGTGACGTGCCGCATCGTGCAGCCAGGGGCCGATTCTCCCGCCCGCGCCCTGAAGGCCCGCGGCTTCGACATGCAGCTGATCACCGGCCGCCCGGCGGCCCCGCATTTCCATTCCTGGACCCATTATTCCTGGCAGGCCCAGGAAATGTGGCCGGACCTGTATGTGCAGATCCACCCGACCAAGGCGGCCGCACTGGGCATCGAGGACGGCCGGGAGGTCACGGTCGAAACCGACCACGGCCAAATCCGGGCGCGGGCCTGGCTGCACGCGGGCATCCGCCTGGACACGGTGTTCATCCCCATCGGCTGGGACCGGGCCCAGCCGTTCCACCCCTGGCCGTCGGTCAACCATCTGACGGATGAGAGCCAGCGCGACCCGCTGTCGGACCACGCCAACCTCAAAGGCTACATGTGCCGGGTTTCGGCCAAGGCGCCGTAAGGCATACCGCGGATACCCCGGGGCAAGCGTGCGGCGGCGGCGATAAAAGCTTTTCCGTTTAATGGAATTCGTGTTCTATATAATAGAACAAACGGATCATACGATCCGACCGACCCGTGAAATCAAGACACGAGGCATGAGGATGACATCGAGTAAGACCGCGCCCAAGAGCGACGGCGGATTGGCCTTTGCGCCGGAACTGGATCAACCCGTCCCCTATATGCGGCGGACGCGGGAATGGTATCTCGCGCTGGGCTACGACAACCCCTATGTCTGGGCCCATTACATCGACGTGCCGTTCACGCCGCTGACCAAGCCCCTGGCGCAATCGAAGGTGACCTTCATCACCACGGCGGCCCCCTATCAGCCGGACAAGGGCCCGCAGGGACCGGGGGCACCCTACAACTCCGCCGCCAAGTTCTATCAGGTCTATTCCGGCGACACGGCGGCGGAACACGATCTGCGGATTTCCCATGTCGGCATCGACCGGATTCATACCAGCCTGGAAGACGCCCGCGCCTGGTTCCCCTTGGCCGCATTGCGGGACGCCGTGGCGGCCGGGCGGATCGGCGGCCTGACGAAGCGCTTCCACGGTGCGCCGACCAACCGCAGCCAGCAGCACACCCTCAATTTCGACTGCCCGGAAATTCTCAACCGTTGCCAAGAAGACGGTGCAGACGTGGTGATCCTGATCCCCAACTGCCCGATCTGTCACCAGACCCTCTGCCTGATCGCCCGCCATCTGGAAGCCAACGGCATCCCCACGGTGGTCATGGGCTGCGCCAAGGACATTGTCGAATACTGCGGCGTGCCGCGCTTTCTGTTCAGCGACTTTCCCCTGGGCAACGCCGCCGGCCGGCCGCACGACCCGACATCCCAGGCGGAAACGCTGGAGCTGGGCCTGCGCGTGCTGGAAAGCGCCATCGGCCCGCGCACCACGGTGCAATCGCCGCTGCGCTGGTCTGACGATCCGGATTGGAAGGGTGACTATTGCAACATCGCCCGCCGCTCGCCCGAGGAAGTCGCGGCGCTGCGCGCCGAGGCGGAGAACGCCCGCATCGTCGCCAAGGAACTGCGCGAAAAGGAATTGAAGAAGGCAGCAGCCGGGGGGACGGCATGACCGCGCCGGGCCCCCGCCCCTTTGACGGGATCAAGGTTCTCGACTTCACCCGGTTCTTCGCCGGCCCGTTCGGGACCTATCAGTTCGCCCTGCTGGGCGCCGACGTGGTCAAGATCGAACCCATCGGCGGCGAGGACAACCGGCGCGCCCAGCTCAGCCAGGAATGGGTCGACCGCAACATGGCGCCGGCCTTCATGGCGATCAACGCCAACAAACGCAGCCTGACCCTCGACCTGAAAAAGCCGGAGGCCCAGGAAATCGTCAAACGCCTGGTCCAGGACGCCGACATCGTCTGGGAAAACTTCCGCCCCGGCGTGATGGACCGCTTCGGCCTGGGCTACGAAACGCTCAAGGCGATCAATCCGAAACTGATCTATTGCGCGGTATCCGGGTTCGGCCACAGCGGGCCGGAAAGTGCCAAGGCGGCCTTCGACGGCAAGATTCAGGCAATGTCCGGCATCATGTCGATCACCGGCGAGGCCGAGGGCGGGCCCATGCGCGCGGGCTTCGCCGCCTGCGACCTGATCGGCGGGATGACCGGCGCCTTCGCCGTTTCCGCCGCCCTGCACCAGCGCACGCAGACCGGCAAGGGCCAGTTCGTCGACGTCGCCATGCTGGATTCGACCCTCAATTTCCTGGCCCAGCACGTGACCGAATACACCGTCGCCGGTTTCGTGCAGCGCCAATACGGCAACCTGTCGGTCACCCGCAAGGTGACCGCCGACCGCTTCCGCTGCGGCAACGGCTACATCATCCTGGCGATCCTGTTGGAAAAGCAGTTCGTCAACCTGATGAAGGCGCTGGGCCGGGAAGACGCGCTCGCCGATCCGCGCTTCGTCGATTGGGCGGCGCGGACGGAAAACGCGGACGCCCTGCGCGACGTGATCGAGGGCGCCATGCGCGAAGGTGATCCGGACTCCTGGGAACAGCGCCTGACCGAAGCCGACGTGCCCTGCGCCACGGTGAAGGGCATCGACGAGATCGCCGACCATCCTCAGGTCATGGAACGCGGCCTTCTGCAGGAAGTGGACTCGCCCTACGGCCCCCTGCGTCTGGTCGGGCCGGGGTTCAAGCTGGCCCACGGTAGCGGCGCCGTCGACCGCGCGCCGCCCCATGTCGGCGAACATAGCGACGAGATCCTGGCCGAAGCCGGGTTCAGCGCCGACGACATCGCCGAATGGCGGGCCGGCGGAGTGGTCGCATGAACAACACCCTGGTCAACGGCATGGCGCTGTTGGAAGTGCTGGCCCATAGCGACCGTGCCCTCGGCGTGTCGGAACTGGCGGCTCGGGTTGATCTGGGCAAAAGCAACGCCCACCGCCTGCTGCAGACCCTGACGGAACTGGGCTATGTTCGCCGCGACGCCGCCACCGGCACCTATGCGGCGGCGATCCGCCTGTGGGAACTGGGCACGGCCATGCTCCATCATCTCGACCTCCGCCAACTGGCCCTGCCGGCCATGGAGGCCCTGCTCGCGCGGACCCGGGAAAGCGTCCACCTTTCCGTCCTCGACGGGGACGAGGTGGTCTACCTGCACAAGCTGGAAAGCCCCGAGCCGGTGCGCGCCTATTCCGCGATCGGCGGCCGCGCCCCCGCGCGCTGCGTCGCCACGGGCAAGGCCATGCTGGCCGCCCTGGGCGAGGCGACGCTCGGCGCGCTGGCCGAAAACCTGCACGCCCACACCCCCAAGAGCATTACCGACGCCGGCGCCTTCCTTCAGGAAATGGCGGGCATCCGCACGCGCGGCTATGCCGTCAACGCCGGCGAATGGCAGGAAACGGTCTGCGGCGTGGCCGCCCCGATCCACGATCCGGCCGGCGGCGTGATCGCCGCCATCGGTGTGTCCGGCCCGGCGGAACGCCTGCGCCCCGGCCGCTTCAAGGCGTTGGGCGTTGAGGTCACCAAGGCCGCGGACGCCGTCGAACGCGCCCTGGCCGGCGATACGGCGCCGCCGGCACCGATCGATCCTTGCGCCATCGGCGCCACCGCCGCATCTATTCCCCTGGCCCCCGGCCGCCCCATCCTCCAAGAGAAAGAAAAACGGAAGGCACCCGAATGACCGCTTCTCCCGACTCCATCGCGCCGCTGCGCGATTTCGTCATCGCCATGACGAACCTTGTTTCCAAGACCGACGCCGAAGAAACCCTGCTCGCCGAAGGCCGCAAGCTGCTGGGCACGCTGGTATCCCGCGACGACTGGCTGCCCGAGGCATTCGCCCAGCCCCATCCCGAATTTTATCAGCAGTACCTTTTGCACGCCGACCCGTTGGAACGGTTCTCCGTCGTCAGCTTCGTCTGGGGCCCCGGCCAGAAGACCCCCGTCCATGACCATACGGTCTGGGGCCTGATCGGCATGCTGCGGGGGGCGGAAAAGGAAATCCGCTTTGAACAGGACGCCCAAGGCAAGCTGCAGCAGGTGGGGGACTGGGCCGAACTGACTCCCGGCCAGGTCGAAGCCGTGTCGCCGACCATCGGTGATATCCACGTCGTCGAAAATTCCTTCGCCGACAAGCCGTCGATCAGCATCCACGTTTACGGCGCCAACATCGGCGCGGTCTCGCGTCATGTGTTCAAGCCGGAAACGGACGAGATCAAACCCTTCGTCTCGGGCTATTCCTCGACCAGCGTGCCGAACCTGTGGGACCGTTCGGCGACCGTGCGGGCGACGCTGCCGGCCGCCTGACGCGACTATCTGATTCCGGCTCATCCCGCCGCGCGAACCGGCGGCGCGGATGACCTGGATCAATGCGAACCGATGCCCGATCGCTAGGATGGCCTCAATGACCACCCTGGACGATGAGGAGCATCATCATGGTTCATCTTCTTGAAAGCGACGACGCCGCCCAATCCCCTCTACTTCGGGAAGCGTTGAAGACCCTTAACATCGACAGCGCCCATGTGCCGCAAGACCGCATGCGGTTGGCCAATGCCCGTTGCCGGACCTGCGAAAACGCCGACGCGTGCTTTTCCTGGCTGGCCGGCCTGGACGGGGCGCAGGACTACCACTGGTTCTGTCCGAACGCGCAGTTGTTCGACGGCCTGGCCAAGGCGGCCTGAGCCTCACCATCTTTCCGACGATGACATCCCGCGTGATCCGCTCCCCATAGCGGACCGCGCAGGATGGCGTGTGTCCGTGTTCCGCGCCCATGGCTGGCGGTACGCGCAAGAAGCTCTGCGCCGGAATGGCCGTGATAAATCAATATGTTCGGGAGGGAATGGTGCCCAGGGGCGGATTTGAACCACCGACACCCGCATTTTCAGTGCGATGCTCTACCAACTGAGCTACCTGGGCAAACCGTGCGTCGGCGACGGCCTGAAAGGCCACCGCCCGTTGGCAAGACGTGGCTTATAGAAGAAATCAGAGGCCCTGTCCAGCGCAGGTGCGCGAGGAATTTTCACGCGAATTTCCACGTATTTCCGGCCTTGCATCCCGCCGCCGGGCGGCCGGGCACGGGGCTTAATCCCCGGTATACTCGTCCTCGGCGTCCGGATCTTCGGGGGATTGGTTGGTCGGGATGCGATAGCCCTCGCCCAGCCATTGGCCGAGGTCGATATCGGCGCAGCGTTTGGAGCAGAACGGCAGATACTCGGTGACCGGCGGCTTCTTGCAGATCGGGCAGGGTTTGCGCTTCAGGGGAACGACCTTGGCGCCCGTCATCTCGCTCATGGCGTTAGCCCTCCCGAATCTCAAATCGGCCGGGCGTGAGCGCCGCATCACGCTCGACCCGGATGGCCCCGCCGGTGCGGGTATTGGCATCTTCCAGCGCGTCCTTGAGCGGCCCCGCCAGGGCGTCGGCCACATCACCCGCGCAGGCGATGCGGATCACCGCCCCCCGCACCGCAAGGGCCCGGCGCAATGCGGCCAGGGCGGCCGCCGTGGGGTCCGGCGTCAGGCCCGCCGGGCGGCCGAGCAGGCGGGTCAACGACGGGCCGCGGCGGCGGCGCGTCAATTCCACCAGGCCCAGGCCCGTATAGCCGAGCACATGGCATTCCACCGGGTCGCCGGCCAGGGCACTGCGCAGTTGGGCGAGCACTTCCAGGCGTTCCTTCTTGCCCTTCATGGCCAGGAAATCGATCACGATCTGGCCCGCCAGGTTGCGCAGGCGCAATTCGCGGGCGATGGCGGTTACGGCCTCACGGTTGGCCTTGGCGGCCAGGCGCTGGGGCGAGCCGGAACCCAGCGGTCCACCCTTGGTCTGGCCCGTGTCGACGTCGATGGCCGTGAGCGCCGGAGTTTCCGCAATGATCACCCGCCCGCCGGACGGCAGGGAGACCACGGGCGAAAGCACGCCGTCCAGGGTTTCCTCGACGCCGAATTCCTCGAACAGCGGCGACCTGCCGGACCAAACCTCGACCTTCAGGCCGGGCGCCAGGTCTTCGACCAGACGCGCCGCCGCGGGATCGTCGGCGACGACGCGGCTACGCGGCCCGGCGAGCATGAGGGCCCGCTCGATGGCATCCGGCGGCGCCAACAGCGCCTCGGGCGCCTTGACGGTGTCTTGGAACGCGGCGTCGACGTCGTCGCGCAGGGCAAGCAGGTTTTCGAGGTCGGCGGAGACCTGGGCGATCTCGGCCCCGCCGGCGGCGGGGGTGAAGGTCAGGCCGCAATCGCCGGGCAGGACTTCCTCAAGCACCTCGAGCTCCTTACGCTCGGCCGGAGAAAGAAAGCGCGAATATTTGATGCCTTCGCCGCCCAGATGCAGGGTCACGAAGCGGCCGGTCAGCGCCAGGCGGCAGGTCAGGCGCGGCCCCTTGCCGTCCATGGCCTCGCGGTCGGCCTGAACCAGGACCTTGTCGCCTTCGCCGAGCACGTCGGTGATGGATTTGATGCGCTGGTCGCCGGACCGGCGGGCGTCGCCGGCGGCAAGGAAGCCCGGCTCGGCACCGTCGATATCGACGAAGGCGGCGTTGAGGTCGCGGTTGATGGCAGTCACCCGCCCGGCGAACACGGCACCTTCGACGCCGTCGTCGGCATCCCGCTCGAACAGAACCTGGATTACCGTGCCCTTGGCAAGCAGCGCCACGCGCATCTCGCCCGGCCCGGCATTGATCAGGATCGTGTCGGCGCGCATGAGATTATTCCTTTACCGTCGGGGACCATGCCCCGGCGCCGGTCAGCAGCGCCGCCGTCAGGGCGAGGGGCAAACCGACCACATTGTTGTAATCGCCGTTGAGGGCCGTGACGAACAGCGCCGCCCGGCCCTGAATGGCATAGCCGCCGGCCTTGTCCCGCCATTCACCGCAGGCCAGATACATGTCGGTCTCGGCCTGGCTGAGACGCTTGAACTGCACCGCCGTTACCGAATCGCGAACCAGAACCCGCCCGTCGGGGCAGACCAGGGCGACGCCGCCGATCACCCGGTGACGGCGCCCGGACAACAGATCCAGACAGCGCCGTGCCTCCGCTTCGTCGGCGGGCTTGGGCAACGACCGGCGCCCGCAGGCAACGACCGTGTCCGCCCCCAGGACGAACGCGCCCGCGTGGTCACGGGCCACGGCCGCGGCCTTTTCCAATGCCAGACGGCGCGCCAGGGCGCGCGGCTGTTCACCCGGCCGGGGTGTCTCGTCGATATCGGCGGGCACCACGGCGGCGGGCACGATCCCGACTTGAGACAGCAGATCCTGTCGCCTGGGCGACGCCGAGGCGAGAATCAAGCGGCCAGCCATGGGCACGTCCGCCAAACTTTATTTGAAACGAAAGGTGATCCGGCCCTTGGTCAGATCGTAAGGCGTCATCTCAACATTGACGCGATCGCCAGCAAGCACCCGGATCCGGTGCTTGCGCATCTTACCCGCAGTATGGGCGAGAATTTCGTGGTCGTTGTCCAGTTTTACCCGGAACATGGCGTTGGGCAGCAGTTCCGTCACCGTGCCCGTAAACTCCAAAACGTCTTCCTTCGCCATTAGCACTCCAATTATTTGGCCAAAACGCCCCAGAACATGACGTCAAGCCGGGTAAAAATCAAGGGAATGCCGGGATTTCGCGATCCGGCCCGGATCCCTTGTCCTCAATCATGGGTCTCCATCGTCGCCGGCCTCGTCCCGGGCGGCGCTGCGCAGGCCCTCGACCGCCGTCTGAAACAGCGGATTATCGACCCCTTCCAGATGAACGATGAAGATCGGTCGGCGGAACACGGGGGCCCCTTCGAGCAGGTGCAGGACGCCTTCTTCCAGGCGCGGACGGACGGCGCGCAGCGGCAGATAGGCCGCCCCGCCGGCGCGCAGGATATGCTGCTGGGCGAGCGGCCCGTAGCTGACCGCAAGTGCCGGCGCGGCCAGATCGGGAAAGGCTTCCAGGTGTTCCATGCGGAACTCCGCGCCCCAGTCGACAAATACGTAATTGCTGTCCCAGGGGCCGCGCACGGTCGGGTCGGTTGACACCAGGACCAGGCTGTCCTGGGCCAGCTTCTCGACCACCAGGCCCGAACGGTGTTGCGGCGTATAGCTGACCGCCAGATCGATGAAGCCCTCGACCACCTGGGTCATCAGGGTATCGGAGGTGCCGACCTCGGCGCGCAGGGCGACCTCGGGCAAAGCCTGGCGCACCCAGGACATCCAGCTCACCATCATGCGTTCCCACAAGGTGAACTCGGCGCCGACGGTCAGAAGGGCGGAATATTCCGTCGGCAGGCCGACGTTGTGGCGCGCCTGTTCCCAGGTCTGCACCAGTTTTTCCGCGAACGGACGGAACTGCGCGCCCGCCGCCGTCAGCGACGCCCCCGCCTTGGTACGCACGAACAGCGGCTGGCCCAACAAATCTTCCAGCAGTTTGACCCGCGTGCTCACGGTCGATTGCGTGACGTACAGGCGCTCCGACGCCTTGACGAAGTTTCCGACGTCGCAAATGGCCAGGAAGGTCCGTGCAAGCGTGATGTCCATGGGGCGTTTCCGAAGGCATTCCGGGGGTGTTTCGATGCAGATTATACATCGATAATTCTGATACAAACCATAATTTTATTTCGTTTGAGAAATGTCAGGATTTCTCAGAGAGTCGCCCTGTCCAATCATGGACAGATACCCCTTTTTGGAGGAACACATGAAAGTTCTGCCCTTCATTGGCGCCGCCGCGATCGCGCTCGCTCTTGCGGCCCCGGCCAAGGCCGTGGACGTGACCAATGAACAGGATACCGAAATTCAACTGACGGTTTCCGATTCCGAAGGGTCCGAAATGGTGAATATCGCCGCCGGCGAAACCATTCCGAACCTCTGCGAAAAATGCAAACTCGTGCTGGGTGACGAAGCCCTCAGCGTTCAGGGCGACCAGATCGCCGTGATCCGCGGCGGCAAGCTTTCCATCCGCAGCAACTAATCGACGGATGCGGGGTCGGGCAAGGGCCCGGCCCCGCAGGTACGCGCCTGGGAGGGCGTCATCGGGAACGGGAGCGGTAGACGCACGGACGCACCCCCCGTTCCCGAGCGACGCAATCCCCCTCCCCGCGCAGCGTTCCTTCCACCGCATTGCCGACGCCCACATTTCCTACGCCTAAGACCAACCACCATTTCGACACAACCCAACCGGCCAAATCGCCCTCCCACGAATGGCCCCTTTTCAGAAAGGCATCCGCCATGTTGACGCAACCTTCCGCTCCCGCTCCGGCCGCTCCCGGCATTTCGCACGAAACGATCGTTCCCCCCGCCAAGTCGTTCTGGGAACGAGCCGATGACATCACCGGCTTCACCCTGTTCATGGTGATCGTCGTCGGCGGCGTCGTGTCGCCGTTCGCCCTGTATTTTTACGGGTTGCTGTTCCGCTAGCCCCGGAACATGCCGAAGACGCCGGAGAAACCCCCGATGACCGCGAGCCCGACCCAGAAAACTCTGGGTCCGATCAGTGACCTTGAGCGCCACCTCCCCCCGGAATGGTGGCGTTCCCTTTTCAACGCGCTCTACCTGAAGACCGATGGCGACGTCACCGAAAACGACGACGCCACCCGGGCGGAGATCGATACGCTGCTGGACGTCGCGGGGGTTTCTCCCGACGACCGTATCCTCGATCTGTGCTGCGGGCAGGGCCGGCACTGCCTGGAACTGGCGCGGCGCGGCTATGCCAACGTCACCGGCGTCGACCGATCGCGCTACCTGATCCGCCTGGCCCGACGCCGGGCGCGGTCCCAGGGGCTGCACGTTCAGTTCAAGGAAGGCGATGCCCGGCGGTTTTCGCTGAAGCCCGATAGTTTCGATCATGTCCTGCTGCTCGGCAACTCGTTCGGCTATTTCGAACAGGAAGAAGACGACCTGGCGGTGCTGACCGCCGTGCGCCGGGTTCTTCGGTCGTCGGGCCGTCTGGTGCTCGACATCACCGACGGCGAATGGATGCGCCAGAATTACGAGCCCCGGACCTGGGAATGGATCGACGGCAACCAACTGGTCTGCCGGGAACGCTCCTTGTCCGCCGACCGCGCGCGCCTGATTTCCCGCGAAGTCGTCATTCATGCGGAAAAAGGCGTGATCGCCGACCAGTTCTACGCCGAACGCCTGTACAGCGCCGACGCCTTGACGGCCCTTTTGGAAGATGCCGGATTCCGCGACGTCGTGTTCCATCAGGAATTGGAAGGCAATTCCAACCGCCTGTCGGACCGCGGTGCCGACCTGGGCATGATGGCCCGTCGCCATCTGGTGACCTGCCGGGCGCCGGTCAAGGTCGCGACCGATGGGCGCGGCCCCGCGTTCCCCCATGTCACGGTCCTGATGGGCGACCCGCGCCGCCCCGACCCGGTCAAGCTGGGCGGCAAGTTCAATGCGGAAGACATGGAAACCATCGCCAAGCTGAAGGCGGCCCTGGAAACCCTGAGCGACTACACCTTCACGTACGAAGACAACCACAGCGGCCTGTACGAACGCCTGGACAAGAACCCGCCAGCCTTCGTGCTCAACCTGTGCGACGAGGGCTATAACAACGAAGCGCTGAAGGAGCTGCACATCCCGGCCATGCTGGACATGCTGGACGTGCCCTATACGGGCGCCGGCCCGGCGTCGCTCGGCCTGTGCTACGACAAGTCCATCGTCCGCGCCGTCGCCCAGCAATGCGAAATCCCGGTGCCGCTGGAAACCTATTATGATCCGGACGATCAGGTCGCGACGATCCCGTCCATGTTCCCGGCCCTGATCAAACCCGCGCAGGGCGACAGTTCCATCGGCATCACCCAGAACGCCGTCGTCCACACACCGGAAGAAATGGTCGCCTATCTGGCCGAAGTTCGCCGCACCCTGCCCGGACGGGCCGTGCTGGTTCAGGAATTTCTGGACGGCCCGGAATACACCGTCGCGCTGATCGGCAACCCGGGCCACGGCTTCCACGCCCTGCCGGTATTGGGCGTCGATTATTCCAAGCTGGATCCGAATTTGCCCAAACTGCTTGGCTATGAATCCAAGTGGCAGCCGGATTCACCCTATTGGACGGACATCGCCTACCAGCAGGCGGACCTGGACGAGGAAAGCCGGCGCAGCTTGATCGATGCCTCGGCCACCCTGTTCCAGCGTCTGGGCTGTCGCGACTATGCCCGGTTCGATTTCCGCACGGATGCCAACGGTGTCATCAAGCTGCTTGAGGTCAATCCCAACCCGGGCTGGTGCTGGGACGGCAAGTTCAACCTGATGGCCGCCTTTGAGGGGCTGTCATACCCGGATCTGCTGCGCATGATCATCGATGCGGCCCAGGCACGCCTGACGGCGCAACTGGCCGAGGACTGGGCGGCGCAGCCGGCGAAGACGCGGGCCATCGCCTGACCCTGAGTCCGCCGCCGTCGGTCACCGCCATTCCAGGCGGTGGACGACGGCGCGGCAGGTCACCGGCGTCTCGCTGGTGGGCGTCAGCAGGTTCAATTCGACATAGGTCACATCCGCCAGGCGCTGCCCCAGGGACACGATCTCGCGTTCCGTGGTTTCCGGTTCGCGCGAGAACATCACGCCCAGCCGTCGGCGGACCCGTTCCTCGTCGGACAATTTCAGGGTGTAGCGAATGGCCCCGATGCTGAACATCTCACGGATGGCGATCCCGCGCCGTGCCCAGCAAAAGGCCTCATTGGCCTTTTCCGGCGCGACGGTGACATCGAACCGGACATCCAGGCGGCGCAAGGCGCTGTCGAACGTGACCCGGAACTGAGCCGGCGGGCCGACCGCCGTCGTCAGGCGCGCCGCCGCCGTTTGCGCCCCGGCGCGCACGCGCTTGATTCCCGCATCCAGCAGGGTCACCGGCCGCGTCGCCAGATTGTCAAACAGATCACCGGTCTGTGCCGCCGCCGGCGGGGCCGCAGATCCGGCGACGGCGGCCAGGACCAGGGCCGCCGCAAGAGCGGTCTTGCGCCCTTGGCGCGCGCTTGAGCGTGTCATCCCGTCTCCTTACATCGGTCTGGGCATGAAAAGCCCCGTCCGCCCATTCTATCGACGTCGTCCAACAGCGCGAGCATCGAATCCGCCATTCTCACAAACGTGACGTCCGTCACATTCAAAAACACCAAAACCGCGCATACTGCCCGCACGTTACACGTCTAATTCACGCAAATTCCGGGACAGACGTGACCACTGATTGTCAGAATCCCGGGAAATTTGCGTGATTTCGGCGCCTTGGGGGAGGCTACGATTTCCACGTCAGAGCCCACATACCGCTTCTTTCAGCGCGAGGTCGCCCTTGCCGACCTGCGAAATCCGCTGTTCGCGGAAGCCCTCGCCGTGTGGAACGCCCTGCGCGGCGGTGCCATCGCGCCGCCCTGGCGCGTGGCCGACATGCTGCGCTACCCGCCCGCGGTCATTCCGTTCATCAGCGTCGCCGACCTGACCGCCGACGGCGACTTTCGCTACCGCTATTGGGGAACCGGCCATGTCGACGTGAAAGGCTACGACTACACCGGTCGGTCGCCCCGCGATCATGAACCGGCGGAATACGGGCGCATGATCGACAACGAATACCGGGCCGTCGCCGAAACCGCCAAACCCTTGGCCTTCATCCACGACGTTCGCCCGGGCCTCGCGCAAACGTCCAAGTTTCAGGAAACCATGCGTCTGCCGCTGGCAAATGACGGGCAGACCGTCTCCGGTGTCATCTCCTTCGCCGACTGGCGGAGCAAGGTCGATGGGGCGGGGGAAATGATCAATGCCTTTTCCGATACGACGGCGGACCTCGGCGCGTACTGACACACTCCGTTCCGGGGCCCCTTACGTATCGACGACTGTCTGGACCGGAAACCGTTCCTTGATCCGCTCCATCAACTGATCCCGCACCATGCGATAAGCCGCCAGTTTCTCCTCGCGGTTGTCGGTTTCGATGATCGACGGATCGAAGGTGTTCCAGAATTCGACATCGCAGGCCATGATCCGGGTTAGTTCCATGGCCTTGTGTTGGGCTTCGGGTGACAGGGTGATGACCAGATCGAAGAAGTCGTCCTCCAGATCGTCGAAGGTCTTCGAATTGTGCTTCGACATGTCGATGCCGATTTCATCCATCACGGCGATGGTGAAGCCGTCGATATGACCTTCACGGGCACCGGCACTGTCCACATAGATCCGATGACCATGCAGAAACTTCAGGATGCCCTCCGCCATGGGAGAGCGGATGGAATTCATGGTGCAGGAAAACAGGACCGCAGAGGGTAGGTCAGCCAAATTCGCCGCCCCCTACGCCTTGATATGAAGCACGCAGACGAGCGTGAACAGGCGCCGGGCTGTGCGTAAATTCATCTCCACCCGGTCTTCGAGCCGCGTCCGCAAAATCTCGGCCCCTTCGTTGTGCAGGCCCCGACGGCCCATGTCGATGGCTTCGATCTGGTTCGGCGACATGGTCTTGATCGCCTTGAAATAGCTGTCGCAGATCATGAAATAGTCACGCACGATGCGCTTCATGACGCTGATCGGCAGGGTGATCTTGACCAGATGCTCACCGCCCTCGTCGTCCACATCGAAGACAAGGCGGTTGTCCTGGATCGACAGACGCAGGGAATAAGGGCCGTCGTGATCGATCTCGAGCGGATGGAAGCTGTTCTCTTCAAGCAGGTCGTAGATCGCGACCTTGCGCTCGTGGTCGACCTGCGGACTGCGGCTGACGACGCTTTTTTCATCCAGGTCGATGTGGACAATGCGATGCGTGTCGCCACTCATGATCGGCTGCTCCGGCCTAGTCCCCCGCCGGCGTGTTCAGGCGGATGGAAATGGAAAGCGCGTGGGCGTCCAGGCCTTCGGCCCGGGCCAGGGCCACGGCTTCGGGACCGATGGCGCGCAGGCCCTCGGCATCGCATTCGATCAGGGACGATCGCTTCATGAAATCCAGCACGCCCAGGCCCGAGGAAAAGCGCGCACTGCGCGACGTCGGCAGCACGTGGTTGGGCCCGGCGATATAATCACCGATGGCTTCGGGCACGTAGCGCCCCATGAAGATGGCGCCCGCGTTGCGCACCTTGCGGCCCAAGGCATCGGCGTCATCGGTGGCGATCTCCAGATGCTCGGGGGCGATGCGGTCGACCAGCGGAATGGCGCCCGCCAGATCGGGCACGGTGATGATGGCGCCGTAGGTCGCCCAGCTTTCCCCGGCCGTGCCCGTGCGCGGCAGGGTTTTCAGATGCCCCTCGACAGCGCGCTCGACGGCATCGGCGAACGACGCATCATCGGTGATCAGGATGGCCTGGGCGGCGGCATCGTGTTCGGCCTGGCTCAGCAGGTCGGCGGCGATCCAGGCCGGATCGTTGGCCCCGTCGGCCAAGACCAGGATTTCCGACGGCCCCGCGATCATGTCGATCCCGACCGTGCCGAACACCTGGCGCTTGGCCGCGGCCACATAAGCGTTGCCGGGGCCGACGATCTTGTCCACGGGGGCGATCGTGTCCGTTCCATAGGCCAGGGCACCAACGGCCTGGGCGCCACCGATGCGGTAGATTTCGTCGACACCGGCGATGGCCGCCGCGGCCAGAACCAGGGGATTGAGCACGCCGTCCGGCGTCGGCACGACCATGACCAGCCGGTCGACGCCTGCGACCTTGGCCGGAACCGCGTTCATCAGCACGGACGATGGATAGGCCGCGGTGCCGCCGGGTACGTAAAGCCCCGCCGCTTCGACCGCCTGCCAGCGGTAGCCCAGGCGCAGGCCCGCGGCATCCGTGAAATCCAGATCTTCGGGCAGCTGCTTTTCGTGGAACGCGCGGATGCGCCCGGCCGCCGTGGCAAGGGCCGACAGCGTTTCCGTCGTACATTGGCCGCGCGCCGCGTCCACTTCGTCCGGCGTGATCGCCATGGTCGCCGCGGTCAGGTCAAACCGGTCGAACCGCTTTGTATAGTCCAGAACCGCCGCGTCGCCCCGGTCGCGCACATCGGCCAGGATGGCCGTGACGACATCGTTCACATCGGCGTCGGATTCGCGCTTGGCGCCCAGGAGATCCTTGAACGCCGCTTCGAAGCCGGGATCGCGGGAATCAAGCCGCAAGGGCATCGACGGCCTCCTTGAACTTGGTGACCCAGCCGCCGATCTCCTTGGGTCGGGTCTTCCAGGCGGCCCGGTTGACCGCCAGACGCGAGGTGATTTCGGCAATAGTTTCGACTTCGACAAGGCCGTTGGCCTTCATCGTCGCCCCGGTCGAGACCAGATCGACGATGCGCCGGCACAGGCCCAGGGTCGGCGCCAATTCCATGGCACCGTTCAGCTTGATGCATTCGGCATGCACGCCGCGCTGGGCAAAGTGGCGGCGCGTCAGGGCCGGGTATTTGGTCGCGACGCGGATCGACGACCACTGCCGGGGATCGTCGCCTTTGACCATTTCCGCCGGTTCCGCCACGGCCAGGCGGCAATAGCCGATGCCCAGGTCTACGGGCGCGTAGATTTCCGAATAATCGAACTCCATCAGCACATCGTTGCCGGCAACGCCCAGATGGGCGGCGCCAAAGGCGACGAAAGTCGCGACGTCGAACGAGCGCACGCGGATGATGTCCAATTCCGGCACGTTGGTGGTGAAACGGAGTTGGCGGCTTTTGCTGTCGTCAAAGGCCGGTTCCGGCTCGATCCCCGCATGGCGGACCAGCGGCATCACTTCTTCAAGGATGCGCCCTTTGGGCAGGGCCAGGACGAGCTTTTCATTCGCGTTCATGATCGTTTTCCGTCGCGGTCAATCGGGGGCTTGCGGCGCATACATAATGCCATTCGTGCCAGGATGCCAGGAAACAAACCCCGGAAATCCCCGGTTCTCGCTTGTTCGTCCCCATCAGAACGGACGATCACCCTCCGCCGCCGCCCGCCCGAAAAGCGCCGTTCCCCGCGGGAACAAAGGCATGGTAGATTACCGGCATGTCCAGGTCATCGACATTCCGGACGACCCAGGGGTTCCTGGTGCCGGGCCTTTGCTTCGCGGCGGTTCTGTTATGGCTGTCGGCGGTAGCAGGCGCGACGCCCTGGAACGGCGGGACCGTCCAGACCAGCGCCCCGCTGTCCCTGCCGGGAAGCCCGGACCTGAGTGTCAGGGAGAAACGCGAAGCCCTGCTTCGCCGGGCCTTGGGCCGCGTCGTAACAAGCGCCCCGTCCCTGGAGTCATTGACGGACCTGGATGGCTCTTTGGCACTTCCCGCCATGATGCCGACCCTCGCACCGGCGGACAGCCAGGGCCCCATCGTGACGGCTGCCAACCGACAGACATGGCGGCTCTCCCCGACGGACGGGTTCCAATCCCGCGCGCCGCCGGGCGCCTGACCGCATTGCGGCGAACGCCGCATCAAGCCCCCCTTCTACAATCCGCGGCCGCTTAGGCCGCCCCCGGCATGACCGGAGCCGACCCTGGACCCTGTCCTGGACACTCGCCCGTGGCGACGACCCGGCGCCAACGTCATGCCGTCACGAGATACGAAAGAAGTGCCATGTCTCCCATTTATTCCATTGCCCTGGAAACCACCGCCATGATCGTGTCGTTGGCGCTGATTCTGGCTGGCGTCCTTTTCATGCGATTCACCCAACGTTCAACCTGGCGGACGCGCGATGCCATCGACTCCCTGCTGTCCATCGCCATCGGGGTCGCCATCCTGATCGCCATCGGCTTGGAGGTCGACGCCCTGATCCGGGCCGGCCTGGGCAGCGAATTGGCGACCTTGGCCGCACCGGTCGTTTGCGCGGCGGTAGCCAAGGTCATCTGGCACGGCTTCCATTGCCGCGAGCGCCTGACAATGGCCGAGGCGGGACTTTCACCGTTCGGCCGCCTGATCGATATCCCCCGGCAGGTCCCGGAACCGGCGCAAGAGGCGAACGCGCAGTAATCCCTCGCCGATGGCATCAGCCTTATTACGGACGCTTCGATTGAGCCGCCACGGACCCGGAGGGCGCCCGTTTCACGTCAGACCGGCGATGAAACGGGCGATCTCCGGGAGCAGGCTGTCCGGCGCCTCCAAATGCGGGCTATGGCCGCACCCGGGCAGGATCAGGTCGCGGGCCGGGCCGGAAACCCCGGACGCGATGGCATGGACCTGGGCCGCCGTGCCGTACTGGTCGTCCGCGCCCTGCACCACCAGCACGGGGCAGGTCACGGACGGCAGGCAATCGGTCACGTTCCAGGTACGGAAAGCGTCGGTCAGCCAGGTGTCGTTCCAGCCGAAAAAGGCCGCCTCCACGTTGTCGCCGTGATAGCGACGCAGGCGGTCGCGCAGGGCCGTTTCCCGCCAGGCTTTCCGGGCCGCCCGGATGCCCCGGATGGTCACGTCCTCGTTGAACACATGGGCCGCCATGGTCACCACGCCATGGATACGCGGGTCGCGGCCCGCCGCCATCAAGGCAATGGTGCCGCCGTCGGAATGGCCGATCAGCACCGCCCGGCCGATCCCGGCGGCATCCAGCACCGCGGGCAGAACGTCATAGGCCTCTGGCGCATGGTAATCGGCGGGGCGCGGCAAGGGGATACCCTCGGACCGCCCGTAGCCGGCCCGCGAATAGGCAAAGGCGGGCAATCCCGTCAGGCCGGCAAGGGTTTCGGGCACATCGCGCCACATATCGACGCAGCCGAGGCCCTCGTGCAGAAACACAAGCGCTGGTCTTTCCGCCACCGGCGGTTCGCCCCACCAGGCATATTCCAGGCGCCGGCCGGCAGCGGTGAGATATGGGATTTTATCGGTCAAAAGAAGCCGCCCGTTTCGCAATCGAACCGGCAGCCTAGCTCAGGCAATCCGCCTGATCCAGGCGCGGGCGACGGCCTGTCCGCGGGCGCATGCCGCCACCCCATTTTCCTGTGATGGGGATCACTTACAGGGTTCCCAACCCCGCCCACTCTAGCGGTGGGGAAACGGTCCACGCGCCCGGCGCGGGGACACCGAGGACATGGATGGAAAGCAATGCGAACGCCCATCCGCCGCCGCGTATGGAGCGCGGCTCTTATCTGCTGCGCCGCCGCCGTCCTGACAGGCGTTTCGATCCAGCTTGACCTGTTCGGCGGCATTCACACCATTGTGCACCACGTCGAGGACTGGAACCTGGGCGATGCCCTGGCGGCCGTCCTGCTCTGCAGCCTTGCCGGAATGGGATATGCCCTATGGGGCTTGCGGACGGTCCTGCGCGGCCAGCGCAGGGTGACGCGACGGGTGCTGCGGGCCCATTCCCACGCCATGGAGATCGCCCGGGACGAAGCCGCCCTGGCGCGGGAGAACGCCGAACTGGCCAACGACGCCAAGACGGAACTCTACCAACGCACCATTCAGGACCTGACGGAAGCCGCCGGCAACATGGGGGCCAAGCTGGGCATTCTGCGCTCTCACGCGACCCACCTGAACGCCAACGAAGCCCGGCTGCTGATCGATGATGCGGTCAACAGCGTGAACAGTCTGTACGCCCTGGTCGCCGATCTGGAACGGGCCAACGCCCTGCAGCGCAATGCGCTGATCACCAGTTGGGAGCCCATAAACCTGATCGACATGCTGGAAACCGTGATCGACACCATCGCCCCCCTGGGCAAGGCGCGCGGCATCCGCATCCATTTCGCTCCGGGCATGGTCGCCCGACGGATCGTCAAGGGACAGTCCGATCGCCTGACCAAGGCCCTGGTCGAAGTGCTGCTGAACGCCGTCGGGCGCAGCCCCAAGGGCGGACGCGTCCTGGTCGAGGTCATGGGCGACCGCCTGAGCCTGATCATCCGCATTACCGACGCCGGGCCGCATATCTCGTCGCGCATCGGCAAGCGGCTGTTCGACGCCTACGGAATCGACCCGTCGGCCATTGATCCGGGCCGCGAAGGGGCCGCCATCACCTTGCAGGCGGCGCAATCGATCATGGAACGGCACAAGGGAAAAATCAGTTTCGAAAACCTGCCCGGCGCCGATGGCGTCGCCTTCCTGATCACCATTCCGGTCTATGAGCTTGCGGCGGCACGCACGGCGGCGGGCACCTGGGTGGTGCAGGACCTGTCGCCCAACGGCATCTGAGCAGGGTCGGCCCCTTCCCTACAGCTTGCCCGTCATCTGATCCGCGCCGTGGTACAGGACCTGACGCACGGCCTCGGCCGCGCGGGCGTGATAAGCGACGGTTTCCGGATCCATATCCGCCGTCACCCGCGGGGTGTGTTCGAAATGATTGAAGCGGTCCCGGCCCCGCACCAGGGCCGCGGTATCCCACTGGCCGACGCTCTGCATGGCCTTGGCCGGCATGTAATGCAGGGAAATTCCGACCCGCCGGTCGGTCGACAGATTGGGGCCCGAGGCATGGGCCAGGCGGATGTTGTGCAGCGACATCTGCCCAGGCTTCAACGGCATCAGGACCGCATGCGTTTCGTCGATGCCCTGGGTGATTTCCTGGCCCCGGGTCAGCATGTTGGCGGCGTTATACAGGTCTTCGTGCTTGAGCGGCGGGCCCTTATGGGTGCCGGGCATGACCCGCATACAGCCCGCTTCCTCGCTGGCTTCCGACAGCGCCAGCCAGGCCGTCACCACCTCGCCGCCCGCCAGCCCCCAGTAGTTGGAATCCTGATGCCAGGAGACGTACTGGCCCGAGCCCGGCTCCTTGGTCCAGAACAGGGTGTTCCAGCACAGGATGTCGGGGCCCAGGATGTCTTCCATCATGTCGACAATGCGGGCGTCGCGGATCAAGTCGTCCAGCCATTTGAACAACAGGTGCGATTTATTGCGCTGCTGGCCGTTGACCGGAGCGCCCTGGGATGCCTCGAAGGCTTCGATCCGGGCGCGCAGATCACGTGCTTCCGCCGCCGACAGCACGTCGACGGGGCTGTAATAACCTTCATCCTCGAATTGACGCAGGGCCTCTGGGCTCAGGACCTTCAACATGGCGGCATCCTCCCGGTTTTCCGGAAAGGATACTAAAAGCCTTAGTCTCCCGCCACCCGGGCGATGTCGGCGCCGCAAGCAGCCAGCTTTTCTTCCAGCCGCTCGTAGCCGCGATCCAGGTGATAGACCCGGTTGACCTGGGTTTCGCCTTCCGCCGCCAGTCCCGCCAGGACCAGGGACACGGAAGCCCGCAAATCCGTCGCCATGACGGGCGCACCCGACAGCTTCTTGACGCCACGCACGATGGCCGAGGCCCCGTGGACGTTGATGTCGGCGCCCATGCGGCACAGTTCCGGCACATGCATGAAGCGGTTCTCGAAAATAGTTTCCGTGATCATGGCGGCGCCGGTTGCCACGGTCATCATGGCCATGATCTGGGCCTGCATGTCGGTTGGAAAGCCGGGATAGGGTTCGGTCATGCTGTCGACGCCGCGCAGTTCGCAATTGGCCCGGTTGACCTTGAGGCCGTCGGCGGTTTCCGTGACCTCGACCCCGGCGCGCTCCAACAGGTCGATGACGCTTTCGATCAGATCGGCGCGGGTGTTGGTCAGGGTCAACTCACCGCCGGTGATGGCGGCGGCGGCGGCATAGGTGCCGGTTTCGATGCGGTCGGGCAGAACCCGGTGGCGGGTGCCGGACAAGGCCGAAACGCCGGTGACTTTCAAGGTATCAGTGCCGACGCCGGTGATCTTGGCGCCCATGCCCATCAGGCAATGGGCAAGGTCGGCGATCTCGGGCTCGCGCGCCGCATTGGCGATGACCGTGTCGCCCTTCGCCAGCACGGCCGCCATCAGGGCATTTTCCGTGGCCCCGACCGACACCTTGGAGAACAGGATATGCCCGCCGGTCAGCCCCTTGGGCGCAGTGGCCTGGATGTAGCCTTCCTTCAACTCAATCTCAGCCCCCAGTTCCTCCAGCGCCTTCAGGTGCAGGTCTACGGGCCGGGTGCCGATGGCGCAGCCGCCCGGCATGGATACGCGGGCCTTGCCGGCGCGGGCCAGAAGCGGGCCCATGACGACGACCGAGGCCCGCATCCGGCGGACCAGATCATAGGGGGCCTCCGTCGCGGTGATCTCGCGGGCCTGCAGGCGCACCACGGGCTCGTTGCTTGCATCGTCGACCGCGCGCGTCAACTCGACGCCCAGTTCCCCCAACAGGCTGCCCATGGTCGCCAAATCGGCGAGGGTCGGCATGTTGGTGAACTCGATCGGGTCTTCGGTCAACAGGGAGACGGCCATCAAGGGCAGGGCCGCGTTCTTTGCCCCCCCGATGGCGATGGTGCCGTTCAAGGGGCGGCCGCCCCGGATGCGAATACTGTCCATCCCCGTTGATTAACAGAAGGAATGGGGCCCTGTCATGGCGGGATTGGGATTATTTCGGGGCCCGGTCGGCCGTGGCCGCGCCACGCCCCCTAGGCGCCTTCCTTGCCGGAGGGGACCGTGTCTCTTTTGCGTTGCTGGGCCTTGCGTTTGGCCAGATTGGCGCGCAACTGCTCGGCCTGGCGCGCCTTGCGCGCCGCCGCCGTCTCAGCCCCGCTCGGGGAACGGCTCCGGTCATTCTTGGCATCATCAGATGGGGTCACGGGGCCTCCGATTCGCTCGTTCGCCAAGACAGTGCCGCGCCCACGTTCACCCCGTCAAGAGCCCCTCATCCTATGGCCGCAAGCTTTCGGAATGCCGCGTCCAATCGAGCCGCCGCGTTGTCCAAGGCAACGGTCTCATCGTCAAAGGCGCCTCGGTCACGGTTGATCTGCGATTCCAGGCTGTCGAGCAATTCGCCCATGTCATGGGCGGACGGCCCGCCGGACCCCCGCCGCGCCTCAATCGCCTGGCGGGGATCGACCGCCCGTGCCACCGCGTCCGGCGAAAGAGAGATCGCCCGCCCGAATGTCTCGCGTGCGATTTCCGAGATAAAATCGCCGTCAATCTTCTCGGCCGACATTTCCCTGTTCATCGCCGCCCGCACCACGGCCCCGACAAGATGATGGGCATCGCGGAAGGGCAATCCGGATTCCCGAACCAGAAGATCGGCGAGTTCCGTGGCGGTCGAAAAATTCTCGCGGGTCAGGCTGGCCATTCGCGCCACTCGCGGGCGGGCCTTCGAGACGACGACCCGGGCGACGGACGCCCCCCGCGTGGCGCCGTCCAAGGCATCCCATGTCCAACGAAACGCATCACAGCAGGAATCGAAGCCGAAGGAATAATGGGTGGCCTTCAATCCGGTCACCGCCGTGACCTGCGCCCCCAGGACCTGGGACGAGCTGGCGCGCAGTACTTCCAACGCCGACATGTTCTTTTTCTGCGGCATCATGCTGGAGGTCTGGGCAACGCTATCCGGCAACTCAAGGGTCCCGAATTCATAGGTGGTCATGACGAAGAAGTCCTGCGCCATGCGCCCCCAGGACGTTGCCGCGAGCGCCGCCGCCGACAACAGTTCCACCAGAAAATCGCGAGCGGCGATGCAGTCCTGAGCGTGCAGCCCGACGGCGTCGAACCCAAGCCAACGGGCCGTCGCATGCCGATCAATGGGAAACGACGTCCCCGACATCGCCCCCGCCCCCAATGGGGAGATATTGATCCGCTGCCGGCATTGGGACAGCCGGGCGAAATCCCGCTCCAGCGCCTGGGCGATGCCGGCCAGATAATAGCCGTAGGTCACCGGCTGCGCCGGCTGTAGATGGCTATACCCCGGCATCAGGACGTCGATGTGTTCCCGTGCCTTCTTGATAAGCATGTCCCGCAGGTCGAGGATCGCCGCGGAGAACCCCGACGCGGCCTTGCGGGCACGCAGACGGTCCATGGTCGCGTACAAATCGTTGCGGCTTCGGGCGATATGTACACGCCCGCCGATATCCGGCCCGGACCGCCGGATCAGTTCGGCTTCGTAGTTGAAATAGGATTCTTCCCGTGCGGGGTCGAGATCGAACGCATCGGGACCGGCGTCCTCCAACTCCAGGATCGCCGTTGCCAAGGCCCGGGCATGGGCCGGTGACACCAACCCG
The DNA here is from genome assembly GCA_002706405.1 of Rhodospirillaceae bacterium. Taxonomy (GTDB): domain Bacteria; phylum Pseudomonadota; class Alphaproteobacteria; order Rhodospirillales; family Casp-alpha2; genus UBA1479. Next base: position 387 of record PALN01000077.1, on the reverse strand, counting down.
CAGTCGGCCAGCATCAGAACGTGCGCTTTGTTGATCTGCGTGATCAACGGCAAAACCACGGGAAATTCGCGTTTCAGATTAGGCGCCAGCATGTCCGATAGGATGACCGGGTCCAATGGTTTCTCGAACATGCCGCTGACTTTTGATTCCATAATCCCCTCCGTCGGACCGATTGATCTTGAAGGTCACATCATCTTTCAGCATTGGCCCTGCAAAAAGGGCCACTAGCACCTTTGCAAGGGAACCATCTGATCTGAGGGAAGCGCATGTTTCCGCCCTTTGGGGCGTGTGAAATTTTCAATGGAACAGAGGGCACGGAGTGCTTGTCATCGCCGAACCCCTATACTATTGTCCGCCCCTCTTCACCTCCCGGATGCCGCCGTAGCT
>PALN01000076.1 GCA_002706405.1 Rhodospirillaceae bacterium | reverse complement strand
CAGACCGAATAGGGATGCTGGCGTTCGACCTCTTCAAAGGTCAGCGCCGCGTCGGCGAACTTGCGGCTGCCCATCAGGTCGACGCCGCGGTTGTACAGCTCGTCCACGGGCTTTTCCACGTAGGCGGGCTTATCGTCCTCGAAAATCGAGCAGGCGGACAGGGACAGCGACACCGCCAGGACGGGAATGAGGCTTTTGATCCGGTTGGACATGCGCATCGGCGGGTGATCTGCTGTGTCAGGTCTCAAATACGGGCCCTCTGATCGGAACGCCAGCGGGCCGGGAGCGGCGAATATATCACGCAGGGAAACCAATTCAAAAAGGCCAATCTCCCCTTCATCATCGGAATTGGCCCGGTTTCGCGGGAATGCAAGGTTACGGGCCGGATAAAATGAAAGCGGCGCCCCCTAGGCGCCGCCACATTCTGCTTTATTTCCGGTTCCGTCAGGCGACGGCGGCTTCTGCCTTGATGCCGCCGTCCATGGCGGTCTTCGATTCGTCGCCGCGCAGAACGTCGTAACACCAGGCGTCCGGATCGGCGAACAGCTTGTGCAGCAGCGCGTTGTTGATGGCATGACCCGCCCGTTCGGCCCGATAGGCGCCAATGATCTGGCCGCCGGCCAGATACAGGTCGCCGACCGCGTCCAGGGCCTTGTGGCGCACGAACTCGTCTTCGTGGCGCAGACCGCCGTCATTCAGCACCTTGTCGCCGTCAATGACGATGGCGTTGTCGAGAGAGCCGCCACGGGCCAGACCGGCCTTCTGCATGGCTTCGACCTCATGCATGAAGCCGAAGGTCCGCGCATTGGCCAACTCCTTGCAGAAGGCGCCGTTGACGACGCCGAGCTGAAGATGCTGGCGGCGGATGGCCTGGCTTTGGAACTCAATCTTGAAATCGACCGAGAACACCGGCGACGGGGTCAATTCGGCGCGGCCCTGGTCCGTCTCCACGGAAACCGGCTTGAGAACGCGGATCACGCGGCGGTCGGCGGCAAGCGCCACCACGCCGGCGGCGCGAATGACATCGACGAATTTCTGGGAACTGCCGTCCATGACGGGCACTTCCGGGCCGTCCAGCTCGATGCGCACGTTATCGATCCCGCAGCCGGCCAGCGCCGCCATCAGGTGTTCGACCGTGCCGACGGACACGCCCTGCTCGTTGGCCAGGGCCGAGCACATGCGGGTATCGGAGACACAGTCCCAACGCGCGGCGATGACGGCGTTTTCGGACAGGTCCGTGCGGTGAAAATGAATGCCGTGATCGGCCGGGGCGGGGATCAGGCCCAGGGTAACCGGGGTGCCGGAATGCAGGCCGATCCCGGTCAGGGACACCGCTTCCTTCAAGGTCCGCTGCCGGACGGTTTCCTTGACCACAGCTAAATTAGCGTGTGCCTTGGCCTGCTGGTCATTCTGGCCGGCGGTGATCAAACCCATCAGGTACCCCGTTTTCATTCGTTGTTCGGGGCCGTCGTCCGCACCATCGGCGGCCGGCCCCAAAGTCACTTTTGTTATCAACTCACTCCCAGGCGTGACCACATGGGGGAATTGAAGAAATCCCAGGCTCTTGAATAAACAGAACCTGGGATTCCCTCAAATCACTAATTGTTTCCGAATGTTACGGCGTTCCGCCGTCCCTTCAGTTGGCCTGGCGGCGCAGGAAGGCCGGAATGTCCAAAAGATCATCCTCCGTATCCGCCGAGGGCAGCCGATCGGCCGGGTCGACCCCGCCCAAAGGCGCCTTGGCGGGGGCCGGCTGGATCGGCGTGGCCTGGACCGGAGCCGCCGCCTGAACGGGCGCCGGCGCCGAGGTTTCCGCTGTTTGCGGGGCCGCCGCGCGGGACCGGATCAGGGCGTCGATGGTGCCCCGCTCGGAGACCGCTGCCGGTTGCGCTGCCGGAGCAGGCTCGGAAACGGCGGTTTCCTCAGGCTTTTTGGCCCTGCCGGTGCCGGTGACCCGCTCGAAAAGCGACAATCCGCCGCCTTCCTTCTTGGTCCGCCGCAGCAACCCGCCCATCTTGGGCGCATCGTCTTCGGCGTGGGAGCCGTTGACCATGGCCGCCACTTCGAAGGGATCGGCACCGCTGGCCGGACCATCCATGCTGTCGTCGTCTTCAACCTCGACAGCGCGCGGCGGAATGAAGGATTCCACGTTGTCCGCCCCCGGCATGGCGGCCGGAACGCGGGGCTGCAGTTCCGCCGGGGCTGCGTCGGCGGCTTCCGGCAGGCTGTCCATGGGCTCGGCGTCGTCTTCGGCCACCGCGTCCATGGGCTCGGAATCGAACGAATCCGCCGCCGATTCGGCCACTTCGTCGGTGATCTCCGGGGCCTGTTCGGGCGCCGGGACCGGCTCGTCCCGCATGGTGACGATGGCCGGCTTCTCCGCACTCGGCTCTTCTTCCGGCCGGGGAACCCGGACCGGCTCGATGCGCTGGGCCTGATTGAGGATATGCAGGTGCGAGGGCTGTTCCCCTTCGACGGCCTCCAGGCCCGTGGCCACGACGGACACCCGCATGGTGCCTTCCATGGACTGATCGAAGGCGGAGCCGATGATGATGTAGGCGTCCTCGTCGACCTCGGCACGCACCCGGTTGGCGGCTTCATCGACTTCGAACAGCGTGATGTCGTCGCCGCCCGTGATGTTGATGAGCACGCCGCGGGCACCGCGCATGGAGGCATCGTCCAGAAGCGGGTTGGAAATCGCCGCTTCCGCCGCATCGAGCGCCCGGCGTTCGCCGGCCGCTTCGCCCGTGCCCATCATGGCCCGGCCCATGCCCTGCATGACCGACTGCACGTCGGCGAAATCCAGGTTGATGAGCCCCGGCATCACCATCAGGTCGGTGATGGAGCGCACGCCCGAATAAAGCACGTCATCCGCCATCTTGAAGGCGTCGGCGAAGGTCGTTTTCTCATTGGCGACGCGGAACAGGTTCTGGTTGGGAATGATGATCAGGGTATCGACATAACCCGCCAGTTCATCCAGGCCCTGTTGGGCCAGACGCATGCGATGGCTGCCTTCGAACTGGAAGGGTTTGGTGACCACACCGACCGTCAGGATGCCTTGCTCGCGCGCGGCCTTGGCGATCACCGGCGCGGCCCCGGTGCCCGTCCCACCGCCCAAGCCGGCGGCGATGAACACCATGTTGGATTGGTTCAGCTCGTCGAGAATCTCGCCGATGGATTCCTCGGCGGCAGCCTTGCCGACTTCAGGCTTGGCCCCGGCCCCCAGGCCTTTGGTCACGCCTGTGCCCAATTGGATGCGGCGGTCGGCCTTGGAGCCCTTGATGGCCTGGGCATCCGTGTTGGCGACGATGAAGTCACAGCCTTCGAGATTGGCCGCGATCATGTTGTTGACGGCGTTGCCACCGGCTCCACCGACACCGATCACGCTAATCCGAGGTTTCAATTCGGGCGCGTCGTGATCTTCCGGTACTGTAATTTTAATGGTCATTTCTCTGCCTCCGATGATTACTTGCCGCCTGAATAAATGCAACAACGACCGGACCCGTCGTCGAAGCATTCAGGGGATTGGTTGAACACATGTTGTTGGTTTCTCATTCAGAAATTCTCCCGCAGCCATTGACCGAACCGCCCGAAGGCGCTGCTGCGTTCCTTGATCGGCTGAAAATCGCCCCCAGCCACTTCCAAGGGGTTTTCCACGGCATAGCGGATCAACCCGACCGAGGTTGCGAACCCCGGCCCCGAAACCGCTTCCGATAGCCCCTCGACCCCACGCGGCCGGGCCAGGCGAACCTGACGGCCGAGCACGTCCCCGGCGAGTTCCGCCAATCCGGACAGCTGGCTTGCCCCGCCGGTCAGCACAACGCGCTGGCCGATGGTCTTGTCGAAGCCGCTGGCCGCCAGACGATCGCGCACCAGTTCCATGATTTCTTCGGCCCGCGGCCGGACGATGCCGACCAGAACCGACCGCGGCACCTGTGTCTGGGCCGCTTCCTTGTCTTCGCCGATCAACGGCACGGTGATCATTTCCGCGTCGTCCGACGGCGAGGGAATGACGCAGCCGAACAGCGCCTTCATGCGTTCGGCACTTTCCAGCGGCGTCGACAGGCCGCGCGCGATGTCATTGGTCATATGGCCACCGCCCAGCGGGATGACGTCCGTATGAACCAACTCGCCGTCGCAGAAGATGGCCAGCGACGTGACCCCGCCGCCGATGTCGATGCAGGTGGTGCCGAGCTGGCGCTCGTCGTCGACCAGGCATGCCAGGGCCGAGGCGAAGGGCGTCGCGACAAGTGCCTCGATCTCAAGCTGGCAGCGGTCGATGACCGTCCGCAGGTTCTTGACCGGCCCCCGCTGCGCCGTCACCAGATGCACGTTGGCCCCCAGGCGCGAGCCGTACATGCCGCGCGGGTCGCGGACGCCGCGGTTGTCGTCGACCGAATAGCCGACGGGGATGGAGTGAATCATCTCGCGGTCGGCCGGAGTGCCGGCAGTGACCTGATCCGCCGTCAGCACGCGGTACAGGTCCGCGTCCTCGATCTCGCGGCCGCCGATGTCCGCCTCATGGGCGACCAGCGCCGACTTGGGCTTGCCACAGGACAGGTTGACGAAGACCTTGTGAATGTTCTCGCCGACCATGGATTCAGCGACTTCAACCGTGGCGCGGATGGTCGCCTCGGCGGCGTCCAGGTCGATCACGCTGCCCGATTTCAGGCCATGGGATTTCTGATGGCCGATGCCGACGACCCGCGCGGTCACGTGATTGCTCGACACTCCCGTCGCAAGACGCGCGATCACACAGGACACCTTGGACGAGCCCAGGTCCAAGGCGGCGATCAGGCCGCTGCGCGGCTTCGTGTTTCCCAAAGGTTTCTTCATTGTCGTGTTCTCGTTCAGTCCTAAGTCTCGTGGGCGCGTTGTCTCGGTCAGGTTTCCTGGCCCTTGGGCTTTCGGGGCGGGCGCGGCTTGGCGGCCTTGCGCACGATCAGGCGGTCAGGCAGACGCAAGTCGAGCACCTCCACGTCGCGGTCCAGAACCTTGTGTTGGCGCTCGTACTCCGCCAGCCGCAGCCAGGCACCGCCGGGATCGTCCTCGGGAAGCTGGACGTCGATGCCGTTATCCAGGGTCAGGGTCCAGCGCCGCCCGGATACCCACACGGCCGCCCGCACCTGGTTCATCAGATCGGGCTCTGCCTGAAGCGTTTCCAATAGCGCCTTGGCATGGCGGGGCGCTTCGGGGCCGACCACGATGGGCAGGTCCGAGAACCGCTCCAGCCCCTTGTTGAGAATCACCACGCCTTCGTCGTCGATCAGGTGGAACACACCCTTGTTCTGCCAAAGGGCGAGCGGCGAACGTTCCTCGATATGCAGCATCACCGTGCCGGGCAGCATGCGTTCGACCACCGCCCGTTTGACCCAGGGCAGCTTTTCGACACGCTCGCGGGCCTCGTCGGGATCGAACCCGAAGATCGGCGCTCCTCGGGTCAGCTTGAGTGCTGCCAGCAGGTCGTCGCGCGTGGTCTGCGAACGCCCCGTCACGAAGATGTCGTCGATGCGCAGGCCGACCTCGGCCGTCTGATCGACCGTCCAGGTCTGGGCCTTGGTGTACAACTGCGGCACGATATCATTGGACCACACCCACCATCCGCCGCCGCCTGCGCCGGCCAGTATGGCGACCAGGGCGCCCATGCCGACGGCGCGGCTCACCTGCCCGCGCAGGACCCGTTTTCTGGGCGCGCCCGGCTTGCGGGAACGGCGGCTGCCCGCCGCCTGGGGGTCGTTCGCTTCGGTCTTTTTCTCAGCCATCAATCGCACTCCGCCTGTTCAACCATCCAGACGACCAGATCCTGGAAGGACAGACCCGTATGAGCGGCCTGTTCCGGCACCAGCGACGTGGGCGTCATGCCCGGTTGGGTATTGATTTCCAGCATGTAGAGGTCCTTGCCGTCGTAGCGGAAATCGGTCCGCGCCACGCCGCGGCAGCCGATCGCCTTGAACGCGCGTTCGGACAATTCCATTGCTTCGTCGTAGACGCTCTGATCGACCTCGGCCGGGATCACATGGATCGACCCGCCGTTGGCATACTTGGCGTCGTAATCGTAGAACCCGCGCGCGGTCGTAATCTCGGTAACCGCCAGCGCCTTGCCGCCCATGACCGAAACGGTCAGCTCGCGGCCCGGGATATAGCGCTCGATCATCACCTGTTCGCCGTAGCTCCAGCCCGATCCTTCGAACGGCCGCTCGTTGTCGCCTTCGCGCACGATATGCACGCCGACGCTGGACCCTTCGTTCATGGGCTTGGCCACGTAAGGCCGGGCCATGGGTTCCTTGGCACGGGCGGCTTCGATGGTGGTGACGACATGATCGGCGACGGGAATGCCTTCTGCCTCGAACAGGCGCTTGGCCATGGGCTTGTCCATGGCGACGGCGGAAGCCAGCAGGCCGGAATGGGTATAGGGAATGCCCAGGATGTCCAACAGGCCCTGGATGCAGCCGTCCTCGCCGAAGCGGCCATGCAGGGCGTTGAACACGGCGTCGGGGCGCGGATAGAGGCGCGTGATCAGCGCCCCCACGTCGCGCTGCACGTCGATGGTCGTAACCTGATAGCCGGCGTCCCCCAGCGCCTTGGCGCAGGCGGCACCCGACACCAGCGAGACCTCGCGTTCGGCGGACCAGCCGCCCATCAGCACGGCAACATGAGCGGTCATGGCGTGACCTCCCGCGCCTTGGGCAGGGACGACACGCCGATGCGGCGGATTTCCCAATGCAATTCGATGCCCGTTTCTTCAAGCACCCGGCGCCGCACTTCCTCGCCCAGGCCTTCCAGGTCCGCCGCTGTGGCGTTGCCCGTGTTGATCAGGAAGTTGCAATGCTGGGGCGACACCTGGGCCCCGCCCCGCGTCAGGCCGCGACAGCCGGCTTTCTCGATCAGCTCCCAGGCCTTGTGCCCGTCCGGATTGGCGAAGGTCGATCCGCCCGTGCGTGATTTCACGGGCTGGGTCTCGCCCCGCGCCTTTTGGATATCGGTCATGCGCTGCGAAATGGCATCGACATTGTCGGGCGTGCCCCGGAACGTCGCCCGGGTGAAGATCACGTCGTCGGGCTGGCCGCAGTGGCGATAGGCAAAGGCCATGTCGGCCGGGGAGAGGGACGCAACCTCTCCCCTGCCGGTCACTGCCCATGCGGCCGCGAAAATATCGGAAACCTCGGCCCCGTAGGCCCCGGCGTTCATGCGCAGCGCACCACCAACCGTGCCCGGAATGCCAATCATAAATTCTAGGCCCGCAAGACCCGCATCGCGGGCGGCGCGGGAAACATTGACGTCCATGGCCCCGGCGCCGGCGATCACGGTGTCACCGTCGACGGCGATATCCGCGAAGGCCTTGCCCAAGCGGATCACCACCCCGGCCACGCCACCGTCACGAACCAGAAGGTTCGACGCCACGCCGATCACCGTGACCGGCACATCCGTCGGCAGATCGGCCATGAAGGCTGCAAGATCTTCCGCATTCGCGGGTTCGAACAGCACTTCGGCCGGACCGCCGACGCGGAACCAGGAAAAACCCGCCAAGCCGGCATTGGCCGTCAGCCGGCCCCGCACGGGCGGCAGACGGTTGAGAAGCGAGGTATCGTACTGGACCGCCATCATGCGCTCGCCCCCCCGCTTTTTCCGTTGCCGCCGGGAATTTCGCGCAATCCGCCGCCCAATTCCTGCAGCTGTTCCGGCAGGGCGTTGGCCCACCCCGTGATCGTGCCGGCGCCCAGGCAGACAACGAAGTCGCCGCTTTTCGCCAGATCAAGGGTGATGCGGGCCAGATCCTCGGGCGCCTCCAGGGCGACCACCTTGCGGTGACCATGGACCTTCAGCCCCTCGATCAGAGCGTCCCGGTCGATGCCCTCGATCGGCGCCTCGCCCGCCGCATAGACGGGGGCGACGACCACCGCATCGGCATCGTTGAAGCAGGTGCAGAAATCCTCGAACAGATCGCGCAGGCGGGTGTAACGGTGCGGCTGCACCACGGCGATGACATGGCCGTTGGTGGCGTCGCGGGCGGCGGCGAGGACGGCGGAAATCTCCACCGGATGATGGCCGTAGTCATCGATCACGGTGATCCCGCCGACGGTGCCCGTGCGGGTGAACCGCCGCTTGACGCCGCCGAACTTGGCCAACGCGCGTGCCACATCGGCGTCGGACAGCATCATTTCATTGGCGATGGCGATGGCCGCCAGGGCGTTCTGCACGTTGTGCTGGCCGTACATGGGCAGATGCAGGTCGGCGATCTCACGGGTCTCACCGGTCTTGCGGTCGCGGATCACGGCGTCGAAGGCGATACCGTCCAGGCCCGGCGTCATGTTGACGGCGCGCACATCGGCCTGGGGGCTGAAGCCGTAGGTCACGACGCGGCGGTCGGACACGCGGGGGATCAGGTTCTGGACCTCCGCATGATCGATGCACAAGACCGCGAAGCCGTAGAAGGGAATGTTTTCGACGAACTGCACGAAAGCGCGCTTCAGGGTGTCGAAGTCGCCGTAGTGCTCCATATGTTCCGGATCGATGTTGGTGACCACGGCGATGGTCGACGGCAGTTTCAGGAAGGTGCCGTCGCTTTCATCGGCCTCGGCCACCAGCCAGTCGCCGGTGCCCAGGCGCGCGTTGGTGCCGTAGGCGTTGATGATACCGCCGTTGATGACCGTGGGGTCCAGCCCCGCACCATCCAGCACCGCCGACACCAGGGACGTGGTCGTCGTCTTGCCGTGGGTGCCGCCGACGGCGATCGACCATTTCAGGCGCATCAGTTCGCCCAGCATTTCGGCGCGGCGGACGACGGGAATCAAGTTCTGGCGCGCGGCCACGACTTCGGGATTGTCGGGCTTCACGGCGGAAGAAACGACGACGACCTGGGCCGATCCCAAGTTGGCCGCGTCGTGACCGACATGCACGTCGATGCCCATGGCCCGCAGGCGCTTCACATTGGCGCTGTCGGCGATGTCCGAACCCTGAACCGCGTAGCCCAGGGAATGCAGCACCTCGGCGATGCCGCTCATGCCGATGCCGCCGATGCCGACGAAGTGCAGCAGGCCGATATCAAGAGGAAGCGCTCTCATGCCGCCTGTCTCCCTTCGCCGGAATGTCCGTTGGGCATCATCTCGGCCACCATGTCGGCCAGGGCGCGGGCCGCGTCGGGCCGTCCGATGCGCCGCGACGCACGGGCCGCATGGGCCAGGTGGCGCGGGCTTTCGAACAGGCTGGCCAGCCGGCCGGCCAGGCGCTCGGCGGTGAATACGTCTTCGGCCATCAGCCATCCGGCCCCGGCTTCGTCGACGGCCTGGGCGTTGGCGAACTGATGGTTGTCGGTGGCATGGGGATAGGGCACCAGGATCGCCGGGCGGCCGATGGCCGTCATCTCGGCGACGGTGGACGCCCCGGCCCGCGCGATCAGAAGATGCGCCGCCGCCAGACGGCGCGGAACATCGTCGAAGAAACTGTTCAGGTCGGCGGTGATCCCGGCCTGGGCATAGACCGCGCCCACGCGCTCCAGATCCTCGGCCCGGCACTGCTGGGTCACGTTCAAGCGCTTCTTCAGGGCATCAGGCAACGACGCCAGCGCCGCCGGCACCACGTCCGACAGCACCCGGGCTCCTTGCGAGCCGCCGGTGACCAGCAGGTTCAGGGGTCCCCGGTCGGAAATTTCGTCGTAGGCCGTGTCCCGCGCCGCCAGCACGGCGGGACGCACGGGCATGCCGGTCAGGTGGACCTTGGACTTGGCCGCGTCGGGCACCATCTGGGTGCCGTCGATGGAGGTCGCGATGCGCCGCACCCGCGTCGCCAACAGCCGGTTGGCCCGGCCCAGCACGGCGTTTTGTTCATGGATCGCCGTTGCCAGTCCGGCCCAAGTCGCCGCCATCATGGTCGGGACCGAGGCATAACCGCCGAAGCCGATGACCGCGTCGGGCTTCAGTCTGGCCAGGAGCTTGCGGGCCTGCAGCATGCCCAGGCCCAGCTCGAACACGCTTTCCAGGCGCGCCGTGAAGCGCTTTCCGGCGATGCCGCCGGCGCGAATGTGATGGGTTTCCAGCTCGGCCAGGGCGCCGCCGAAGCCGCCGCCCCGGCGGTCGGTGATCAGCGCCAGACGGTAGCCACGCGCTCCCAATTCGGCCGCCAAGGCTTCCGCCGGGAACACATGCCCGCCGGTGCCGCCGGCGGCGAGAACGGCCAGATGGCGTTTCATTCCGTCCGTCATTTGCCCCCCCCTTCACCAGGGCGCAGGCGGGTCAACGCCAACATCATGCCGAAGCCCAGCGCGATCGCCACCGTGGACGACCCGCCGTAAGACACGAACGGCAGGGTCATGCCCTTGGGCGGGATCAGGTGCAGGGTCGAGGCCAGATTGATCATGGCCTGGACCGCGAACTGAACCAGAAGACCCGCCGACGCCAGCAGCACGAACAGGTTGTCGTCCTTGTAGGCGCGCGACAGGCCGCGGATCACCATGAAGGCGAACAGGCCGACGATGGCAACGCAGACCAGCATGCCGAATTCCTCGCCGGCGACGGCGAAGATGAAATCCGTATGGGCGTCGGGCAGCACTTCCTTGACCCGGCCTTCGCCCGGGCCGCGCCCGGTCAGACCGCCGTTGTGGAAGGCGTCGAGCGAGCGCATGACCTGATAGCCCTCACCGGCCGAGGGATCGAAGAAGCGGTCAACCCGCGCCTGCACATGGCCGAAGGTGAAGTAGGCGCCGACACTGGCCAGCAGAAAAGCGAGGCCGATGCCCATGACCATGATGATGGGCAGGCCGGCCAGGAAGAACTGCACGGCCCAGACGGCGGCAACCACCATGGTCATGCCCACGTCGGGCTGCATCAGCAGCAAGGCGGCGACCATCAGGAACAGGCCCGTGGCGACCAGATTGCCGGGATAGCCTTCCTGCAGGCGGGCCTGGGCAAAATACCAGGCCGCGGTCACGGCAAGGGCGGGCTTAACGAACTCCGACGGCTGCAGCGACACGGAACCGAAGCTGAGCCAGCGCGTGGCGCCCTTGATTTCGGGCCCGACTGCCAGAACCGCCACCATCAGCACCATGGCCCCGGCCAGCACGGCCATGGCCAGGCGGCGCACGCCCTTGGGCGACAGCAGCGAGGTGCAAACGACGATGAACAGGCCGAGCCCCAGGAAGAGCACCTGCCGCCCCGCGAAATAATAGGTATCGAGCCCCAGACGCAGCGCGACCGGCGGCGAGGCCGCCAACGCCAGGACTGCTCCCATCATGGCCAGCACGGCGACCGCCGCCAAGTTCCAACGGTCCACGGTCCACCACCAGCGGGCGAGGATCGAATTATCGGTGCGGGCCAGAGTGCTCATTTAGGCGGCCTCCCCCGAGATGTCGGACTTGAACGCGTCGGGTGCTTCGGTCGGATCGAGATGCGTTCCGGGAAGGGCCTCGACCGCCTCCTTGAAGGCGTCGCCCCGGTCTTCGAAATTGGCGAACTGATCGAACGATGCGCATGCCGGCGACAGCAGAACGATTGGCTTTTCAACCTTGTCCTTCTTGGCTTGGGCAAAAGCCTGGGCGACGGCCTTCTTGACGTCACCGGAAATGGTGAAAGGCGCCTTGCCGTCCAGTTCCTGACCGAAGCCCAACGCCGCCTCCCCGACCAGATAGGCATGCTTGATCCGCGGGAAGTAGCCGCCGAGGCTCGCGATACCGCCTTCCTTGGGGCGGCCGCCGGCGATCCAGTAAATGCTCTCGTAGCAGGCCAGCGCCTTGGCGGCCGCGGCCGCATTGGTTGCCTTGGAATCGTTGACGAAGGCGACGCCGTCGACGACTTCGACCGGCTCCTGGCGGTGGACCAGGCCGGGGAAGCTTTGCAGGCAGGCCATGATGACCCGGCCTTCGACCCCGGCACGCCGACAGGCGGCGTAGGCCGCCGCCGCGTTCTGCCAGTTGTGCGGACCTTGCAGGGCGGGAATGTCCAAGAGGTTGGTGACCGGGACTTCCTGGCCGTCCATGTCGTCGACCAGAACGCCGTTCACCACATAGACGCCGCCGTGGATGCGCCGCTCGCCGGAGACCGGCACCACGACCTGTTCGCCCGCGTCGGCGAGGTCTTCGTAGATCGCTTCGCAGTACTTGTCGTCGACACCAATGATCGCCGACTTGGGATCGGTCTGGCGGTGGAAGATCTGGCGCTTGGCCGCGACATATCCGTCCATGTCGCCGTGACGGTCCAGATGGTCGGGGCTGATGTTCAGCAGCACCGCGATATCCCAGGTGATCGAGACCGTCAAGTCGAGTTGATAGGACGACATCTCGAGGATGTAGGTGCCGCCCTCCTCCATCGGCTCAAGCGACAGGGCGGGCGGGCCGAGGTTGCCGCCGATGTCCGCTTCGCGCCCGGCCAACTGCATGATGTGGCCGATCAGCGACGTCGTGGTCGACTTGCCGTTGGTTCCGGTGATGCCGATATAGGCCGCGTCGCGCTGGGCGCGGGCCAGCAATTCGATGTCGCTGACGATCTCGCAGCCGGCGGCCTTGGCCATGTTCACGACCGGATGAGGCTCGGGATAATGGAACGGGATGCCGGGGCTGAGCACCAGGGTCGTCAGTTCCTGCCAATTGCAGGCATAAAGATCGACCAGTGGGATATCCATCTCGCGGGCGCGCTGACGGCTGTCCTCGTTGTCGTCCCAGGCCCAGACTTCGGCCTCGCTGTCCATCAGGGCCTTGCAGGTCGCCAAACCCGAACGGCCAAGCCCGAGGACCGCGACCGGCATTTTGAAGAAGTAGAAGATATCGATCATTGCGTCCTCACCGCAGCTTCAGGGTGGCGAGGCCCGCAAGGGCGAGGATGGTCGCGATGATCCAGAAGCGGATGACGATGGTGGCTTCGGCCCATCCCTTCTGTTCGAAATGATGATGCAGGGGCGCCATGCGGAACACCCGCCGCCCGGTCAGCTTGAACGAAATCACCTGCACGATGACCGACACGGTCTCCAGCACGAACAGGCCGCCGACGATGGCCAGCACCAGTTCGTGCTTGGTGATGACGGCAACGGCGCCCAAGGCACCGCCCAGCGCCAAGGACCCCGTATCGCCCATGAAGACCTTGGCCGGGGGTGCGTTGTACCAAAGGAAGCCGAGGGCGGCTCCCACCAGCGAGCCCATGAACACGGCCAGTTCCCCGGACCCGGGCACGTAATGAAGCTGCAGGTAGTTGGCGAACACGGTGTTGCCGACCAGATAGGCAATCAGCGCGAACACGCCGGCGGCGATCATCACCGGCACGATGGCGAGCCCGTCCAGGCCGTCGGTCAGGTTCACGGAATTGCTCGAGCCGACCATGACGAAGCAGGCGAACACGATGAACATCCAACCCAGGTCAACCAGCACGTTCTTGAAGAACGGCAAGGCCAGGGTGGTCGCCAGCGGATCCGGCAAATGCGCGGAAATCCAGAACGCGGCAACTCCCGCGATGGACACCTGCATGACCAGCTTCAGCTTGCCCGGCAGGCCCTTGGAATTGCGCTTGGATACCTTCAGATAATCATCGAGGAAGCCGATCACGCCGTAACCGATGGTCACGCCCAGCGCCGCCCAGACGAAACTGTTCGACAGGTCCATCCACAACAGGGTCGCCACGACGGAGGCGATCAGAATCAAAAGCCCGCCCATGGTCGGCGTGCCCTGTTTCGTGATCAGGTGGCTTTCCGGACCGTCGTCGCGGATCGGCTGACCGCCCTTCTGTTTCGCCTTCAAGACCTCGATCAGCACGGGGCCGATCATGAAACTGATGATCAGGGCCGTAATCACGGCGCCGCCGGTACGGAAAGTCAGGTAGCGGAATACGTTGAGGACCGCAAACTCACCGGCCATGGGGAACAGGATTTCGTAAAGCATCGTCCGTCTCCTATTCCCCGTTGACGGCGCGGCCGTGCGCCTGTCCGTGAAGGGTCTGGGGCTCGCCCAATGCCGTCAGGGCATCGACCACCGTGGCCATGCGCGATCCGAGCGATCCCTTGACCAGAATCACGTCGCCGGGCCGCACGGCGGCGGTCACCAGCGGCGCCAACTTGTCGGCGCTTTCCGCATGGCCGCCGCGCATGTCGCGGGGGAGGTCGTCAAACAATTTGCCCATGCCGGCCCCAGCGGTGAACACGGCATCGATGCGGCGCTGGGTCAGTGGACCCGCGAGCGCGCGGTGCATATTGTCGGAGGCCTCACCCAGTTCCAGCATGTCGCCCAGAACGGCGATGCGCCGCCCGCTCCCGGCAGGCGCGCTCATGCCCAGGACATCGATGGCCGCGCTCACGGCGACCGGGCTGGCGTTGTAGCTTTCGTCGATCAGGGTCAATTCCCCTCCTTCAATCGGAATGGCCAGGCGGTTACCCCGGCCCTTGGGCGGCGCCAGGCGGGCCAGCATGGCGGTGGCCACGTCCAGGTCCGCTCCCATGGCCTTTGCGGCCCCCAGAACGCCCAGCGTGTTGAGCACCCAATGGCGGCCCGGGACACCGACGCGGTATTGCATGTCCACCCCGGCAATGCTGGCCTGCACGCAGGTGCCCAACGCATCGGGGCGCGTTTCGGTCACCCGCACGTCGGCCGCTTCGTGCTGGCCGAAGGAAACGACGGCCCCCGCCCCGGCGGTGCGGGCAGCGGCGGACAGACGATCGAACATGGGGTTGTCGCGGTTGAGCACGGCCGTGCCGCCCGCCACCAGCCCGTCGAAGATTTCCGCCTTGGCGTCGGCGATTTCCTCCACCGACCGGAAGTATTCGCTATGCACCAGCTCCACCGTGGTGATCAGGGCGACATGGGGGCGCGCCATCTGCGACAGGGGACGGATTTCGCCCGGATGGTTCATGCCCATCTCGAACACGGCGGACGTCGCTTCGATCGGCATGCGGGCGAGGCTGAGCGGCAGACCCCAATGGTTGTTCAGATTGCCTTGGGAAGCATGGACCTCACCCTGACGGCCCAGGATCATGGCTAACGCTTCCTTGCTGCCGGTCTTACCGACGCTGCCGGTGACGGCGCAGATCTTGGCGCGGGAGCGGTCGCGGGCGGCCCGACCCAGACCTTCCAGCGCCTGCGTGGTGTCGTCGACCCGAACGCCGGGGGCATCCTTGGCCACACCGGAAAAGTCGCGCCGTACGACGACACCGGCGGCCCCCTTCTCCAACGCCGCCTGGGCATGGTCATGACCGTCGGAGGCAACGCCCTTGATGGCGACGAACAGATCGCCGGGCTTCAGGCTGCGGGTATCGATCGACACGCCCGTGGCCTGCCAGTCGCCGACGGGCTCCCCTTCCGTCGCGGCGGCGGCGGCGGCGGCGTTCCACAACACGTAGGGGGCTTTCGTCATGCCCATGGCCTCAGCCCTCCCCCGCCACGGCGGCGCGGGCCGCCTCGCGGTCGTCGAAAGGCAGAACGCGGGAGCCCACGATCTGGCCCCGTTCGTGGCCCTTGCCGGCAATGACCAGAACCTCGCCCGCCGACAGGCCAGCGACGGCGGTCTCGATGGCGTCAGCCCGGTCGGCGATTTCCGACGCCCCCGGCGCGGCGGCCAGGATCTCGGCGCGGATCTGCGCGGGGTCTTCGCTGCGCGGGTTGTCGTCGGTGACGATGACGCGGTCGGCAAGTTCGCTGGCGATGCGACCCATTTCCGGGCGCTTGCCCCGGTCCCGGTCGCCGCCGCAGCCGAACACCACGGCAAGGGCACCCGATGCATGGGGGCGCAGCGCAGCCAGGACGTTTTCCAGGGCGTCCGGGGTATGAGCGTAATCCACATAGACGGCGCCGCCCGTGGGCTTTTCGCCGATCCATTCCATGCGTCCGGGCGCACCCGACAGGGTTTCAAGGGCGGCCAGCGCCGTTTCCGCCGGCACCCCGGTGACCGTCGCCAGGCCCAGGGCGCAGAGCGCGTTCATGGCCTGGAAGCGCCCCGCCAGGGGCAGGAACAGGTCGCGCTCGATTCCCTCAACCATCAGGCTGAGGTGCTGGCCGCGGGCTTCCGGCCGGATCGACAGAAGTTTGAAGTCGATGCCGCGGGCGCCATAGGTACGCACCCGCAGGTGACGCGCCTGGGCGGCGGCGATGACGTCGGCGCCATGGGGGTCGTCTGCATTGACCACGGCGGCGCCGCCGTCCAGGACCAGGGTATCGAACAGGCGCCGCTTGGCCTTGAAATAGGCCTCCGTGCTGCCGTGATAATCCAGATGGTCTCGGGTCAGATTGGTGAAGGCACCGGCGGCGATGCGCACGCCGTCGAGCCGGCATTGGTCAAGGCCATGGCTGGATGCCTCCAACGCCAAGTGATCGACGCCGAGGTCCGCAAGATGGGCCAGGTCCGCGTGCAGGTCCGACGGGTCCGGCGTGGTCAGGCCGTCGTCACGTGAGAACACGTCCGACTGGATGCCGAGGGTTCCGGCGCTGGCGGCTTCGAGCCCCGCCCGTTTCCAGGTCTGGCGCAGGAAGCTGGCGACCGAGGTCTTGCCGTTGGTGCCGGTGACGGCGGCAACGGTTTCCGGCTGGCGCGGATAGAACCGCGCCGCCAGCAGGGCATAGCGGCGGCGTGGGTTGTCCGTATCGAGGAGCGGAGTGGTCTCATATCCGTCGGGCAATCGGGTGCCCGGCGGCGCCAGGATGGCTGCCGCTCCGCGTGCCAGGGCATCGGCGATGTAATCGCGGCCGTCGTTGGTGGTTCCGGGAATGGCCGCGAA
This sequence comes from Rhodospirillaceae bacterium, assembly GCA_002706405.1. GTDB lineage: Bacteria > Pseudomonadota > Alphaproteobacteria > Rhodospirillales > Casp-alpha2 > UBA1479. Next base: position 4,515 of record PALN01000076.1, on the reverse strand, counting down.
CAGGAAGCCGGGCGCAACGCGGCGCGAATCACAGGTCACACCCGTGATCTCCGGGCTTGGCGCCCCGACCGTTTGGCCGCTGTTCATTTCGTCCACCCACATGTCACTCAGCCGCACGCACCTGCTCCGGTTGACGGGAAACATTCTTCAGTTCGCGAAGGGCCGCCGGCTTCAACGCCGCCGCGACCTCGTCTGCATCGGCCGGAAGATCCCGCGCCGCCGCCAGATGCGGCATGCCGTATTCCGGCGAAATACCCATGATCCCGGCTGTGCGCTGGACGATGCGGCCGACCGCCGGTGCCGCGACCCAGCCGCCCGTGGCGTAGCCGAAGGTTTCCTTGGTGCCTTTGGGTTCGTCGACGACGACGCAGACCACATAGCGCGGCGCGTGAATGGGAAAGGCCCCGACGAAGGACGCGATATTGGCTTTGTCGGAATAGCCGCCGGCCTTGATCTTTTCCGCCGTGCCCGTTTTGCCGCCGATCAGATAGCCGCCGGCTTCCTTTTCCGCGTTCTTGCCGGACCCGCGGCTGACGACCAGGCGCATCAGGCCGCGCATCTTGGCCGAGGTATCGGGCGAGAACACGCGGGCCCCCGGAATGCCTTCCGGCGCCTGCTGCCGGATCAGCGTTGTCGGCCGTCGGATGCCGCCGTTGACGGTGGTGGCGATGGCGTTAGTCAGCTGCACCGGTGAAACCGACAGGCCATGGCCGTAGGAAATCGTCACGGTGCTGATCTCGCGCCAGGGCGACGGGATAAGAGGGTGACCTACCTCAGGCAACTCAACGGGGGACGGACGCAGGAGGCCGAGCCGCCCAAGGTAGGTCTGTTGGGCTTTGGTGCCCACATCGAGGGCCATTTTGGCTGCCCCGATATTCGATGAATAAATGAGAATCTCCGGCACGCTGAGCCAGCGGTTCTTGGCGTGGTAATCGGTGATCGAGAAGCGCGCCACGCGCATGGGCTTGGAGGCGTCATAGCCGCCGGAGATGGCGACCACGCCGGAATCCAGCGCCATGGCGGCGGTCAGCAGCTTGAAGGTCGAGCCCATTTCATAGACGCCCTTGGTGGCGCGGTTGAACCCGGCCTCGCCCAGCAATTCCACGGGACGGTTGGGGTCGAAATCGGGCAGCGACACCATGGCCACCAGTTCGGAGGTATTGGCGTCCATCACGATGGCCGTGCCGCCGAGGGCGGAAAATTCCCGCACCGTGTCGCTCAGCACCTCATGCGCAATGGCCTGGACGCGCAGGTCGATGGACAGTTGCAGGGGCTCACCCCCGCCCGTCAGCTTGCTTTCGAAATGACGTTCGATCCCGGCGGTGCCGCGGCCGTCGATGTCGGTGACACCCAGCACATGCGACAGCAGGCGGCCCTGGGGATAGACCCGGCGCTCGCCGCGTTCGAACTGAAGACCCGGCAGACCCAGGCGGTTGACGGCGTAATGCTGCTCCGGCGTCAGATTGCGCTTCAGATAGACGAAGCGGCCCCGCGACGAAAGGCGCTTTTCCAGCTTTTCCCGGTCCAGATCGGGCAGGACGCGGATCAGCTTGTCCGCGGTTTCCTGCACGTCCATGACATGCTTGGGATCGACATAAAGGGACACGGCCGGCAGCGAGGTCGCGACGACGATGCCGTTGCGGTCGACGATGTCGGCCCGTTCCTGAACGGGGGCCAGGGGATTGACGCTGCGGGCCAGACGTGGCTCCGCCCGATCGGCGAACAAGGTCAGATCGACCACCCGCCAGCCCAGCGCCATGAAAGCCATGGAGATCACCAGCCCGGTAACGACAAGGCGCGACCGCCCGGTTTCCAGGGCTTCCGCCGTGCGGCCCGTGGGAGTTCCCCGGTAGCGCGCGAAATCGAACAAATCACCCTGCATGAGGGATGCGATCATCGTCCGCCCTCCTTCACCGGTGTCGGGGTGAGGCCGAGGGCCCGGCGGATCGCCGGCAGGGCATCCTCGACCGCCTTATCGCCGGCGGACACGACGGGCGTCGGTGCGGAGGAGGCGGCAGCGCCCGGTTTGCCCGCACGGTCGGCGACCTCGATGACGGGACGCCAGGGAATTTCTTCGACCGTGCCAAGCTGCTTGGTGGCGATGGGCTCCAGCCCCAGATAGCGTTCCGCCAGCAGGCGCAGGCGTTGGGGGTCGTTCAGGTGCGCCCATTCCGCCTGCAACACATGAACGGCACGGTTGTCGCGGGCGATGTCGCGGTTGAGAGTGTCGAGCTGATCCTCCAGGTCCTGAACCTGGTAACTGACCATGAACAGACCCAGCGACATGACCGCGGCAAGGGCAAGGGCGAGGAAGGTGGTGCGTTTGTTCATGGCCGATCCCCCCTCATGCCGCCGCCCGGGCGGGCGCGTCCGTGCGTTGGGCCCAACGCAAGCGGGCCGAGCGGGCCCGCGGATTGGACCGGGTTTCAGCGTCGCCCGGCTTGACGGTGCCGCGCGTGATCAGGGTGAAGGTCGGCTTCTGGGTGCTGACCGGCAGGTCCGGCAGATGGCGCGACGGGCGCGGCCCGGCGCCGGACCGTTCGCGGAGAAACTCTTTCACCGCCCGGTCTTCCAGCGAATGGAAGGAAACCACGGCAAGGCGGCCGCCCGGCGCCAACAGCGCCTCCGCCCCGTTGAGGCCGCGAACCAGTTCGCCCAGCTCGTCATTGACGAAGATGCGCAGCGCCTGGAACGTGCGGGTCGCGGGGTCGATGCCGTCCTTGGATTTCCGGACGACGCTGCGGATCAGGCCCGCCAGTTCCTCGGTGCGGGTAATCGGCGCCTTTTCGCGCAGTTCCACGATGGCGCGGGCGACGCGGCGCGATGCCCGCTCCTCGCCGTACTTATAGATAAGGTCGGCCAGTTCCTGTTCGGCCATGGAATTGACCACGTCGGCGGCGGTCGCCATGTCGTGGCCGAGGCGGCTGTCCGCGTCCATGCGCATGTCGAGCGGCCCGTCGGCGCGGAACGAGAACCCGCGCGCGGGGTCGTCCAGCTGCATGGAGGACACCCCCAGGTCGAGCGCCACGCCGTCGACGCGCGCCACCCCGACGGAGGTCAGCAGTTCGCGCATGTCGCCGAAGCGACCGGCCAACACCGTCAACCGGCCCGGGAACTCGCGGCCCAGATCGGCGCCGATGCTTTGCGCCAAGGGATCACGGTCGATGCCCCAGACGGTGCAGTCGGCGGCTTCCAGCAGGCCGCGGGAATAGCCGCCGGCCCCGAAAGTGGCGTCGACATAGACGCCGCCGTCCTTCGGCTCCAGGGCGCCCAATACTTCGGCAAGCATGACCGGGGAGTGACGGGATTTATCAGCCATCGCCGTCCTCCCCGGCCGATGCGCCTGGCCGTTTCGGTAATTTCAATGTCATGCCCCGCGATTTGGCGCGCTCGAAGGCGCTGCCGCGCTGGGCTTCGTAGGCAACGGGTTCCCACATCATCATGCGCTGGCCGCGGCCGACGAACAGAACCTCGTTCTTGATATTGGCGTAGTCGCGCAGATCGTCGGTCAGGACGATGCGGCCTTCCGGGTCCATGGGCAGTTCGCGGGCGTTTTCCAGGATCACGGCGGCCAGGTCGTCCTGATCGTCGGAGAATACGTCGAGATTTTCGAGCCCTTCGGCAAGGCGCATCATGAAGGCCTCATCGCAGGCTTCGAGCGCCGGATACTTGAAGGACGGAAAGGCATAGAGACCGGAGAAGGCGTCGGCATCCGCATCGGCGCGGCCGCGTGACAGGGCCGCGCGGAAGGGCTTGGGTACGCTGACCCGTCCCTTCTTGTCGATCCTGTTGACGTGCCGTCCGACCAGCAGCGCCACCGCTACCCCCTTAGGGCTTCCACCCGATTCCCGTTCGGCGGGGATGATCACGCCCAACTCAGGACGTCGTCCCCGCACCCGCCGCCGCCGATCCCCCGGACCGGAAAGAATTCCGCGATTCCCTCTCGGAATTCCCCTGTGGCGCCGCTTCCGCCCCCGATAACCGCCCCGCCCGTAAGGACAAGGTGCGGCCCGGCATCCGGAAACACTGCGCCATTCACGCACTTTGGGCATGTTTGGGATATCATGGGATATCATGGGCGTCAATGGAATTGGCCTGGGATTTCATGGGTCTCAGCGGGCGCCGGACCGCCCGTTAACGAAAACCTAACCATGATTTCTCCCCATTCCGGCGCGGCGCGCGCAGCCGCCAGGGGCCGCCCGCAAGCCGGGCCGAGCAAAAAAGTTCCGATCCGGGACGATTAAAGCACCCGAAGCGGGCTTAATTTTGCGGGGATGGGGGCAATTTCGGGGCGGATCGCCGAATCCGGGCAGACGTGAAATTTAGGACCAGACGGCCTGTAAGCCGGGTTCTGTCCCCGGGCGCCTCGCGACGCACCGATGGACGGCCATTCATCTGGGACAAGCGTCGCCGCCTGCCTCGCGCAACCTACCCGAAGGACGATGCGGAAACGCATCCATGGCCCGAAGCCATCGGCCCTTCCTATTCGGTTTTGCTCCCGGTGGGGTTTACCGT
>PALN01000075.1 GCA_002706405.1 Rhodospirillaceae bacterium | reverse complement strand
TTTCCTTGAGGGCGCGGGCAAGCGGCTTTCCCACCCCCATGATGGGTGAGTCGTCGGGTTTCGTCGCCGCCTTGATCTCGGGCGGCGGCGGCGCGCTGGCGGCGGTGTCCGTCGTTTCCGGCGCAGGGGCCGGCTCGGTCAGGCGTTGCGGCGTGCCGTCCTTGACGGCGATACCGATTTCCAGGGTCTCGAACCAATTGAGGAAGCGGTCCACATTGGCGCCCGTAAACACCAGTCCGCGCTGCGGCACGATGACCTCGGGGCCCAGGGCGCGCACCCGGCGGATCCAATCGTCGCGCGCCGCGGGCGAGCCCATCCAGCGCTGATGGAAGCCGGTGAGAAATTCAACATGGCGGTCGAAGTCGCGCACCGTGAACCCGTCGCGGTCATCGGGCGGCACCAGGGCGCCACCGATATCGCCCGAGAACAGCACCTTGGCGTCGGGATCAAAGACCGAGAAATTACCCGGTGAATGCAGGTAGTGGGCGGGGATCAGTTGCAGCCGGCCGCCGTCGCCGAAACGGATTTCCATGCCCTCGTCGGGCACGGCGACGAAATCGGCCTCGCGGTCGTAATGGGTGACATAGCCCAGCCACAGCCAGGGCACATGGACCTTCAATTCATCGACACAGACCTCGCGCCACAGCGGCAGCGACGATCCCGCGTCCGGATCCTCATGGGTCAGGATGACATGCTTGATGTCGGCAAGCGGCACCTCGCGTTCGACGGCGTCGAACACGGCCGGAAAAATCTCGACGCCGCCCGGGTCGATGAGCACGGCCTCGTTGCCCGCGCGCACGATGACCTGGTTGGAATCAACCAGATCGGGCGGCTTACCGCTGTCCTGACCAACGACCAGCCAGGACCGCGTTCCGTCTCGGAACACCACTTCTGAACGCACTTATGACAACCCCCGTCGTTGGATTAGGTTCAAGTGGCCTTCCTCTTGAGCACTATCGGTTTCTTATCGTTTTCCAGCTCCAACAATAGAAGATTTTTCCAAGGCACGCCAAGGGCTTGTGAGTACCGGAAAAATCAACCTTCGATCCGCCCCGGCAGGCGCAACCGCCTGCCGGACGCCCGTTTCCTCATCCCCCACCCCGGACAACCCAGGGGCCGCTTCCGACATTGAAGCGCCGACGGCCCGGAATCATCCCGACGCCCCCGCAGCGGCGAGCCCGTTCACGCGCCCGTCACAACCGCCGGGACCGGCGTCCTTCCCGCAACGCGACACGACAAAGGAGTCCGGATTTCCGGAGAACACGCATGTCGACACATATCGCACAATCCTTCATCAAGCACTTCCAGACGGACGTGCACCTGGAATACCAGCGCGTCGGCTCCAAGCTGCGCAACACGGTGCGGTCCAAGAACGACATCCAGGGGTCGTCCACCACCTTCCAGAAGGTCGGCAAGGGTACGGCCTCGACCAAGGCCCGCCACGGCATGGTCCCGGTCATGAACCTGGATCACACCCCTGTCGAATGCCAACTGCAGGACTATTACGCCGGCGACTGGGTGGACGAACTCGACGAGATCAAGACCAACATCAACGAACGCCAGATCATCGCCCGGGCCGGCGCCAACGCGCTTGGCCGCAAAACGGACGAGCTGATCGTCGAACAGTTGGACACGTCCACCAACTATTCCGGTGACGGGTCCGACGGCCTGACCAAGACAAAGGTGCTGACCGCCTTCGAAATGCTGGGCGACGCCGACGTTCCCGACGACGGCGACCGCTTCGCGGTGATCGGCTGGAAGCAATGGACGGACCTGCTGAAGATCCCCGAGTTTTCGGACATGGACTTCGTCGGGTCCGATGATCTTCCGTGGCGCGGCATCCAGGCCAAGCGCTGGCTGGGCACCCTGTGGATTCCCCACTCGGGCCTGACCAAGAATACGGGCGTGCGCTACTGCTACTGGTATCACAAAAGCGCCGTCGGCCACGCCGTGGGCAAGGATGTGAAGACCGACATCACCTGGCACGGCGACCGCGCGTCCAACTTCGTCAACAACATGATGAGCCAGGGGGCCTGCCTGATCGATCCGTCGGGCGTGGTGTCTCTGCGCTGCCTGGAAAGCTAGGAGGCGACCATGGCATTCGTATCGAAAGACTTGAGCGTGCTCAGCTACGCCAACGGCTTCACCCTGTGGCATTACACCACGACCGATGCCGCCGCCGTCGTGGACAGTGTCGGCTACTTCAACGACGCGTCCCACATGCTGCGCACCGGCGATATACTTGTCGCCAATGTCGACACGGACGGCACGCCGGGCGCCGGCCTGTTCCTGGTCAGCGCCAACGCGGGCGGCGCCGTCGATGTCGACGACCTGACCGCCATCGGCGGTACGGACACCGACTAGTCCCACCGTCTCATCACACCTTGGGGGCGCCCTGGTTTGCGCCGGGGCGCCCCCCTCGCGCCTATTTCCTTTCCCGATCCATCACCGGAGTCCTCGCCATGGCGTTAAGTCAGATCGCTCTTTGTTCCCGCGCAATGCTGAGACTGGGCGGCACCACCATCACTTCGTTCGACGAAGGCACGGCCGAGGCCGAGATCGCCGCCAACCTGTTTCCCTCCGTGCGCGACGCCCTGCTGTCCGCTCATCCCTGGAGCTTCGCCACGGCGCAACAGCGTCTGCCGGTCCTGGCGACGGAGCCTGTTGCCGATTACGCCAAGGCGTTTCAACTGCCCGCCAATTTTCTGCGTGCTCTCTCCGCCGGCGGCAACACCCGCGGGCACGGACTGGAGTACCGCATCGCCGAGCGGCGCCTGCATGCCAACACGGACGAGGTGGTCATGACCTTCATCTTTCGCCCGGCCGAGATCGACTTTCCGCCGTTCTTCGACCAGGCCCTGATCACCCGCCTGGCCGCCGAGTTCTGCATTCCCCTGACGGAAAGCACGTCGCGGGCGGAAGCGCTTTTCCGCCTTGCCGATCAGGAGTTCCAACGCGCCAAGACCATCGACGCCCAACAGGAAACGCCGGGGCGCATCGATGATTTCTCCCTGGTGGAGGTCCGTGCCTGATGCCCCGATTGACGACACATAAATCCAACTTCACCGCCGGCGAGGTTTCGGCCCGGCTGTTGGGGCGCAGCGACCTTCGGTCCTATGCCAATGGGGCCGCCAAGCTGCGCAACGTGGTGATCCAGCCGACCGGCGGCGTCGCCCGCCGCGCGGGCACGCGGTTCGTCGACATGGCGCCGGGGCCGGGGCGGCTGATCGCGTTCGAGTTCAACACCGAGCAAACCTATCTGCTATGTTTTTCCCATCATCGGATCGACGTCTACACGGACGGCATGAAGACGGCGACCATCTCCGCTCCCTGGACCGAAGCGCAGACCGCCAAGCTGGCCTGGGTGCAAAGCGCCGATACCTTGTTGGTCGTCCATCCGGACACGCCGCCGAAGAAGATCACCCGCACGTCCCATGCCGATTGGCAGATCACGGACTGGGTCTTTGCCGATACAGGCAACCGCATCCATCAACCGCACCATAAGTTCGCCGCGGCGGACGTCACCTTGGACCCGACCGGGACCAGCGGCACCATCACCGTTGCCGCCTCGGCACCCGTGTTCGACGCCGGCCATGTCGGCACGCGGTTCCGTCTCGCCAACAAGGAGATCGAGATCACCGCCGTCGCCTCGGCGACCTCTGCCACGGCAACGGTGAAAGAGACCCTGGCCAGCGCCGCCGCCACGAAAGATTGGGAAGAGCAATCGTTCTCGCCCGTCCGGGGCTATCCGGCGACCGTGACCTTCCATCAGGATCGCACGGTGATCGGCGGTTCGCGGGACCTGCCGAATCAAATCTGGATGTCCAAGTCGGCGGACCTGTTCAACTTCGACCTGGGAGAGGGCCTGGACGACGAAGCGATCGAGTTCGCCCTGTTGTCCGACCAGGTCAACGCCTGCGCCGCCGTGTTCTCGGGCCGCCACCTGCAGGTCTTTACCTCGGGCGCGGAATGGATGGTGACCGGCGACCCGCTGACCCCCGCCTCCGTGCAGATCCGCCGGCAAACCCGCATCGGCTCGCCTGCGGCCCGGTTCGTACCGCCGCGCAACGTCGATGGCGCCACGCTGTTCGTACCGCGCACGGGGCGGGAGCTGCGGGAGTTCCTGTTCACCGATGTGGAGCAGGCCTATCAATCCCGCGATCTGGCAACCGTTGCCGAACATCTGGTCCATGACCCCCTGGACCAGGATTTCGACGCCCGCCGCCGCAACCTGCACCTGGTCATGGCCGACGGCAGCATCGGCACGCTGACCCTTTATCGGGCGGAAGAAATCACCGGCTGGACCTTGTCCGATACCCAGGGTGCGTTCCGTTCCGTCTGCGCCGTGGGCGATGCGGTCTACCTTTTGGCAGAGCGCGAAGGCGGGCATACCATCGAGGCTTTCGACGACGGCCTGCAGGTCGATTGCGGCCTACACCTGACAGACGTCACGGCCAAATCCGAATGGTCCGGCCTGGATCATTTGGAAGGCCGCACGGTGAAGGTCGTCGCCGATGGATCGGTTCAAAGCGACGCGATCGTCACCGACGGGCGGATCGCCCTGAACGTTCCGGCGACGGAGGTTACGGTCGGGCTCGGCTACACCCATGTCATCGAGCCGCTGCCGCCGGCGGTCAACGGTCTACAAGGCTCCAACCAGGGCGGACGTCTGCGCATGGTTGCCGCGACCTATCGTCTGAAGGACGCATCGGCGCTGCGCCTGGACACGGGCCGCGGGTTCATCGATGTCCCCTTCCGCGAATTCGGGAACGACCTTCTGGATGCGCCCCCCGTCGTGTTCTCCGGTGACCGGACCGTTCGCGCCTTCGGCTGGCGGCGGGACGGGACGCAGGCCCTGTGGCGGATCGAACAGGACACGCCTCTGCCCTTCACCCTGTTGTCCGTAACCGAGGAAGTGAACGTCAACGGCTGATCCTTCCCCTCTCATTCAAGGAGTCCCTTTCCATGGCAGAGTTCGCCACCATGGCCCTGGCCAGCGCCGTCAGCACGGGCCTGTCCGCGATCCAAAAGCAGTCCGCCGCGAAACAACAGGCTGCCCAACTCGAGACCCAGCGCCGGCAGCAGGTTGCGCAGATCAATCAACAACAGGAAATTGAAACCAAACGGCGCCGCGAACAACTGCGTCAAGCCCAGGCGGCGCAACGTGCGCGCTTCGCCGGCGGCGGCATCAGCGCGGGCAGCGGGTCGGCATCGAGCCTTCTGTCCGGCCTTGCCCGACAGGTCGATGAAGCCATCGCCGACAGCGGGAGTTATAACAAGCTGCGCATCGACGGCATCAACTCGGCTGCCGCCGCGCAACGCTCAAGCCTGCTCAGTGCGCCGCGCGAAACCTTGTTCGACGGATTTCGCGGCATCCTGACGAGCGGGATCCATCAGATGCCCTCGCTATTCGATGACAAATCAAACAAGCCGAAAGCCGGTTGACGGCATCCGCCGGACCGTCAGGGGCCGCCTCCCCAAATTGCTGCGAAAGGCAATTTCCGATTACGTGGCCTTCGCAGCTCAGACCGCCCCGGATGACGCCAAGGGGTTCGCCGCCCATCAGTCTGCCTGCAAGGCAGCGCTGGCTCATCTCGACGCCGGGGCCAAGCTGCTCGCCTGGGCGGAAGGGCCAGGCGCGTCGACCAACGATGCCGACAGCCTCGCCCGCATGATCCAAGCGGCGGAGGAGGCTGTCGCCGCCACCGATCCCGACGGCATTTGACCGACAACCCCGCCCCCCTTCTTCATCGGAACGTAAGGAAAGGAGCCCCCGCCATGGGAGGAATCTTCAGCTCGCCCAAACTGCCGCCCGCACCTCCGCCACCCCCGCCGCCGCCGGACCCCGAAGAGGGCGAGCGCGAACGCCGCTTGGAACGCCTGGAGCGCCAGCGCCGTGGCCGCGCCGGTTTGATTGCCACGTCGCGCCGTGGCCTGTTGGACGTGCGGCCGGACAACGCCGGATCCGTCGATGCCGGCGCCAAGACCAAGCTGGGAGAATGACTATGACGGAAATCACGACCGATGCCGTGATGGCACGATACCGACGGGCCCGCGATCGGCGCGCAACCTGGGAACCCCTGTGGCAGGAATGTTTCGATTTCGCCCTGCCGCAACGGGAAACGGCCTTGGGCCGCAGTCAGGGCGCCAGCCGCAAAACCGACCGACTGTTCGACGGAACCGCCCCCGATGCCGTGGATCAGTTGGCCGCGAGCCTGCTGGCGCAGTTGACCCCGCCCTGGGCGCGATGGTTCGGTCTGATGCCGGGGACGAAGGTCGACGATGCCCAGCGTGCGGGCCTGTCCCAGGAACTGGAAACGGCGGCGCAAACCCTGCAGTCCCATTTCGACCGATCCAACTTCGCCGTCGAAATGCATCAGTGCTATCTGGATCTGGTCACGGCGGGTACGGCGAGCCTGATGTTCGAAGCCGCGCCGCCGGGGGAACCCTCGGCCTTCCGCTTCACCGCCGTACCGTTGAGCCAGGTCGCATTCGAAGAAGATGCCTCCGGCCGCCTCGACACCACCTTTCGCACCAGCCGGCTGACCCGCACACAAATCGTCGAACGCTTCCCGAAGGCCAAGTTGCCGGACGCTCTGAAAGCCCGCAAGCCGGGCGACGGGGAGGAACCATCGGCGGATATTCTCGAAGCCCTGATCCCCGCCAAGGGCGGCTTCGATTACATGGCGCTGATCGATCCCGGCGAGGGGACGACGGGCGAACAGGCGGTAACCGTGCTGAAGACCGGGCGGTTCGAGCGCTCGCCCTTCATCAATTTCCGCTGGCTCAAGGCACCCGGCGAAATCTATGGCCGCTCGCCGGTGATGAAGACCCTGCCGGACATCAAGACCGCCAATAAGGTCGTCGAACTGGTCCTGAAGAACGCGTCGATCGCCGTCACCGGCATCTGGCAGGCGGATGACGACGGCGTGCTCAATCCTTCCAACATCCGCCTGACGCCGGGCACTATCATCCCCAAGGCGGTGGGCTCCGCCGGCCTGAAGCCGCTGGAGGCGCCGGGGCGCTTTGACCTGTCCCAGGTGGTGTTGCAGGATTTACGGTCGGGCATCCGCCGGGCCCTCTTGGCAGACCGCCTGGGCCAGATCGAGGGGCCGCGCATGACGGCGACGGAGGTCCTGGAACGGGTCGCGGAAATCTCCCGCCTGTTGGGCGCGACTTACGGTCGACTGCAATCGGAGCTGCTGACACCCCTGGTGACCCGGGGGCTGTCGATCCTGATTCGCCGCGGCGAAGTTCCGGCGTTGCGCATCGATGGCCAGATCATCGACCTGGAGTACAAATCGCCCCTCGCCCGTCAGCAGGCACAGCAGGACGTTCAGGCAACGCTGGCATTTCTCGACGGCCTGGCCCGTCTGGGCCCGCAGGCCCTTGCCATCGTCGACATCACGCAGGCCGCCCAAACCCTCGCCGCCGCCTTCGGCGTCCCGCCGAAGATTCTGAAATCAGCAGATCCGGCGGCCGCACCAGCGCTACCGTCGGACGCCGCCAGTCCCCCGCCGGCGGGCGGGGATGACGGGGGCGGCGGGCTCGCGGCGCTTGCAACGGCCTTGGGCGGCGCCCTGTCGCCAACCCCGCCGGCGGGAGCCGCCTGATGGCCGGCCCTGAAACGCAATGGCCCTGGCGGGCGGAGGATTTCGTCACGCCGCCTGCGAATACGGCAACGGTGGCGGACAGCGATCGCGTCGCGCGTCTTGCCGCACGCTGCTTTCGGGGCGCCGACGGAACAGCAGTGCTGGATTACTTGAAGACGTTGACGCTCGATCGCGCGCTCGGCCCCGACGCGCCCGATGCCACGCTGCGCCATCTCGAAGGACAGCGCCAACTGGTCCGCCATCTTATTCACCTCATCGACCAGGGCCGCCGCGGCCCTGACGCGCCCCCCGCCCCGAAAGGAGACGATGCATGACCGATCCCCAACCCTTGCCCGAGATGCCGGACATCCCCGAGGAGACGCCGCCCACCGGCGGCGGCGAGGCCGAACCCCTCGCGCCAACGATGGACGCAACCGCCCCCGATTACCTGCCGCCCAAGTTCTGGGATGCGGAGGCGGGCGAGGTCCGCGTCGAGGATTTGGCCCGCTCCTATGCCGCCCTCGAACGCCGGCTGGGCGCGGCCGGCGGCGACACCGTGCCCGAAGACCCGGCCGGCTATCGGATCGAGCCGGCCATGGACGGGTTGACCGCCGACCCGGAAATCAACGCCCGGCTGATGGACGCCGGTTTCACCCAGGCCCAGGCGCAGCTTGTCTATGACCTGGCGGCGGAAAAGCTCGCCCCCCTGGTCCGCGACCTCGCCGCCGAAACGGTGCAGGGCGAACAGCGCCGCCGCCTGACCGAGCATTTCGGCGGCGCCGACCGCTGGCAGACGGCCGCGGCGCAGATCGACGCCTGGGGTCAGGCCAACCTGCCGGCGCCGGTGTTCGAGGCGCTGTGCAATTCCTACGACGGTGTGCTGACCCTGCATCGGATGATGCAGGACGGTGAGCCGCAACTGCTTTCGGGTGCGACACCCGCGCCGCCGGGCCGATCGGAATCGCAGCTGCGCCGCATGATGCAGGACCCCCGCTACTGGCGCGATCACGACACGGCCTTCGCCGCCGAGGTCCGCCGCGGCTTCGAGGACCTGTATCCCGACGAGAGGTGAGCGCGTCTCCTTCCGCTGCTCCCCCTCATTCTCGGGACGGGGCGCCGGCTGCCTGTGCTCCCTTCAGGCGCCGGCGCCCCGGCTTTATTTAAGAAAGCCCGCTTAACAGCGCGTCCAAGGTCCGCGTCATGCGGTCCAGGTCGTGATCTTCGGACAGGCGGTGGCCGCCGTTCTTGATCAATTGCACCTCGACATCGTGCGAAGTGAGTTGTTCCTGTATCCGCAGGCTGGTCCGCCAGGGCACGTCATCGTCCTGAAGCCCGTGGATCAGGCGCACGGGAATATCCAGGTCGATGGGGCCGTCCAACAGCAGCCGCTTCCATCCGTCGTCGATCAGCGGCTTGCAGATGCGGTAAGGCTGCTGGTCGTCATAGCAATTCGGCAAATCCACGTAGCCGTCCCGTTCCATCTGCGCCTTCTGATCATCCGTGAAAGCGTCCCAAAGCAGATCGCGGGTAAAGTCGGGGGCGGCTGCAAGACCCAGCAAGCCCCGGATTCGCGGTTTCCGCGCAAGGGCCGTCAAAAGCATGATCCAGCCGCCCATGGATGAGCCGACCAGAACCTGATCGCCCGTGGTCAATTTATCGAGCGCCGTGACTGCATCATCGGCCCACTGGCCGATGGAGCCGTCTTCGAAAACCCCGGAAGACTGCCCGTGTCCAGTGTAGTCAAAGCGCAGGAAAGCGCGGCCCTGGGCGCGGCAATAGGCCTCCAGGGCAAGCGCCTTGCCCCCCGTCATGTCGGATTTGAAGCCTGTCAGGAAGACAACGCCGGGAGACTTGCCAGCCATTTGATGGTAGGCAATAGTCCTGCCGTCACCACATTCCATGAATTGCGGCGGAGTGTCGGGTGCAACGTCTGGGCCTGAAGACATGATCGGTTTCCATCCATGAACAAGATGCCGGAACATACCACCGGCGGCGGTGAAAGCGAACGCGCTCAATCTGCCCAGGGGACGACCGCCCAAGGGATGACGGGCGAAGGCCGCCTGGCGACCGTGCTGCAGGTTCTGCCGGCACTGGGTGCCGCCGGCGGGGTCGAGCGCGGCACCGTCGAAATCGCGGGTGCCGTGGTTCAGGCCGGCGGTCGCGCCCTGGTCGCCTCGGCCGGGGGTCCCCTGGTCCATGACCTTGCGCGCGTCGGCGCGGAGCATGTCGAACTGCCCTTGGATTCCAAGAACCCGCTCACCATCTGGCGCAACATCGATCGTCTGGCCCAGGTCATTCGCGACGAAAAGGTCGACATCGTCCATGCCCGGTCCCGCGCCCCTGCGTGGAGTGCGCGGGCAGCCGCCAAGCGGACCGGGGCCCATTTCGTCACCACCTTCCACGGCACCTACGGGGCCGGCAACCATCTGAAACGGGTCTATAATTCCGTCATGACCCGGGGCGAGCGGGTGATTGCCATCAGCCAGTTCATCGCGGGACATATCCGCCAGCTTTACGGCGTGCCGTCCAACAAGATTCGCGTCATTCACCGCGGGGTCGATCTGGACCGCTTCGACCCGGCCAAGGTCACGGCCCAACGGGTGGTCAACCTGGCCACCGACTGGATGCTGCCCGACGGCATGCCGGTGATCATGCTGCCCGGGCGCCTGACGCGATGGAAGGGCCAGCCCGTGGTCATCGATGCCCTTGGCAAATTGAACCGCCGCGACATCCGCTGTCTGCTCGTCGGCGGCGACCAGGGGCGCGAGGGCTACCGCGCCGAACTGGAATCCATGATCGCGGCCCGCGGCCTGAACGAGGTCGTGCGCTTGGTCGATCATTGCGACGACATGCCCGCTGCCTACATGCTGACGGACGTGGTGATTTCCGCGTCGACCGACCCGGAAGCCTTCGGCCGCGTCATCGCGGAGGCCCAGGCCCTCGGGCGGCCGGTGATCGCAACCGACCACGGCGGCGCCAAGGAAACCGTGATTCCCGGCGAGACCGGCTGGCTGGTGCCGCCGGGCGACGCCGATGCGCTTGCCGCCGCCATCGAAAAGGTGCTCTCGCTCGACAGCGCCCAGCGCAGCACCCTGGCCGGCAAGGCCATCGCCAACGTGCGCGACAATTTTTCCAAAGCCACCATGTGCGCCAAGACGCTGGACGTCTATGACGAGGTCCTGGGCGTTCGCCCGCCCGTCTGACGCCATGGCCGCGCCCCCTTCCCCCCGCCGCAACATCCTGGTCATCAAGCTGGGCGCTTTGGGCGATTTCGTTCAGGCGTTGGGCCCCATGCGGGCGATCCGCGCCCATCACCCGGGTGTCCGCATCGACCTTTTGACCACCCCCCCTTTTGAAGACCTCGCCGTGGCCTCGGGCCTGTTCGACCGCGTCATCGCGCGCCCGCGCATGAAATGGCACCAGATCGGCGCCATTCGCGCCCTGCGCCGCGATTTGATCGAGGGCGCCTATGCACGGGTCTACGATCTGCAGACCTCCGACCGCTCGTCATCCTATTTCCGCCTGTTCCCGACCAGGGTGAAACCGGAATGGTCGGGCATCGCCCGCGGCTGCTCCCACCCCCATGCCAATCCGAACCGCGACCGCCTGCATACGGTGGAACGCCAAGCGGACCAGCTTGCCATGGCCGGCATCCCGTCGGTTCCCGCCGCCGACCTGTCGTTCGCGGAAACGGATCTGTCCCGTTTCGCCCTGCCCGATTCCTTCGCCCTGATCGTGCCCGGCGGCGCCGCCCACCGGCCGGCCAAGCGCTGGCCGGCCGACCGTTTTGCCGCCCTGGCCCGCCATCTGTCGGAACGGGGCATCACGCCCCTGCTGATCGGCGGCGCGGACGAACGGGACCTGCACGACACCATCCTGGCCGACGCCCCAGGGGCACGCAGCCTCTGCGGCGAAACATCCTTGCTGGACCTGGCCGCCCTTGCCCGCCGGGCGGCGCTTGCCGTCGGCAACGACACGGGGCCCATGCATGTGGCCGCCATCGCGGGGGCCCCCACGGTGGTGCTCTATTCCCATGACAGCGACCCGGCCCTTTGCGCCCAGCGGGGCGCCCAGGTGACGATCCTGCGCGCGGCCCACCTGTCCGAGCTGGCGCTTGCGGATGTGCTGAAGGTCCTGCCGATCCCGTCCCCGTCCTGATCCCGGCCCGTGAACGCTTGACACACGGGGGCCACGGCCTACATTCCCCCCCTTACCCGATCCCTTTTTCAAACGGCCCGAGCATCATCATGGTTGCCATTACCCTTCCGGACGGCAGCGTCCGCCAATTCGACGGCCCGGTCACGGGCCTGGACGTCGCCGCCGACATCGGGCCCGGCCTTGCCAAGGCCGCACTGGCCGTGCGTATCGACGGCGAGATGAAGGATCTATCGACGACCATCGCGAGCGATGCCAACCTGGCCATCGTCACGTCGAAGGACGCGGATGCGCTTGAGCTGCTGCGCCACGACTGCGCCCATGTGCTGGCCGAAGCCGTGCAGGAGCTTTACCCCGGCACCCAGGTGACCATCGGCCCGACGATCGAAAACGGCTTCTATTACGACTTCGCGCGGGACGAGCCCTTCTCCTCCGACGATCTGGAGAAGATGGAGCAGAAGATGCACGAAATCGTCGACCGGGATACCCCCTTCGTCCGCGAAGTCTGGCAGCGCGAAGACGCCATCCATCACTTCAAGGAGATCGGCGAAAAATACAAAGCCGAGATCATCCAGGACCTGCCCGACAGCGAGGAGATCAGCATCTACCGCCAGGGCGACTGGCTCGACCTGTGCCGCGGCCCCCATTTGCCGTCGACAAGCCGGGTCGGCCATGCCTTCAAGCTGATGAAGGTAGCCGGCGCCTATTGGCGGGGCGACCACCGCAACGAGATGCTGCAGCGGATCTACGGCACCTGCTGGTTCAACGAAAAGGACCTGAAGGCCTATCTGCACATGCTGGAGGAAGCGGAAAAGCGCGACCACCGGCGCCTCGGCCGGGAAATGGACCTGTTCCATATGCAGGAAGAAGCCCCCGGCTCGGCCTTCTGGCACCCCAAGGGCTGGACGCTCTATCGCCTGTGCCAGAATTACATGCGGACGCGCCTGGACGACGCCGGCTATGTCGAGGTCAACACCCCGCAGCTGGTCGACCGCACCCTGTGGGAAGATTCCGGCCATTGGGAGAAATTCCGCGAGAACATGTTTATCTCCGAGTCCGAAGATAAACTGCTGGCCATCAAGCCGATGAACTGCCCCTGCCATGTGCAGATCTTCAAACAGGGCATCACCAGCTACCGCGACCTGCCGCTGCGCATGGCCGAATTCGGCTCCTGCCACCGCAACGAGCCGTCGGGCGCGCTGCACGGCCTGATGCGCGTGCGCGCCTTTACCCAGGACGACGCCCATATCTTCTGCCGCCCGGACCAGATCGAGGCGGAGACCAAGATTTTCATCGACCTGTTGTCCTCGGTCTACAAGGACTTCGGCTTCGACGAGTTCGTCATCAAGTTTTCCGACCGGCCGGACGTCCGCGCCGGGTCGGACGATACCTGGGACCGCGCGGAAAAGGCCCTGCTGGATGCGACCAGGGCCGCCGGCCACGACCCGGTCCTCAACCCGGGCGAAGGGGCGTTCTATGGGCCCAAGCTGGAATTCGTGCTGCGCGACGCCATCGGCCGCGACTGGCAATGCGGGACCCTGCAGGTCGATTTCGTGCTGCCGGAGCGCCTGGACGCCCATTATATCGCCGAAGACGGCGGGAAACATCGTCCCGTGATGCTGCATCGGGCGATTTTGGGCTCGTTCGAGCGCTTCATCGGCATCCTGATCGAGAACTATGCCGGGCGCTTCCCGCTGTGGCTGGCACCCCATCAGGTAACCGTGGCGACGATCACCAACGAGTCCGATGCCTATGCCGCCCAGGTCGCCAAGGCCTGTCGGAAGGCGGGATTGCGGGTTGAAATCGATACCCGTAACGAAAAGATCAACTACAAGATCCGCGAACACAGCCATGCCAAGGTGCCGGTGATCATGGTCGTAGGCGCCAAAGAGGCCGAAGCGGGCACGGTCGCCATTCGCCGTCTGGGCGGCAAGGATCAAGAAATCCTTGCGCTTGAACAGGCGATAGATACATTAGTGACCGAAGCGGCGGGGCCGTTGGGCGCCGGGGCCGGTCGATAGGCCGCCCCCCTTAAAATCATAAACAACGATTTGCGTTCACGTTCCGCCGGAGCGGGGTAATTTGACCGCAACAACCCCGTTTGTCGAAACCGATTGAGGAGCAAGGCAATAGCACGCCGCCCCATGCAACAGACGCCGCCGTCCAAGGACGGTCCGCGGATTAACGAAGATATTGATGTCGCCCAAGTGCGGCTGGTTGACGCCGACGGCGAAATGGTCGGTGTCGTTTCCACCAAGGAAGCCATTGAAATGGCGGCGGAGGTCGGTCTTGACCTGGTCGAGGTCTCGCCCAACGCCGACCCGCCCGTGTGCAAAATTCTGGACTACGGCAAGTTCAAGTACGAAGCCCAGAAAAAAGCCAACGAAGCCCGCAAGAAGCAGAAGGTCATCGAGGTCAAAGAGATCAAGATGCGCCCGGGCATCGACGAGCACGATTACCAGACCAAGATGAAGGCCGTGCGCAAGTTCCTGGACAACGGCGACAAGGTCAAGATGACCATCCGCTTCCGGGGCCGCGAAATGGCCCACCAGGATCTGGGCATGAAGGTGTTGGACCGTGTGCGCGTCGAAGTCGACGAACAGGCCAAGGTCGAACAGTTTCCCCGGACTGAAGGCCGCCTCATGACGATGGTTATCGCCCCCCGTTAGGGTGACGGTCATCGCACCCCGGTAATTCCTCGGATGGAAGGAACGGCGCATGCTGTCCTTCTTTTTCTACGGAACCCTGATGGATTCCGACCTGCAGGCGGTCGTCCTTGGCGGACGGCTGCCGGCGGGCGTTTCCGCCGTGCTTGACGGATACCGCCGCCGCACCGTCGCGGGCGCGGACTACCCCGCCATCGCTCCCGCCAAGAACAGCCGGGTCAGCGGCCTGCTGGCCGGAGGCCTCAGCCCGGCCATGGCGGCCAGGGCCAGCCTGTACGAAGGCCCGCAATACACCGCCGCCTCCCTGACCGTGACGACCGAGGACGGCACGGCCCACGACGCCTGGACCTTCCTGCCCGTGAGGGGCGTCCGGTTGAGCGCCCGCGACTGGTCTCTCGACGCCTGGCGGCAGCGGCGCAAGTCCCTCACCTTAAAATCCGCCCATGGTTTCATGGCCACCCGTTCGCCGCGGCCCCCGTGCGCGCAGCTTGCCGCTTGGCAAACCCGAGACCGACACCATGGACGCGGACTTGCCGCCGATACAGAGGCAGGCTAGATACAAGCCTCCACCCACCCGACCAAGGAGCCCCTGCCATGAAACGCAAGGCACCGGTGCGGCGGAACCCGGTGGCCCGGGTTGTGCGGACCCTGCGACAGCAGAAAATCCAATCGGCCAAGGCCTACCGCCGCCGCGCCAAACATATGAAAGCCCGTCCCGACCATGACAGTCAGGACGGGCTTTTCATTTTGCGTTTGCGGAGCCCGCTAAGGCGCGGCGGCCTTACTCGGCAGCGCGCGAACTTTATTCAGCGGCAAGCGGCCGGGCGCGGATGATTTCCATGATCTCGGCGGCGGCGGACGGGATGTTGGTACCCGGGCCGTAGATCGCCGCAACCCCCTTGGCCTTCAGGAAATCGTAGTCCTGGGCCGGGATGACGCCGCCGCAGATGACCAGAATGTCCTCGGCCCCCTGGGCTTTCAGTTCATCGATCAGGGACGGGACCAGGGTCTTGTGCCCGGCGGCCTGGGACGACACGCCGATCACATGCACGTCGTTTTCAATGGCCTGGCGGGCGGCTTCTTCCGGTGTCTGGAACAGGGGGCCGACGTCGACGTCGAAGCCGATATCGGCGAAGGCCGTGGCGATCACCTTGGCGCCCCGGTCGTGGCCGTCCTGGCCCATCTTGACCACCAGCATGCGCGGGCGGCGGCCTTCGGTTTCGGCGAAGGCGGCGACGTCGTCGCGGATTTTTTCGAACCCGGCGTCCCCTTCATAAGCCGCCCCGTAAACGCCCGAGATCGAGTGGATCTCCGCGCGGTGGCGGGTATAAACTTTTTCGAGGGCTTCGGAAATTTCGCCGACGGTGGCGCGCTTGCGCGTCGCCTCGACAGCCAGTTCCAACAGATTTCCCTCGCCGCTTTCAGCGGCCCGGGTGAGTGCTTCCAACGCTGCCGTGCAGGCCGCGCTGTCGCGGGTCGCGCGAATGTTTTCCAGGCGCTTGATCTGGCTGATGCGCACGGCGGCGTTGTCGACATCCAGGATGTCGATGTCGTCCTCTTCCGCACGGGCGTATTTGTTGACGCCGACGACCACTTCCTCGCCACGGTCGACCCGCGCCTGCTTGCGCGCGGCCGCTTCCTCGATCACCTGCTTGGGCAGGCCCGCCTCGACGGCCTTGGTCATGCCGCCCAGGCCCTCGACCTCGTTGATCAATTCGCGCGCCGCCTGGGCAAGCGACGCCGTGAGGCTTTCCACATAATAGCTGCCGGCCAAGGGATCGATGACCTGCGGGATGCCCGTTTCCTCGGCCACGATCAATTGCGTGTTGCGCGCGATGCGGGCCGAGAACGGGGTCGGCAGGGCGATGGCTTCGTCGAGCGCGTTGGTATGCAGGCTCTGCGTACCACCCAGGACCGCGGCCATGCATTCGATGGTCGTGCGGATCACGTTGTTGTAGGGATCGCGCGCCGTCAGCGACACGCCCGAGGTCTGGCAATGGGTGCGCAGCATGGAGGATTTGGGGTCCTTCGGCTCGAACTGGGCCATCAGTTCCGACCACAACAGCCGCGCGGCGCGCAGCTTGGCGACCTCCATGAAGAAGTTCATGCCGATGGCGAAGAAGAACGAAAGGCGCGGCGCGAACTTGTCCACATCCAGGCCCTTGGCCTTGGCCGCGCGCACGTATTCCAGGCCGTCGGCCAGCGTGAAGGCCAGTTCCTGCACTGCCGTGGCACCCGCTTCCTGCATGTGATAGCCGGAGATCGAAATCGAATTGAAGCGCGGCATGTTATGCGCCGTGTATTCGATGATGTCCGCGACGATGCGCATGGAGGGCGTCGGCGGATAGATGTAGGTGTTGCGCACCATGAATTCTTTGAGGATGTCGTTCTGGATCGTGCCGGACAGCTTTTCCGGCGCAACGCCCTGTTCCTCGGCGGCCACGATGTAGCCCGCCAGCACGGGCAGCACGGCACCGTTCATGGTCATGGAAACGGACATCTCGTCGAGCGGTATGCCGTCGAACAGGATCTTCATATCCTCGACGGAATCGATCGCCACCCCGGCCTTGCCGACATCACCGACCACGCGGGGGTGATCGGAATCGTAGCCCCGATGGGTCGCCAGATCGAAGGCCACCGACAGGCCCTTTTGCCCGGCGGCCAGATTGTCGCGATAGAACTTGTTGGAATCCTCGGCCGTGGAAAAGCCCGCGTACTGGCGGATGGTCCAGGGCCGGTTGGCGTACATGGTGGCGCGGGGGCCGCGCAGATAGGGCGCAAAGCCGGGCAAGGAATCGATGTGTTCCAGCCCCTCCAGGTCCGCCGCCGTATAGAGCGGCTTCACCGCGATGCCTTCCGGCGTTTCCCAGATCAGGTCGTCGGGGGATTTGCCCTTCAGTTCCTTGGCGGCTGCCGCCGCCCATTCATCCATGCCGTTCTTATCGACAGCCATTTTCCGTCACTCCTGGTGGTCTTGCCAAAATCCCCCTTCGGCTTCACCGGATTATACCGACCCCTTGGCAGGAAAAAGGGATTTTTTTAACCGGCGGTGCGGAAATCCTCCCTAGTTTAGATTTTTATCAACAACACAACATGTATTGTGGATAACTATATGTGGTGGACCTAGTTGACGGTTAGGCGAAATCTTGTAATTATTAACGCGTTCCGGCCCGGTTTTCGGGGAAAAATGGACATTTCGGGCATCATTGACCCGCAAATAGCCGTTCCAGGAACACGGATTTTGGATTTCGGCCGCGTAAATCGACGTCGGGCCGAAAAACGGGAGGCAAGGGTACATGCAGACGACGTACGAATGGACGCCCCAGCGGGTCAACGCCCTGATCGCCCTGTGGGATGAAGGATTGCCGACAAGCGAGATCGGCCGCCGCCTCGGCATCACCAAGAACGCGGTGATCGGCAAGGTCCATCGTCTCGGCCTGGCCAAGCGCGGCTCGCCCATCAAGGAACGGCCCGACCAGCCCCAGGTCAGTGAGAACCTGGTGACCATGGCAAAACTGCGCCCCGGCATGTGCAGCTGGCCCGTGGGTGAGCCCAACGAGGCGGATTTCCACTTCTGTGGTGAGGAATCTCTCGACGGCAAGCCCTATTGCCGGGAGCATTGCGCCAAAGCCTATATCCGGATCACCAAGGACGGCCGTAAGGTCGCCGCCGCCTGATCCAAATCGCCCGCCGGGCCCCGGCCCGGCGGCAGCGGCATCGCCGCGTCCCTCGCCAGCCTTGAATTTTCGGGCTGCAAGCCTATCATCAGGCGCATGAGGACTGCATCGCCCCTCCGTGCAGCCGGCACCATCCGGCGAATTATGGACCCGGCCTCGTAATCGAGGACCGGGCCATCATTGATTCGCCGTGACCGGCATTCTCATTGCCAAAGGAATTTCCGATGCAGACGCAAGACCGCGGGCACGCCCCGCATTCATCCACGCTTTCCCCCCGCCCATCAGGCTCCCCCCGGCGCAAGCGCAAGGCACTGCCGACGCAATGCTTTTCCGTTCAGGCCCTGGCCGACCCGGGCACCCTGCCCCGGGTAATCGGCGTGTTCGCCAAGCGCGGCCTGGTGCCCAGCCGCCTTCACGCCCACCGCGCGCCGGCCGACCGCAAGGATCTGGTCGTTGACATCCATCTGGCCGACACGGACACGGAACAGGCCCGGCTCATCGCCCAGGAACTGCGCCGCCAATTTTGCGTCGAGGCCGTGCTGGTCGCCGAACAGCAGGACGTCCCCCATGACCGATAACCGTCGCGGAGCCGCCGCATGAGCTATCTGGACCGCATCCGTACCCTGCAATCCTGGGACCCGACCGCCTATCGCCCCTTTCGCGCGGGCGGGCAGCAGGTCGGCCTGGTCCATCGTGATTTCATCCCTCAACTGGCCGACTTCGGAGCGGTTTTTCAGCTGTCCGATTCCGAGGTCGTGATGGCTCCGGCCCTGGACACACCGGCGGCGCGCACGGCCGCCATGGCCGAGGTGTTGGCCGAGTTGCGGGAGCGCGGCTTGGTCCCCGGCTGGCGGGACGAGCCCTATGCCGTGCGGGCGCGCTGGGGCACCGACCCCTTGTTTCAGATGGAACGCGCCGCCGTGCCGCTGTTCGGGGTCGAGGGATACGGCGTCCACGTCAACGGCTTCATGCGGGACGGCGATCAATTGAAGATGTGGATCGGCAAGAGATCCCTGACCAAGCCGACGGCCCCGGGCAAGCTGGATCAGATCGTCGCCGGCGGCCTGCCCGCCGGGATTGGCGTGATGGACAACCTGATCAAGGAATGCGGCGAGGAAGCGGACATCCCGGAAGCCGTCGCCCGCCGAGCGGCACCCGTGAGCGCCATTTCCTATTGCACGGCGCGCGGCGAAGGCCTGCGCCGCGACGTGCTGTTCAATTATGATCTGGAACTGCCGGCGGACTTCACGCCGCGCAACACGGACGGCGAGATCGAGGAATTCTACTTGTGGTCCATGGACCGGGTCATGGACACTGTGCGGGAAACGGAGGCCTTCAAGTTCAACTGCGGGGTCATCGTCATCGATTTTTTAATCCGCCGGGGGTTTATCGGACCCGACCATTCCGATTACGTTGAGATACAACAGGGCCTGCACAGGGCCCCGCACTGACGGCAGATCAGACAACAAGGAAAGGGAGCGACCCCGTGAGCGACCACACAAACGGCAACCATTTCAGCGACGACACGCCCTGGACCGTTTATCTTTCCGGTGAAATTCACACCGATTGGCGCGACCAGATCCAGGCCGGCGCCGCCGAGGCGGGCCTGCCCATCGAATTCGTCGGCCCGGTGACCGACCATGCATCGAGCGACGATTGCGGCGTGGCCATCCTGGGCGACGAGCCCGACCCCTTCTGGAAGGACCACAAGGGAGCCAAGGTCAACGCCATCCGCACCCGCACCCTGATGGAACGCGCCGATGTGGTTGTCGTGCGTTTCGGCGACAAGTACAAACAATGGAACGCCGCCTTCGACGCGGGCTACGCCGCCGCCTTGGGAACGCCGATGATCACCCTGCACGATCCGTCCCTGACCCACGCCCTGAAGGAAGTGAACGGCGCGGCCATGGCGACGGCGGAAACCCCGGCCCAGGTCGTGCGCCTGCTGAAATACGCGATCACGGGCCAGCTTAGCTAGTCTGGGCCGCGGCCCATTCACCGCCCCCAGGGGCATATGGACAGAACCCGAACCGGCCAACGACATTGGACAAATCCAACTCCGCCCTGAACCGCCCGTCACCGGACCTCTATCCCCGGATCGAACCCCATGCCCAGGGATACCTGGACGTTTCCGGCGGCCACCGTATTTATTGGGAACAGTCGGGCAATCCGACGGGCGTGCCGGTGGTCTTCCTGCACGGCGGACCGGGGGCCGGCTCCAACCCGTCGCACCGCCGCTTCTTCGACCCCGACCATTACCGCATCGTGGTCTTCGATCAGCGGGGGGCGGGGCGCTCGACCCCCTTCGGCGAAACCAAGGACAATTCGACCCAGGATCTGATCGACGACATGGAGGCATTACGCGTCCAGCTCGACATCGACAGCTGGTTCGTGTTCGGCGGCTCCTGGGGCTCGACCCTGGCCCTGGCCTACGGCATCGCCCATCCGGACCGCTGCCGGGGCTTCGCGCTGCGCGGCATCTTCCTGGGCCGCAAGTCGGAGGTCGACTGGTTCCTCTACGGCATGAAGCTGGTGTACCCCGAAGCCTGGCGCCGGTTTTCCAGCTATCTGCCCGAGGACGAGCGGGCCGATATTCTGGCCGCCTACCATCGCCGCCTGAACGACCCCGACCCCGACGTCCACCGCCCGGCGGCCGAGGTCTGGAGCCAATTCGAAAGTGCGTGCTCGACCCTGCAACACGGCAACGGCGGCGGCGGAAGCGGCGGACGGGGGGCGCTGTCCCTGGCCCGGATGGAAGCCCATTACTTCGTCAATGACGTGTTCATGCCCGAGGGCCATCTGCTCGCCAACATCAACCGCATCACCCACCTGCCCTGCGTCATCGTGCAGGGCCGTTACGACATGGTCTGTCCGATCGCCACGGCGGATGAACTGGCCCTGGCCTGGCCCGACGCCGACTACGTCATCGTGCCCGACGCCGGCCATTCGGCCATGGAACCGGGCATCCGTTCGTCCCTGGTCAAGGCCATGGACGGCTTCCGGCGGCTCGGACCCGGTTGATTTCATTGATTGATCGCGGCTTGAAACCTCAGCCCGATGGCTTAAGATGCCCGCCAAAGGGGTGGGTCCGACAATCGGACCGTTTCGGGGACGACCTAACATGTTCAAAAAACTGATCCTTCCGGCGCTGCTTGCCGCCGTGACGGTGTTTCCGTCAGGTTCTGCGCGGGCCGGGGATGATCCTGATTTTCTGACCCTTGCCGTGGGCAAGTTCGACATCCTGCGCAACCGGGAAGAAGACGCGGAAATCCGCCTCGATTATCGGTTCGGCAATAAATTTTGGATCTTCAAACCGTTTCTGACAGCCGCCTATGCCACCAACACGTCGTCTTTCATCGGCGCCGGCGTCCTGGTCGATATCTACCTGGGACGGCGGTTCGTGCTGACACCTCAATTCTCGCCGGTCTATTGGCGTGGCGAAACGTCGAAGCTGGATTTGGGTTACGCGCTGGAGTTCCGCTCACGCCTGGAGCTGGCCTATCGCTTCGACGACCGCTCGCGCCTCGGCATTTCCTTCGACCACACGTCGAACGCGGGCCTGGCCGACGGCAACCCGGGCGTGGAATCGGTGATGCTGAATTATTCCGTGTCCATGGACACCATCAAGGGCCTGTTCAAATAGGCGCTCCCGCCGTCCCTTCTTCCCGCCAGCAAACCTTGGAATCGGCACGGAAACCTGTGGTATAGACGGGCGCATCCAACCGCGTCGGCGTTGGCCCCGTAGCTCAGTCGGATAGAGCACAGGATTCCTAATCCTGGGGTCACAGGTTCAAATCCTGTCGGGGTCACCAACCCGCCGCTGTTGTCTTGCCCTGCGTCTAGGCCCAACTGAGGCCCGGCGCGGACAGGCCCGTGATCCAGCCCGCTTCGACCCAGCCGCGCAGATAGCCGGCGGCGCGCGGGGCGGCCGCATCCGCCTCCCCGAAACCGGCAAGCGTTTCGCAGAGCGTCTGGAAATCCCCGCCGTCCCGCAGCAGGGCAAGCCCCGCCGCCTCGTCCCCGGCCAAGGCACGATAGCGCACCTGACAGGTTGCTCCGTCGCGCCAAGCGGCCCAGGTTTGCGCACCGTCCGCGAACGGCGCGGGGGCGGCTTCCGGATTTTCTTCCCGCGCGACCGCCTGCTGAAAAGGTGCGACTTCGTGGGAAAGCTCGAAGGTGTTAAACGCCGGATGGAAATCAAATCCCAGCACCGGCCAGGCTTCCGGCGGCACGGCGGCCAGCGCCGCGCCCCCGAGAACATCCGCATCGGGCGCGTCGAAGGCCAGGCCCAAGCCCCATTCAAAGGCCGCCATGTCGGCGACGACGGGCAGGTCCGACCAGGGCGGCGTGTCGCCGAGCCAATCCCTGAACCGCGCCCCCAGCCAGCGCACGGAGCGCGCGGTCGACGGATGGCCCCGCACGTAGGCGCCCGCCGCCTCGGCGAAGGCATCATCCCCCAGCAAGGTGTGAACGGCGGGAAAATCTTCGCCCATGATATCCAGCAGCCGCGCCACATAGGCATGGTCGTAGACAGAAAGAAACGGGCCGCCCGATGTGAGATGGGCCGCGATGTCGGCGCGGCCGGTCAGCAGGCGGTCCTGGAACAGGTCCTGGATGTCGGCCAGGGAGGCGGTCATGCCGCGGCCCCGTCCAAGGCCTGGGCGGCCAGCCGCCGCGCCTGGTCCAACTCGTCGACCAGGTCGGCGAACGGCGGGATGTTGGCGTCGCGCTCGATCATTGTCGGCACGGCGCCGAATTTGCAGACCGCGCGGCGGTACAAGTCCCACACCGGATCGGCCACCGGCGCGTCATGGGTATCGACGATATGATCACCGTTGTGTTCGTGCCCGGCCAAGTGGATCTGGCGCACGCGGTCGGCCGGAATCCCCGCCAGATAGTCGGCCGGATCGAAGCCGTGGTTGAAGGCCGAGACATAGACGTTGTTGACGTCGAGCAGCAGGTCGCAATCCGCGCGCCGCGTCAACTCGGCCAGGAAGTCCCATTCGCTCATGGTGTCGGCGGTGAAGGTCACGTAGGTCGAGGCATTTTCCAGGACGATGCGCCGGCCCAGGACGTCCTGCACCTGGATGACCCGCGCCGCCACATGGTCCAGGGTTTCTTCGGTCAAGGGCAGGGGCAGCAGGTCGTGCAGGTTCACGCCATGGGCGCCGGTCCAGCACAGATGATCGGAGACCACCGCCGGCTCGATCAAATCCACCAGATCCTTGAGACCTTTGAGGTAGGCCGCGTCCAGGGGGTCTGGGGCGCCGATGGACAGCGACACCCCATGCATGGCCATGGGCCGGCTGTTGCGCACGGCCATCAGATTGCGCCGCGGCATGCCGCCGACGGCGATGAAATTTTCCGAGATGATTTCGAACCAGTCGACGCCGGCCGTAGCTTCGGCCCCGGCAGGGCCGAGGATGTCCGGGAAATGCTGCGGCCGCAGGCCGAGCCCGAAACCTTGGAAGGGATTCTGGCAGCGGGTCATGGATGAAGCCTAGCGCAAAAACGGTCGCGAGGGGCCAGATGCCTCCGGCCCCTCGCCGTCCGTCTTATTCGGTCAGGCGCAGGTTGCCGTTACTTGGCGACCGTGCCGCCCTTTTCCAGGCATTCCTTTTCGGAGCTGGTGGAAATCCAGCCGTGGCCCTTGCAGGAATTCAGGCCTTTGCATTCGTTGGAGGCCGTCTTGCAGGAACCGTGGCCCTTGCAGGAATTCGCACCCATGCATTTGACGCCGTCGGCCTGGGCCGCGGTCGGGGCTACGGTCATGGCGGCGCCGGCGATGAACAGAGCGGCGGCGGCGGTGGCCAACGTGGCGCCGGCGGTCTTTTTCTGGATCGACATATGCGTACTCTCCTTTGATGAAGCCTCTGAGCCGGCTCTCGCGTCCGGTCGAAGAGGAGTGTACCCGCGCCTGTCGACAGCGGGCGTAACGTTGACGTCGCAGGCCATCACAAGGGTGTGAAAGTGAGTTGAGCGGAAAATCGCGATTTTCGAAAACGGATCAGGCCGGATCGTCGTCGGCGACGCCCCAGATGCGGGCGTGCTGGCCCTCACCCGTGGCGGGAATAACGCGCACGCGCTCGGCAATGCCCGCGTCGGTGAAGTCGCGCTCGATCGCCAGAAGCGTGCCCGCCGGATGGTCGCAAAGCGCCGCCATGTCGTCGCATTCGCCCCGCGCGGCATCCAGGGCCGCCATCATGTCCGGGGCGCCATAGCGTTCGAACAGATGTCCGGCCAGGGCGCGCACCGCCTCCTCGACCTGGCCGTCGGGCAGGACCGCGACCTGCACGAAGGTCGACCGCCCGAAGGCGCCGAGCCCCATCCAGCCGCTTTTGAACGCCAGCTGTTGTTTGTTGGTCCAGGAAGACGGATCGCCATCGGCGAATTCAAAGGTGCCGGCGACGGCCCATTCGCCTGGTTCCGCCGGGTTGTCGAACACGTTCTGGTCCGAGGCATCGAGCCGGATGGTGCGCGCGAATTTCATTGTGTCGAAAGTCCTCCCATACCATGACCCGCCAATATAGAGGTCGGCACCGGTCCGCGCATCATGGTAAAGACGAAGGCATGAACGCACGGCTTTTCATCGTCCCTCTCCTGGCGGCGCTTCTTGTTTCGGCCCCCCGCGTGGGCACGGCCGACGCCATCGATTCCGCCGCCGTCGCCAAGGCCGTGCAATCGGTGGTCGTCGTGCTGCCGCGCTGGCAGAACGTGCGCCCCGGCTTCGCCCCGAGAAGCGCCAACGGACGCATCGCCCCCGAAGGTTCCGGCGTCGTGGTGCGACCCGGCGGCTATGTCGCGACCAACGATCATGTGCTGGGCGACGCGGTCAGCCTGCGGGTGCGCCTGGCCGACGGCCGCGTGCTCCCAGCCGAGATCGTCGGTCGGCACAAGGCGACGGACATCGCGCTGCTGAAGGTCGAGGCCGATCTGCCGGCGGTCCAACCAGGGCCCGCGCCGGGCCTGGCCGATCCGGTCTGCGCCATCGGCAATCCGTTCGGGCGGGGCCTTTCCGTGTCCTGCGGCGTCGTCTCTGCCGTGGGCCGGGCCAACGCCGGTTTCAACGAGATCGAGGATTTCATCCAGACCGACGCGGCGGTCAATCCGGGTGGGTCGGGCGGGGCCTTGGTCGACGGCAAGGGGCAGCTGGTCGGTTTGGTCTCGGCCATCTTCGCGCAAGGATCCGACGCCAATATCGGCGTCAACTTCGCCGCCGCGCGCCCGTTGCTGGATCGCGTGGTCGAGGACCTTGCCGCCCATGGCCGTGTCCAGGCGGCGACGGCCGGGATGGAGACCACCCCCCTCTCCGACCAGCAGCAGGAAAAGACCGGGGGCGTTTCCGTGGCAGAGGTGACCCGCGACGGCCCCGCCTTCACGGCCGGGATCGATGCCGGCGATATCGTGACGCATGTGGACGGTCGGCCCGTCACCTCGCCGGGAGAATTTCGCGCGGCCCTGTTCCGCCACCGGGCGGGCGACGCCGTGGAGATGACCCTGCGCCGCGCGGACAAGGCCCTGCGGGTCGCCGTGACCCTGGCGCCCGCCGGCCCCTGAACCGCACCGCCGCCGTCAGTCGGCGGCGATCACGGCCCCCGTATCGATCAGGCTTTGAATTTCGTCGGCGCCGTAGCCGTATTCGGCAAGCACTTCACGCGTGTGCTGGCCATAAACGGGCGCCCCCTGATCCGTCTTCGCCGGCGTGCCGGAAAACTTCACCGGCATGCCCAGGGCTTTCGCCGTACCCAAGGTCTTGTGCGGAACCTCGACGATCATGTCGCGGGCGATGGCCTGCGGATCGGCGTGCATCTGCGTGATGTCGAGGACCGGCCCGGCGGGCAGACCCACCGCTTCAAACTTGGCGAGCCAGTCGGCGGAGGGTTTCGATTTGAAGATCGGGGTCAGGACATCTTCCAGCGCCTGACGGTTGGCCATGCGCCCGGTGTTGTCCGTGAACCGGGGATCGTCGGCAATGGCCGGATTGTCCAGGGCTTCGAGCAGGCGTTCCCAGGTCCGCTGATTGGCGGCCCCGCAGGTGATCCAGCCGTCGGCCGTTTCGAAGGCCTGATAGGGTGCGTTCAAGGGATGGGCTGAGCCCATGGCGGCGGGGGATTCCCCGGTCGCGAAGGCAATGGCCGACTGCCAATAGGTATGGAGGATGCCCGCTTCGAACAGGGAGGTATCGACAATCTGGCCCTGGCCGGTCTTGACCGCATGGGCATAGGCCGCCGAGACGCCCATGGCCGCCAGCAGGCCGGCGGTGATGTCGGTGATCGGCGCGCCGACTTTGCAGGGCGGGCGGCCCGGGCCTTCGCCGGTGATGTGCATGAGACCCGACATGCCCTGGGCGATCAGATCAAACCCGCCGCGCTCCGCGTACGGCCCCGTCTGCCCGAAGCCGGAGATGGAACACCACACCAGCTTGGGGTTTTCCTTTTTCAGCTCTTCATAGTCCAGGCCGAGCTTGGCCAGGGTGCCCTGACGGTAGTTCTCCAACAGCACGTCGGCCTCAAGCGCCATGCGACGGACGGCGGCCCGGCCGCCCTCGGTCTTGAGGTCGACCGCGACGGACCGCTTGCCCCGGTTCATGACCAGGAAGGCGGCGGCCTCGTCGCCGATCTTGGGCGGGGCCGCGCGGCGCGTGTCGTCACCGCCCGGCACCTTTTCCACCTTGATGACGTCGGCCCCCATATCGGCCAGCATCAACGCGCAGGTCGGCCCCGCCATCACATGGGTCAGATCCAACACTTTCATACCGCCGAGCGGCCCGTCACCTCGTGCCATGGGGTTTCCTTTCGTTTCTTCTTGTCGTCGTTAGTCGTCTTGCGGTCAGCGGGCCTGGGGATTGACCAGATAGGCCATGGCGGCGTCGACACCGCCCTTTTCATGTGGAACCTTGGCCAACTCCAACCCCATTTCGACGCCGGACAGCGTACCCATGAGCATCAGTTCGTTGAAGTCGCCCAAGTGGCCGATCCGGAACACCTTGTCGGCGATCTTGTTGAGGCCGTTGCCGAGCGACATGTCGAAGTTTTCCAGCGTCACTTTCCGGAAGTTGTCGGCGCTATGGCCCTCGGGCATGACCACGGCGGTCAACACGGGGGAGTACTCCTTGGGCTCTTGGCACAGAACCTCCAGGCCCCAGGCGTGGACGGCACGGCGGGTCGCCTCGGCAACACGCTCGTGGCGGGCGAACACGTTATCGAGCCCTTCCTCCATCAACATCGCAATGGCTTCCTTGAGGCCGTAGAGCAGATTGGTCGCCGGCGTGTAGGGGAAGTAGCCGGTCTTGTTCATGGTGATCATTTCATCCCAGGCCCAATAGGATTTGGGCAAGGTCGCCGACTTCGACACTTCCTGCGCCTTTTCCGAGACGCAGTTGAAGCTGATTCCCGGCGGCAGCATCAAACCCTTCTGCGAGCCCGCGATGGCAACGTCGACGCCCCATTCGTCCTGACGGAAATCGGCCGAGGCCAAGCCTGAAATGGTGTCGACCATGAACAGGGCCGGATGGCCCGTGCGGTCCACGGCCTCACGCACCAGCTTGACCCGCGAGGTCACGCCGGTCGAGGTTTCGTTATGGACCATGCACACGGCCTTGATCTCGTGGTCCTTGTCTTCGTTCAACCGCTTTTCGATGGCGGCGGCGTCGACGCCGTGGCGCCAGTCGCCGTCGATGAATTCGGGCACCAGGCCAAGACGCAACGCCAGGTTCTTCCACAGGGTGGCGAACTGTCCGGTTTCATACATCAGCACCCGGTCGCCGGGCGACATGGTGTTGGCCAGCGCCGCTTCCCAGGCACCGGTGCCGGAGGCGGGATAGATCACGACCTCGCACTTTTCCGTCTTGAAAACCTTCTTCATGCCGGCGATGCAAGACAAGCCCAGGTCGGCGAAGTCGGGACCGCGATGGTCCATCACCGGATAGTCCATGGCGCGAAGGATGCGGTCGGGCGTGTTGGAGGGGCCCGGAATCTGCAGGAAATGGCGGCCGCGGCGCACAGTCATGATCGGATGTCCTCTTTATATTCGGGTTGCCGCGCCAGGGAGGCGCGATGACTTGGGAATTATGCATACATTTTTTGGGCAAGCAACCCGGATTCAATGAAAGGCTGAAAAATTCATTTTTAACTCTTTTAAAACATATAGTTATAGGAAAGTCAGATGTCTTTTTATGACTCAAGATGATTTGTCTTATTGAATTTTGAATGCAATTTGCTACACTCCCGCCATCGAAACAGACAACTAAAGTGGATCCGCCCATGGCCCTGCCCGACGC
Source organism: Rhodospirillaceae bacterium (assembly GCA_002706405.1). Lineage (GTDB taxonomy): Bacteria > Pseudomonadota > Alphaproteobacteria > Rhodospirillales > Casp-alpha2 > UBA1479. The sequence goes on along the minus strand of PALN01000075.1, from coordinate 22,148 downwards.
GCCCCTTGCCGCCTCCGCCCCCCGCAGCCGCCCGACCAAGGGGGATCCGGCGCTCGCCCGCCGCCTGAAGGCCGCGATCAAAGGCCAGGTCCTGTTCGATCCGTTCTCGCGCGGGCGCTATTCCACGGATGCCTCGATCTATCAGATCGAACCCCTGGGCGTGGTCGTGCCGGAAGACGCGGACGACGTGGCGGCGATCATTTCCATCGCTCGGGACGAGGGCGTGCCGCTTCTGCCTCGGGGTGGCGGCACCTCGCAATGCGGGCAGACCGTGGGCGAAGCCCTGGTCGTCGACCTGTCGAAACATCTGAACAAGATTCTCGACTTCGATGCCTCGGGGCGCCAGGCCCTGGTCGAACCGGGTCTGGTGCTCGATCACCTCAATGCCTATCTCAAGCCCCACGGCCTGTGGTTCCCGGTCGACGTCTCGACCTCGTCCCGCGCCACCCTCGGCGGCATGGCCGGGAACAATTCCTGCGGCTCGCGCTCCATCGTCTACGGCACCATGCGCGACAATGTGCGCGCCATCGACGCCGTGACCATGGACGGCCGGGCCATGCGTTTCGGCGAGGTCTCCAATAACGAGCCGGCCGCCAAGCTGGACCCCGTGCAGCAGGACATGGTCGCCAAGCTTTTGGATATCGGCCGGCGCGAAGGCGACCACATCCGCCAATCCTTCCCCGACCTGATGCGCCGGGTCGGCGGCTACAACATCGATTCCCTGATGCCCGGCGGTGCGCCCAAGGGCCCCTGGGCCGAGGCGACGCTGTACCGTCAGCAGACCCATCCGAACCTGGCCCATCTTTTGATCGGGTCGGAAGGCACGCTGGCCTTTTCGACCAAGCTGCATCTGGACCTGCAGCCCCTGCCGAAGCACAAGGTGCTGGGCGTCTGCCATTTCCCGACCTTCTACAAATGCATGGACGCGGCCCAGCACCTGGTGACGCTCGGCCCGGCGGCGGTCGAACTGGTCGACCGCACCATGATCGGCCTGGCCCGCGACATCGAAATCTTCCGCCCCACGGTCGAACGCTTCGTGAAGGGGGAGCCGGATGCCCTGCTGCTGGTCGAATTCGCCGGCGAGGAGCGCGAACCCCTGATCGCCAAGCTGAAACAGCTGGTCGAGATGATGGCCGACCTGGGCTTCCCCGACGCGGTGGTCGAGGCCGTGGACCCGGCCTTCCAGCGCGACGTCTGGGAGGTTCGTAAATCGGGCCTCAACATCATGATGTCCATGAAGGGGGACGGCAAGCCGATCTCCTTCGTCGAGGACTGCGCCGTGCGCCTGGAGGACCTCGCCGAATACACGGACCGCCTGACGCAGGTATTCCACAAGCACAACACCGAAGGCACCTGGTACGCCCATGCCTCGGTCGGCACCCTGCATGTCCGGCCGGTGATCAATCTGAAACAGGAATTGGGTGCGAAGCAGATGCGCGCCATCGCCGAGGAAGCCTTCGAGATGGTCCGCGAATATAAGGGATCGCATTCGGGCGAACACGGCGACGGGCTGGTGCGCTCCGAATTCCACGAAGCCATGTTCGGAACGCGCATGATCGAGACCTTCAAGGAGGTCAAGAACACGGTCGATCCCACGGGCCTGATGAACCCGGGCAAGATCGTCGACCCGCCCAAGATGGACGACCGCTCCCTGTTCCGCTTCAAGCCGGGCTACAAGACGGAGCAGATCGCGACGGTCCTCGACTGGTCCGACTGGGGCGGCTTCGCGGGTGCTGTCGAGATGTGCAACAACAACGGTGCCTGCCGCAAACGCGACGCCGGGGTGATGTGCCCGTCCTACCGCGCCACGGGGGACGAACAGCACCTGACCCGGGGCCGCGCCAACACGCTGCGCCTCGCGATTTCGAGACAGCTCGGCCCCGACGCCTTTACCTCCGACGACATGGCCGCGACCATGAAGCTCTGCGTCGGCTGCAAGGGCTGCAAGCGCGAATGCCCCACGGGCGTCGACATGGCGCGCATGAAGGTCGAATTCCTGAATCAGTACAACAAGCGTCACGGGCTGCGCCTGTTCGACCGGCTGGTCGCCTATCTGCCGCGCTATGCCCCCGCCGCCAGCAAAGTTTCCTGGCTGCTGAACCTGCGCGACACGATCCCCGGCGCCGCCTGGCTGTCGGAAAAACTGCTGGGCTTTTCCGCCGACCGCAGCCTGCCGCGCTGGGCCGCGACGCCGGACAAGGGCGCAACCCCGGTCGACCCGAACGCCTGTCCGGTGGGCAAGGCGGTGGTCCTGCTGGGCGACACCTTCAACACCTATTTCGAGCCGGAGAATCTGGCCGCCGCGCGCCGGGTGCTGACCGCCGCCGGCTATCGCGTCGTCACCGCCCAGGCCCCGGACCGCGCGCGGCCGCTGTGCTGCGGCCGCACCTTCCTGGCCGCCGGCCTGGCCGAGGAAGCGAAGAAGGAAGCGCAGCGCACGCTCGACGCCTTGAAGCCTTTCGTCGACGCGGGCGTGCCCATCGTCGGGCTGGAGCCGTCGTGCCTCTTGACCCTGCGCGACGAGTTCACGGTCCTGCTGCCGGGCGACGACAGCAAGGCGCTGGCCGCCAAGGCCATGCTGTTCGAGGAATTCCTGGCGAGCGAAGCCGCGGCCGGCACCCTGACCCTGCCGCTGAAGGATGCCGAGGACGGCAAGGCGCTGCTGCACGGCCATTGCCACCAGAAGGCCTTCGCCGCCATGGGCGCGGTGGAGACAACGCTGCGTCTGGTCCCGGGATTGAACGTGGAGACGATTGAATCGAGCTGCTGCGGCATGGCAGGCGCCTTTGGGTATGACAAGGACAACGTCGATGTCTCCAAACGCATGGGCGAACTGTCTCTGCTGCCCGCCGTGCGCGATGCCGACGCCGACACGATGATCGTCGCCGACGGCACCAGCTGCCGCCATCAGATCGCCGACGGCACGCCGCGCGACGCGGTGCACGTCGCGCAAGTCCTCGACCGTTATTTGACAATTTGAACCACGGAGACAATGAGGCAGGGAGAAAAACTGGATGAGAGAACATCAGATTATCCCGCCACTTCCTGCCCCTTGGGCATTGAGGGTATCGGGAAAGGCAACCGTTTCCCTCACCGTCTCACCGCCTCAGTGGTTTTCCTTTCTTGAATCGAAAGATTAGGCCCATGGACGAAATCCCCATCTCACCCATCGAGCGCCCGTCCCTGCACGACACCATCGTCAACCGGGTACGGGCCATGGTCTATGACGGCGATCTGAAGCCCGGCGACAAGGTGCCGGAACGCCTGTTGTGCGAGACGCTCGGCATTTCCCGCACACCGCTGCGCGAAGCCTTGAAGGTGCTGGCGTCGGAAGGCGTTTTGGAGTTGCTGCCCAATCGGGGGGCGCGGGTCGCCAAGCTGACCGCCGCCGATGTCGACGAGATGTTCCCCGTCATGGGCGCCTTGGAAGCGCTTGCCGGAGAACTTGCCTGCGCCAATGCGACGGAGGCCGACTTGGCCGAACTGCGCGCCCTGCATTACCAGATGGCCCTGCACCACACGCGGAGAGAGCGCGCGGACTATTTCGCCCTCAACCAGAAGATCCACGAAAAGATCATGGGCTCGGCCGGCAACGACCTGTTGGTCGCCATGTACGAAGGCCTAGCCGGACGCATCCGCCGGGCGCGCTATATTTCCTCCATCACGTCGGAGCGCTGGAAACAGGCCATGGCCGAACACGAAGACATGCTGGCCGCTCTGGAAGCCCGCGACGGCCCCAAACTCGCCAAGGTCCTGCGCGATCATCTGCAGAACAAATGCGAAGCGGTGAAGGAAGCCCTGCGCCAGGACGCGGACTGATCCCCCTGCCCAATGACGCAGCCGTGACTTCCCGGTGAGCGCTTCGATCTGTTAGACAGGCGGCCACCTGAAGGGAGCCTGCATTCCGTGATTGAGCATTTGCGCGCGGCAGTCCATCGTTCCGGCATGTGGACGTCCTGCATGATCTTTATTTTCGGCAAGCCGGTGTCCGGGCGGCTGCCCGCTCGCGTGCGCGAGCGCATCGCCCGCCAGCAACTGCGGAGCGAGCGGCTCATCAGCTGGGTGCAGATGCTGCTGGTCGTGCTGTTCGCCAGCCTGTGGGCCGTGGCCCCCAAGACGGCGACCAACCCGGATTTCAATCTGGTGCCCTTCGCCTTGGGCTTCTATTTCCTGTTCACCCTGGCGCGTCTGATCGCCGCCTATCGCGGCACGCTGACCAAACCCTTCCTGATGGTCTCGGTGGTGATCGACGTCGGGCTGCTGATGCTGCTGATCTGGTCGTTCCATATTCAGTACATGCAGCCAGCGAGCTTCTATCTGAAGGCGCCGACGCTGATGTACGTATTCATCTTCATCGCGCTCCGCGCGATCCGGTTCGAGCCGGGCTACATCGTTTTGGCAGGCGCCACGGCGGCGCTCGGCTGGATCACGCTGATGCTCTACGTCGTCCATGCCGAAGCGGGCAATCCCATGATCACCCGCGACTACGTGGCATACATGACGTCGAACGCCATTTTGATCGGCGCCGAGGTCGACAAGATCGTCTCGATCCTGCTGGTCACCGCCGTATTGGCCATCGCCGTGCTGCGCGCCCAGCGATCCCTCTACCGCGCGATCATCGACAGCACGGCGGCCCAGGACCTGACGCGCTTCGTCTCCAAGGAAGTGGCGGACCGCATCACCCAGGCGGACCGGGCGATCCAGCCCGGCGACGGCGAAAGCAAGGTGGCGACCATCGTTTTCACGGACATCGAAGGCTTTTCCACGGCGTCGGAGAAAATGTCACCGGCCGAACTGGCCCGCACCATCAACGATTACTTCCAGGCCATGGGCGCGGTCATCACCCGCCACGGCGGCGTGGTGCTGCTGTTCGAAGGAGACGCCATGCTGATCACCTTCAACGCCGTCACGCCGCAGGATGACCATGCGGCGAGAGGGCTCGCCTGCGCGCTGGAGATTGAACGGGTGTGCCGTGCGCGGACCTTCGGCGACGGCGTCACGCTGTTGACCCGCTGCGGCGTCAACACGGGGCCCATCGTGGTCGGCGCCGTGGGCACGGCGGAACGCCTGACCTTCACCGTGCACGGCGACAACGTGAACATCGCCGCAAGGCTGGAACAGCTGAACAAGCAGTACGGGACCTACGTCATGTGCACAGAGGAAACCGCCGACAGCTGCGGCGGGGGTTATGACTGTGCATTTCAGGGGGAAATCCCGGTCAAGGGCCGGGCGGCGCCGGTGAAGGTCTATTCCGTCGCCGCCGGATCGGCCTGAGCCGCCAACACCGCGTCCACCGCTTCCGCGAAGCCCGTACCCGAGGCCCCTTCCGTCACATAGGCGGGCTTGGCGGCGAGCCGGTCCGTGAAGTCACGCACGTTGGCGACACCCACGGCATGAGGGAAGAAGTCGAACAAGGGCGCATCGTTGGGGCTGTCGCCGACGAACATCCAGCGCGCCCGTTCGTCCGCGTCGGACACGTCGGCGCGGAACAGCTCACGCAGCACCAGGCAGGTCGTCGTCAGCTTGTCATAGGGGCCGAGCCAGCCGTTGACGTGAATGTTGGAATAGGTCGCGGTCATGCCGGCCGCTTCCATGATGGAGACGATCTGGGCGACCGCTTCCTCACCCAATGGCGCCACGTCCTGCGCATGGTCGATGGCAAGATCGGTTTCCCGATAGGCCTGATCGGCGGCGAGCGCCGCCCCCGGAACCTCGGCGATGATCGCTTCCAGCACCTTTTCGTACTGGGCCCAATGATTCCGCCGTTCGTCGCGGGCCAGGATATGCAGATGCACCATGCGGCCCGAATCAGGATGCAGGCGGAACACGAAGCCGCCCGATTCCCCGACCACGGCATCGACCGGCCAGGTCCGCGCCATGGCGTCGCAGGTGCCGGCGGCGGCGCCGGTCACGGCGACGACCTTGAGCCCGGCCGCTTGGGCGCGCTCCAGCGCCGCCAAGGCTGTCGAGGTGATCTTGCCGTCGGTCGTCAGGGTGCCGTCGACATCGGTGATGATGCCGCGAATGGCGCGCCGGTGGTCGAGAGAAAAAGCGTCGAGGGGGCCCATCAGGTCCGCAGTTCGCCGCCGGTGACCTTGATCACGCTGGCGATGACCTTGTCGGCGACGGCTTCGATCTCGGCGTCGGTCAGCGTCTTGTCCACGGGCTGCAGGACGACGTTGATGGCGAGCGACTTCTTGCCCTCGCCCACGCCCTTGCCCTCGTAGACGTCGAACAGGGTGACCTCGGTGATCAGGGCCTTGTCGGCGGCATGGGCCGCATTGATGACCTTGGCCGCCTCAACATCCGCATCGACGACGAAGGCGAAATCACGGGCGACCGGCTGCAGCGCCGACAGGACCAGCGGCGGCCGGGCCGCCGACTTCTTGGCCTTCACCGCCGGCAGATTGCCGAAATAAATTTCGAAGGCCACGGCCGGGCCCTTAACGTCCATGGTTTTCAGGACCGCCGGATGCAGTTCGCCGAAGGCCGCCAGCACCATGGGGCCGAGACGCAGGGTGCCGGAGCGGCCCGGGTGATACCAACTCGGCGCATCCGTCTTGATCTGCGCGCGCTCGGCCGGCAGGCCGAGATCGGCCAGCACCGCCTGGGCATCGGCCTTGGCGTCGTAGGCATCGAAACCGCGGGGGGGCGTGGCCCAATGACGGGGGCCGGTCTTGCCGACGCGGATGCCGGCGGCGACCAGTTGCTGGTCTTCCGGCTTGGCGCCCGGGAATTGGGGGCCCACTTCGAACAGGGAAAGGTCGGCATAGCCGCGGGCCTGATTGCGCGCGGCGGCCGCCAGCAGGTTGGGCAGGATCGACGGGCGCATGACGTCAAGGTCGGCGGAAATCGGGTTCAAAAGCCGCATGGCCGGGTCGACGCCGCCGAACAATTTGGCCTGGGCGTCGGGCATGAAGGAATAGGTCACGGCCTCGACCATGCCGCGCTGGGCCAACAGGCGCCGCGCCTGGGCCCGGCGGCGCTGGTCCGGGGTCATGACCGGCCCCTGCGTGCCTTCGGGGCGGGTGACGGAGACGGGCCGGATGCGGTCATAGCCGTTAATGCGCACGACCTCTTCCACCAGGCAGGCTTCGGAGACGATGTCGGAGCGCCACGACGGAACGCTGACCACCAGGCGGCTGCCCTGGTCGGATTCGATGGCGAAACCCAGGACGTTGAGAATGCGCCGGGCCTCGACGCCCTCGACCTCGGTGCCGCCCAAGGTCGCGACCTTGTCCAGGTTGAAGTCGAGCGTGCGCTTCCAATCGGGGCCCGCGCCGGCGGACACCACGTTGGACGGCTCGCCGCCGCAAAGCTCCAGGATCAGACGCGTCGCGACCTCGCAGGCGTCGTCGAGGAAGGCCGGGTCGACGCCGCGCTCGAAGCGATAGCGCGCGTCGGTCTGAAGGTTCAGCTTGCGCCCGGTCATGGCCGTGCGCACGGGATCGAAATAGGCGACTTCCAGGAACACGTCCGTCGTCGCCTCGGTGCAGCCCGAGTCCAGGCCGCCGACCACGCCGGCCACGGCCTGCGGGCCGGTGTCGTCGGCGATCACGGTCATGTCCGCATCCAGGTCGTAGTCGACCTCGTTCAGCGCCCGGATTTTTTCGCCGGGCTTGGCCAGACGGGCGGTGATGGTGCCCGAGACCTTGGCCGCGTCGAACACATGCAGCGGACGGTCGAATTCGAAGGAAATGTAGTTGGTGATGTCGACCAGGGCCGAAATCGGGCGTAGGCCGACCGCCATCAGCCGATCCTGCAGCCATTTCGGGCTGGGTCCGTTCTTCACGCCGCGAAAGGCGCGGCCGACGAATTTGGAACACGCACTGGCCGTCTCTTCCGTGAAGTCGAGCGCCACCTTGAGGGGGCTGTCGAACACGCCCGCCACCGGCGAGGTGTCGAGGGGCTTCAGGCTGCCGAGCCCGGAGGCGGCAAGATCGCGGGCGATGCCGCGCACGCCGAGGCAATCGCCGCGGTTGGGCGTGATGGCGATTTCGATGACCGGATCGGCGAGCCCCATGACATCGACGGCGCGGGCCCCGACGTCGGCGTCCGCCGGCAGTTCGACGATGCCGTCGTGTTCGTCCGACAGGCCCATTTCCCGTTCCGACAGCAGCATGCCGTTGGACGTGACGCCGCGGATTTCCGTGGGCTTCAGGGTGATGCCCGTGCCCGGGACGTAGGAGCCCGAGGGCGCGAATACGCCCTTCAGCCCGGTCCGCGCGTTGGGCGCGCCACAGACCAGTTCGATCGTTTCCGTGCCGGTGTTCACCTGGCAGACGCGCAGGCGATCCGCGTCGGGATGCTGCTTGGCGTCCAGCACTTCGCCGACGACGAAGGTTTCCAGGCCCTTGGCCCGGTCGGTCACCCCTTCGACCTCGAGCCCGACCATGGTCAGGCGGTCGAGAATCTCGTCCAGCGTCGCGTCCGTTTCCAGATGCTGCTTGAGCCAACCCAGAGTGAACTTCATCGGTTCAGCCCCCCGGTCAGCGTCGGCATGTCGAGGGACGCGAAGCCGTAATGGCGCAGCCAGCGCAGGTCCGATTCATAGAACGTGCGCAGGTCCGGCACGCCGTATTTCAGCATGGCCATGCGCTCGACCCCCATGCCGAAGGCAAAGCCCTGGTATTTTTCGGGATCGACGCCGCAATTGCGCAGCACGTTGGGATTGACCATGCCGGCGCCCAGAACCTCGAGCCAATCGCCGCCGCGCCCGATCTTCAATTCACCGCCCTCGCGGGTGCAGCCGATGTCGACCTCGGCCGACGGCTCGGTGAAGGGGAAATAGCTGGGCCGGAAGCGCACGGGCAGATCGTCGATGCCGAAAAAAGCCCGGCAGAAGTCTTCGAGACAGCCCTTCAGATGCCCCATATGGGTCTTCTCATCGACCAGCAGGCCTTCGACCTGATGGAACATGGGCGAATGGGTCGCATCGTAATCGCAGCGATAGGTGCGGCCCGGCACGATCACCCGGTAGGGCGGCGGGCCGGCCTGCATGGTGCGGATCTGCACCGGCGAGGTATGGGTGCGCAGGACCAGGCGGCCCGCGTCCGCGCCGTCGGGCCCGGGCAGATAGAAGGTATCGTGATCCTGGCGGGCCGGGTGGTCCGCCGGAATGTTGAGGGCGGTGAAGTTGTGCCAGTCGTCCTCGACGTCCGGGCCTTCGGCGATGCCGAAACCCATGTCGCCCAGCACGGTAACGATTTCCTCGATGACCTGGCTGATCGGATGAATGCGCCCCGTTTCCTCGGGCCGGACCGGCAGGGTGACGTCGATCCGTTCCTCGCCCAGGCGGGCGTCGAGGGCCGCCCCCTCCATCGCCGCCTTGCGGGCGTCGAGCGCCTCTGCGACGGCGTCCTTGAGCGTGTTGAGCGCCTGGCCGGTGGCACGGCGCTGGTCGGGGTCCAGGGCGCCCAGGCCCTTCATCTGGTCGGTGATGCGGCCCTTCTTGCCCAGGGCCGCCACGCGCACTTGTTCGAGCGCGTCCAGATCGCCCGCCGCCTCTACCGCGGCAAGCAGTTCCTCACGGAGCTTGTCGACACTCTCCATGGCCACGCCTCGTCGATCAGATGCAGGTTCCGGAAGCGGCGCGCCACCCCTTGCCGGGATGGGCGCCGGGTCCCGGGTCGGGATTAGTTGCCGAGGGCGGCCTGAGCCTGTTCCACCAGCGACTTGAAGGCTTCCGGTTCGCGCACCGCAATGTCCGACAGGACCTTGCGGTCAAGCTCGATCCCGGCCTTGTCCAGACCGTTGATGAACTGCGAATAGGTCATGCCGTGTTCGCGCACGCCCGCGTTGATGCGGGTGATCCAAAGACGGCGGAAGTTCCGCTTCTTGGCGCGGCGGTCGCGATAGGCGTATTGCAGCGCCTTTTCGACCTTTTCCAGCGAGATGCGGAAGTTGTTCTTGTTCCGGCCACGGTAGCCCTTGGCGCGGGCGATGACCTTTTTGTGACGGGCGTGCGCGGTGACGCCCCGAGTGACTCGTGCCATTGTCCAGCTCTCCTAATTCAAAAAATACGCGGCGTTAAAGGTAGGGCGCGAAGGATCGGATCTGGCGCGCGTTCGTCGCGTCCAGGACCATCGTGCCCCGTGCCTTGCGCTTCATCTTGGTGGAGCGCTTGCGCAGATTGTGGCGTTTGAAGGAGAAATTGCCGCGCACCTTGCCGGTTCCGGTAACCCGGAATCGTCCCTTGGTGCTGGACTTGGTCTTCAGCTTGGGCATTTCGACATCCTTTCGTTCATGGGCACCGCCATGGGCGGGGCCGCAAGGTCTTGATCTACAGTCGTTTCGGGGCGGCCAGGCATGCCCGTTACAAAGCCATGCCGCCCGGTCGAGCCGCGGGTTATAGCGCCGAGGGCGGAATGATGCAAGGGCCCCCGGAAAATAAGGGATAAGGGGGCGTTCAGCCCGTCGGCGCGGGGGCCTGATACTCCGGCAGGTCGACGGTCACCGTCGTGCCCTCGCCGAGGCGGCTTTCGAGGGCGATGGCACCACCGTGCATTTCCACCAATGACCGGGAAATGGCGAGGCCCAGGCCCCAGCCCTTTTCCTCCGTATAGGGTGCTTGCGGATGGCCCGGAAACGGCGATTGCGCGCCGCCGGCGAAGGCGGCCTTGATGTCGTTCACGCGGTCGGGCGCAATGCCGATGCCCGTATCGGACACCTGGATGCGCACGATGCCGGCCCCGGCTTCCGCCTGCACGGAGATTCGCCCCCCCGGATCCGTGAATTTCACGGCATTGGACAGAAGGTTCAGCAGCGTCTGCTTGATGGCGCGCCGATCGGCATGGATCAGCGGCAGATCGCCGGGCACCCGGGTTTCCAGATCGATGTCCTTGGCGCGGACGACTTCGGCCATGGTTTGCACGCAATCGGCGACGATCTCGGCAACCTGTTCCGGCCCCAGGCTCAGCGCCGTGCGCCCCGCCTCGATCGCCGAGATGTCCAGAAGATCATTGACCAACTCGAGCAAGTGGCTGGCGCTGGCATGGATGTCGGCCGAATATTCCCGGCGCTTTTCCGCATTGGGCGCGCCGAAGTAATCGTTGGCCAGGATGTCGGAGAAACCCAGGATGGCGTTCAAGGGGGTGCGCAATTCATGGCTCATGGCGGCCAGGAATTCGGACTTGGCGCGGTTCGCTTCCTCGGCGGCGCGCAGGGCCGCATCGCGGGCGCGCTGGGCCCGGCGTTCCTGGGTCACATCCGTGCCGGTGCCGCGGTATCCGGCAAACCGGCCGTCCTCGGTGAACAGGGGCTTGCCGCTGATCCGGGCCGACCGCAGATTTCCCTCACTGTCCCTGAACCGGTATTCGAAATCACGGAAGGGGCGGTGGTTTTCCAGATCGTCCATATGGCGGCGCCATTTCTCCTGGTCCGTGTCCTCGCGGGCCACCTCGGCCCGATGCCGGCCCAGATAGCTCGTCGGATCGAAGCCGATAATTTCGCCCGTGCGGCGGGAGAAATAACTGAACCGCAGGTCCGCATCCATTTCCCATAGCCAGTCGGACGCGACCTCGGCGAAGTCACGGAACCGCGCCTCGCTTTCCGCCAATTTGCGCTGGGCCGAGACCTGTTCGGTCAGATCGACGCTGACCGAACCGACCTTGATGATATTGCCGTCGGGGTCTCGGATCGGGAATTTGGTGATATTCAGGATGCGTCGTTGGCCGTCGGCGAAGGTGCGTTCAACCTGACGGCTGAGCGTGTTGCCGGTTGTCAGGACATGACGTTCCTGTTGATTCATGACGGTCGCCTCGGCCGGCGACTGGAAATCCTCGATCTGGTCCGACCGGCGGCCAACCATGGTGTCGATGTCAAAACCGTACCAATCCGTATAGGTTCGATTTGGCCGCTCGACGATATGGTTTTCATCCTTGATCAACAACCCGACGGGGACATTCTCGAACACCGACCGCAGAACGCTTTCGCTGTCTTCGAGCGCCACCTTCTGGCGGGCGACCAGGCCCGTCTGGCGGACCATCTGCAGCACGGTGATGACCAACCCGACCAGGATGAAGACCGCCGACAGTCCGTTGAAATACCAGCTGTAGGTCAGATGAAGGGCGGTCATGGCCGGCATCGCCGCCTCAATGGCCGGCCGGCTGACCATCAGGTAAAGGTCGGCGATGTACAGGGACACGCCGCACCACAGGCCGGCCAGGATAAGGCCGACGCCCGGCGTGGCCCCCGCCTGTCGCAGCGCCCGCCAGCGCAGCAACGCCGCCGTGGTCCCGGCAAAGGCCACGGCGACCAGCAACAAATCCGTGGTGACCATGACGCCCCACGGCGGAAACCGTTCGAGAATTGATCCGTCCTGCATTTTCGCCCCCCAAGGCGCCCCTCCCGGCGCGCCCGAACGCAGGTCTATTCGATAATCGTCACCCCGCCACGGAAGCTGAAGGTCCCCGATTTCGACATTCCGACGATGATACAACCATCTCCCTGGTTGTAAATCTGCCACCCCCGCAACAGGATCGATTGCCCCACTGCAATGGGATGAAGAGTCGCTCTGCCGGACAGATTTTCAACAACGCCCTTGCCGTCCTTATCGGCCGTCAGGAAATAGCGGCCGGACTTGTCGGCATTGAACTGCGCTTTCTGGCAGACGTAAACGTGGCGCGTGTGATGGGACATTTTCTCCATCTCGGCGACCGCCTTGGCGAACTGGATGCAGCGTTCGGTCACCTGTTCGTCCGACGCGAACTTGGACAGGCCGACCAATTGGCGCTGGGTAAACTCCGTGTACACGATGCCCGCCGGGATCCGGTATTGCTCCTTGATTTGGGCGCAGGCATCGAAATCCTGGATCTTGAAGCCTTCCTTGGCGGCGCGGCGGGCGAATTTGTTGGCCTTGCTGGCCAATTCCTTCGCCCGGGCGTCAAGCGCTTCCTGGCTGTCTTTGGCGACATGGCCCATTACCTGATAGGCGTACCAGCCCAAAAGGGCTACGGCCGGCACGACAAGGATCAGGATAAAGCCCCAGAAGAAGCTTTTGGGCAGGCCCTTCTTGGCCTTGCCGCCGCCCTTTCCCTTCCCTTTCGCCTTGCCCTTTGCCGTCGGCTTCGCTTTCGCCGGGGTGGGCCCGTTACCGGGTGGTTTTACTTGGTCCGCCATGATCCTGCTGTTCTCGGGTTCGTGTCGCCGTCAGTCCAGCGGGAACTTGGCCGCCGTCCGCTACATTACCGCGAAATCCGCGCCAATACAGCCCCCAGCCGTCCGCGACGCCGCATCCGGCGCCATTCCATTGACCCGGCAGGGTGCCGCCTTCATTCTGGCCGCGCCATGCTGTTGATCGGACTTATCGACGGGGGGACGGCGGCCTTCGATCCCCTGGTTTTATTGCTGCTCGCCCTGCTGCTTGACGCCTACCTGGGCGACACGCCGTGGCTGTTCAAGCGCGCCCGGCATCCGGTGGCCCTGCTGGGCAACGTCATCGACTGGCTCGACCGCAAGCTGAACCGCGACAAACGTCCGGAAATGGACCGCGCTGTGCGCGGCGCCGTCGCCGTCCTTGCCGTGGTCGCATTGACCGGCGGCCTGGGGTTGGGCGTGGCCTGGCTGTCCTTCGCCCATCCCTGGGGCTGGATCGTCGAACTGTTCTGCATCGTTCTGTTGATCGCGCAGCGGGGGCTTTACGATCATGTCCGCGCCGTGCGCCGGGGGCTGGACGACAACCTGGAGGCCGGGCGCGAAGCCGTGTCGCATATCGTCGGGCGCGACCCGCAACAGCTCGACAGCCACGGCGTCGCCCGCGCCGCCATCGAATCGACGGCCGAGAATTTCTGCGACGGGGTCGTCGCGCCGGTCTTTTTCTATGTGCTGTTCGGCGCCCCCGGCCTGTTCATCTACAAGGCCGTCAACACCATGGACAGCATGATCGGGCACCGCACGCCCAAGTACCGGGCCTTCGGCATGACGGCGGCGCGGCTGGACGACGTGCTGAACCTGATCCCGGCCCGGCTGTCGGGCCTGTTCATTTGCCTGGGCGCCCCCTTCGCGCCGGGCGGCCAGCCCTGGCAGGCGATCAAGGTCATGCTGCGCGACGCCGGCAAGCACCGGTCGCTCAACGCCGGCTGGCCGGAAGGGGCCATGGCCGGGGCCCTCGGCCTGGCCCTCGCCGGGCCGCGCCGCTATGCCCAGGATGTCGCCCGCGATCCCTGGATCGGCCACGGCACGGCCAAAGCCACGGCCGGGGACATCGGCCGCGCTCTCTATCTGTACGCCGTCGCCTGCCTGATCAACGCGGGTTGGGTCGCCGCCCTTGCCGTAGTGCGCTTTTCCCTGCCCGCCGCCGGCTAGACGCACCGACGCAACAGAGCGTTGCCGCCCCGGCGTCGGACGGGCAGAATGCGTGAACCCGCGCCGCCCCAAGGCATCGGGACCTATAATATAAATGCACGACAGGGAGCACCTCCGCAGGCCATGGACCAGACGCACGCCAACCAGCCCCTTTGGACGCCGTCGCCCGACTATGCCGACGGCTCCAGGATCAACCAGTTCCGCCTTCACCTGAATGAGGTTCTCGGCCTGAACCTCACCGATACGACGGACCTGCATGCCTTTTCCGTCAATGAGCGCGAACGCTTCTGGGTCGCGCTCAAGGATTATACGGGCGTGCGGGCGGAAACCTGGGGCGACACCGTTCTGGTCGACGGCGACAAGATGCCCGGGGCCAAGTGGTTTCCCGATGCGCGGCTGAATTACGCGGAAAATCTGCTGCGCCGGCGCGACGGGGCGGAAGCCATCGTGTTCCGTTCGGAAAACGGATCGCGCCGGGCCGTCACCTTCGCCGAGCTCTACGACCAGGTGTCCTCCCTGACACAATACCTGAAGGCGCGCGGCGTGCGCTCGGGCGACCGGGTCGCGGGGTATCTTCCCAACATGCCGGAAGCCGTGGCCGCCATGCTGGCAGCGACGGCGCTGGGGGCGGTGTGGTCGTCATGTTCGCCGGACTTCGGGGTCCAGGGCGTGCTCGACCGGTTCGGGCAGATCGAACCCAAGGTGTTTTTCTGCACAGACGGCTATTTCTATAACGGCAAGCGCCACGACGTGCGGGCCAAGAACGCGGAGATCCTGGCCGGCCTGCCGACCGTGACCGACGTCATCGTCGCCCCCTACGAGCCCACCGACCGACCCGACATCGCGATGATTCCGGATGCGGTCCTGATGGTCGACGCGATGGACCGCCATGCCCCGGGCGAGATCACCTTCACCCCCGTGCCCTTCGATCATCCGCTCTACATCATGTTTTCCTCGGGCACCACGGGGGCCCCCAAATGCATGGTTCATTGCGTTGGCGGCACAATATTGAAACACGCCAGCGAACAGGCCATCCATTGCGATATCCGCCGCGACGACCGGGTATATTTCTTCACCACCTGCGGCTGGATGATGTGGAACTGGCTGGTATCGGTGCTGGCCTGCGAGGCCTGCCTGCTGCTCTATGACGGCTCCCCCTTCCACCCCGGCCCCGAAACGATCTTTGATTACGCCGACGCGGAGAACATGACCCTGTTCGGGACCTCGGCCAAATACATCGACGCCGTCGCCAAGTCGGGCATTCGCCCGCGGGAAACCCACGATCTTTCCAGCGTGCGCATGATGTGCTCCACGGGATCGCCCTTGGCGCCGGAAGGCTTCGAATTCGTCTATGATCACATCAAGACGGACGTGCATCTGGTGTCCTTCACCGGCGGCACGGACATCATGGGCGTGTTCGCCGGCGGCGATGCGACCCGGCCCGTATGGCGCGGCGAATTGCAGGCCCCGGCGCTGGGCATGGCCGTCGAATGCTGGGACGACGACGGCAAGCCGATGGTCGGGCACAAAGGTGAACTGGTCTGCATCAAGGCCTTTCCGTCCATGCCCACGGGGTTCTGGGGCGACGACGACGGGTCGCGCTATCACGCGGCCTATTTCGAACAATTCCCCAATGTCTGGACCCATGGCGACTACATCGAGATCACCGAACACGGCGGCATGATCGTTTACGGCCGGTCGGACGCGACGCTGAACCCCGGCGGCGTGCGCATCGGTACGGCGGAAATCTACCGCCAGGTGGAGAAACTGGAAGAGGTCGTCGAAAGCCTGGTCATCGGCCAGGATTGGGACAATGACGTGCGGGTCGTGCTGTTCGTGCGCCTGGCCGAGGGCAAGACCCTGGACGATGCGTTAACGAAACGAATCAAGGATCAGGTACGGGCCAACTGCACGCCGCGCCATGTGCCGGCCAAGGTGGTCCAGGTCAGCGATATCCCGCGCACCAAATCGGGCAAGATCACGGAACTGGCCGTGCGCGACATCATCCACGGCCGCCCCGTGAAGAACAAGGAAGCGATGGCCAATCCGGAAGCCCTGGACCTCTACGCAGACCTGGCCGAATTGAAAAGCTAGATCGCGGCGCGGCCGGGGGCGGCCTGGAACCGCGCGACCTCCGCCAGCAGCCAATCCCGGAACAGGCGGCACTCGGGCGTTTCGGCGCGGCCCGCGGGCGACAGCAGAAAATACGCCGGCTGCAGGGCAAGAGACGGCCCGAAGGGCACGACCAGACGCCCCGCGTCGATGTCCTCTGCCGCCAAGGACCATCGGCCGAGCGCCACCCCGGCCCCGGCGATCGCCGCCTGCAAAACGTTTTCCGGCGCCGTAAACCGCGGCCCGTCGTCGGCGGGCACATCCGGGCAGCCGGCCGCCGCCAGCCATGACCGCCAATCCGGCGCCAGCGGATCGAAGGTGACGGAATCGTCGTGCAGCAGGGTGAAGCGGCCGAGATCGCGGGGCCGGTCGAGTGGCCCATCTGCCGCCAGCAGCGCGGGGGCCGCCAGGGGGACGACCATTTCGTCGAACAGGCGCCGCGCCGCCAGCCCCGGATAAGTCCCCATGCCGAAACGGATCGCCATGTCGGCCTCACCGGCGATCAGGTCCGCCCGGTCGCGGGTCGCCACGATCTGCACCTGCAGACCGGCCGGCCGCCGGTCCAGGCGCGGAATCAGCCATTTCATGGCAAAGGACGGCACGCAGGACAGGACCAAGGGTCCGGGCTTGGGTGGGTGGATATGCGCGACCGCCCCCGCCAGTTCCTCGAACCCGCGGCGCACCCCCGGATAGATGGCCCGTGCCGCCGCCGTCGGCGCCACCGCCCGCACCTCGCGGCGGAACAGGGCGAGACCCAGAACATCCTCCAACAGCTTGATCTGATGGCTGACCGCCGACGGGGTGACGTTCAATTCCCGCGCCGCCGCGATGAAGCTTTCATGGCGGAACGCGACTTCAAAAGCGCGCAGCGCCTTCAGGGGCGGAAGCTTGGCAAACATGAGTTATTTTTTCTCAGGCGATAAGTGAAGTCTATACGTTTGTTTTTCTGATGTTGGTGAGCTTTATAAAACAGTATCGAAAACAAGGATTATTAATTTTCATCCTCAGGTGACGATACGGCCCTGGGGCCGACGAAAAGGATCCCGACCATGACCGACGACCCTGTTCTCTATGATCAACGCCACGGCGTGGCGATCTTGACCCTGAACCGCCCTGACCAGTTAAACGCCCTGAACTTCGCCCTGATCGACCGTTTCTTGGTCCATCTCGACGCCATCGAGCGCGACGAGATGGTCCGCGCCGTGATCGTCACCGGCGCCGGCGACCGGGCCTTCAGTGCCGGCGCCGACATCAAGGAATTCGCCCATTCCGTGGCCGCCGGGGTCGAGGTCGCCCTGCGTGATTTCGTCGCCAGGGGGCAGACCTTCACGGCGCGGATCGAACGCTTTCCCAAGCCCCTCATCGGCGCCGTCAACGGGCTCGCCTTCGGCGGCGGCTGTGAAATGCTGGAAGCCATGCCGCTGGCGGTGGCGGCGGCCACCGCAACCTTCACCAAGCCGGAAATCAACCTGGGCTTTCCCCCGCCCTTCGGCGGCACCCAGCGCCTACCGCGGCTGATCGGGCGCAAGCGCGCCCTGGAAATGATCCTGACCGGCGATCCCATCACCGCCGAGGACGCCCGGCAGGCGGGACTGGTCAACCGGGTCGTGCCGAAAGCCCGGTTGATGGCCGAGGCCGAAAGCCTGGCCCAGCGGATCATCGAAAAGGCGCCCGTCAGCGTCGCCGCCAGCCTGGCCGCCGTGACCCGCGGCATCAATCTGAGCATCGACGAGGGCCTGGCCATGGAAGCGGCGCAATTCGCCCGCGCCGCCGCCACACCGGCGGTCACGCAGGGCATCGCCCGGTTCCTGGCCCGGTCGGCGGGACCCCGGGCGGCCGAATGAGCCCGATGGGGCGGCTACGGCCCTTCGAAGCGCTGGCCGGAAATGGCCGGATGGTAGATCGGCTGAATCACGTTGCCGGCCGGGTCCGTGCAGTGGAACGAGCGCGCCCCGTCGAAATGGTCCGCCGGCGTATCCAGCAGGTTGACGTCCTTGGCCTTCATGAAGTCGTACCAGGCCTGGAGGTCTTCCTTGGTGTCGACGACGAAGCCGAAGTGATCCATGGGCCGCTTGGCCGGCGGCGTCTCGCCGGGCCGGGCGCGACCGAGGGACAGGTTGTCGTTGCCGAGCGTCAGGTAGACCAGATCGTCGTTGAAGCGGCTGAGTTCGCGCATCCCCAGGATGTCGCGGTAGAAGCGCTCACATTCGTCGAAATTCTCGACCACCAGGGCGAGATGGCGCAGGCCGTTCAAGGGCGGCGGGGTTGCGGGCATGGTGACGTTCCTCCTGTTTTGCCGCCACCTTAGAAGGCCATCGGTCCGCCGTCACGCGGCATCGAATTCACCTTCGAGCCATTCCCGGAAGGCGCGCACCTTGGGCCGGTCCTCCTCGCCCTCGACGCAGGCCAGGTAATAGGCCTGGGGCGCCGGCAGGGCAAAGTCGAAGAGACGCACCAGGCGCCCCGCCGCCAGATCGTCGGCGACCATGACGCTGCGCCCCAGGGCTACGCCCTCGCCTGCCCGCGCCGCCAGCAACACCAGATTGGAATGGGAATAGCCGGGGCCGCGTTCCGCATTGACCGTGTCGCACCCGGCGGCGGCCAGCCAGTCGCGCCAATCCACGGGCATTTCGTCGTGCAAAAGGGTGAAATGCTCAAGGTCGCCGGGCTCCTTCAGCGGCGGGCCGGCGGCCAGCAGCGCCGGCGCGCAGACGGGAAACAACTCCTCCGTCCGCAGCAGCGATACCGTCAGTCCCGGCCAGTGGCCGCGCCCGTAGCGCACCGCGACGTCCACCCCTTCCCGCGCCAGGTCGACCATACGATCGGCCATCACCAGGCGCACATCGATGTCGGGATGGGATTGGCGGAACCGGCCAAGGCGCGGCACAAGCCAGGACTGGGCGAAGGAATCCATGGTCGTCACGGTCAAGACCCCTTCGGAATCCTGACGCTGCACCCGATTGACCGCCGTGGTCAAAATATCCATGGCCTCGCGCACCTCGGGAAACAGGGTTTGCCCCGCCTCGGTCAGGACCAGGGCGCGGCTGAGGCGCCGGAACAGGGGAAAGCCGAGCCAGTCCTCGAGCCCCCTGATCTGATGGCTGACCGCCGCCTGAGTCACGTTGAGTTCATCCGCCGCCTGGGTGAACGACAGATGGCGGGCGGCGGCCTCAAAGGCGCGCAGGGCATTCAGCGGCGGCAGGCGGCGTGACATGATTGTCCCATAACATTAAATTTCCTTATCCAATCGATAATCTTCGAAATCATAAAATTTTTAATTCATTGAAATTACGCGATTTTAATATTGTATCGATACATATGGATAATATTTTCTAATCCATACAGCAGTTTTTGTCGTTTGTGAACCGGCCTTGAACCGGCCTATTCAACAGGGGCGCCACCCATCGGCGCAGCCTACAAACCGACTTTTGTGCAACCTCGCCCGGCCGGCTCCCGCCGCCCCGGCAACGAAACAAGGACAGGACCCATGGCCATGTCATCGACGACCACGCAAACCGCGGATCGCTCCGTCGCCCGCCCGGGCCTGTTTCCCCTCGGACAGGCCCTCGCTTCGCTGACCACTTCCACCGCCCGGGCGGTGTTCAATTTCCCGACCCTGCTCGTGGAATGGCAGAAGCGCTACGAGATGCGCCGTCGTCTTGCCGAAATGGACAGCCGGATGCTTGCCGACGTCGGCCTGACCCGGGCCGACATTCACCGCGAAACTGAAAAGCCGTTCTGGATTTCTTGATCCAGAGGACTACAATTTCCCTGGCACGCTTATGTGCCCCTGGACGGGACCGGCCCCATGGCCGGTCCCGTCGCCCTTTGTTCCCGGCGCTGAATACCGCCGGCCCGGCCCGGAACCAATTCCGTGATCCTGCTGCTTTACGCCGTGACCGTTATTGCCTGGGGCTTCAGCTGGTACGGAGTCCAATTGCAATTGGGCGTCGTGGCGCCCGAGGTCTCCGTGTTCTACCGCTTCGCCCTGTCGGCAGCGGTGATGTACGCGTTCTGCCGGGCGACCGGACGCGCCATCGATTTCCGCCCGCGCGACCACGCCTGGGTCGCGGCCCAGGGCCTGTTCCTGTTCGGCACCAACTTCTATCTGGTTTATCTCGGCGCGCAGTATCTGCCGTCGGGGCTGGTCTCGATTCTGTTCTCCCTGGTCATCGTCATGAACGTGGTCGGCGGCGCGCTGTTCCTGCACAACCGGGTGGAGCCCCGCATGGTCATCGGCGCCATATTCGGCATCGGCGGCATCGCCGTGATCTTCTGGCCGGAACTGGCCCATTTCGATCTCACCCAGGGCGGGGCGAAGGGCATGGTGCTGGTGTTGTGCGGCACAGCCTCGGCCGCCACGGGCATGCTGATTTCAGCGCTCAACCAGCGCCGCGGCTTGGGCGTGGTGCGCACCAACACCATGGGCATGGTCTACGGGTCGCTGTTCCTGTTCGTGTTTTGCCTGGCCCGGGGGGCCGAATTCCGCATGGAATGGACCGCCGTCTATCTGGGGTCCCTGTTGTTCCTCGCGATCATCTCGACCGTCGTCGCCTTCGCCACCTATCTGACCCTGGTCGGGCGCATCGGGCCGGAACGCGCCAGCTATTCATCGGTGCTGTTCCCGCTGGTCGCGCTTGCCGTCTCGACCTGGATGGAAGGTTTCCAGTGGACGACCGGCGCCATCTTCGGCGTCGGCTGCGTGCTGGTCGGCAACCTGTTCGTCCTGACACCGCCCGCCGTTGTGGCGCGGCTGACGCGCCGCGCGGCCCCAACCACCGCGCCGGCGTCCGATTGACCAAAGACATCTGACCGGCCCGCCCCGGCTTTCAACGAGGAAACGCCATGTCCGCCAAACGCATCGGCATCACCATCTGGATCGTCGCCTTCGCCGGCTGTTTGATCGGCAGCCTGAACCTGGGCACCCGCACCACCTTCGGCCTGTTCCAGACCGACATCCTGCGCGACCTCGCCATCTCGCCCAGCGACTTCGGGCTGGCCATCGCCATGCAGAACCTGATGTGGGGCATCGCCACACCGTTCATGGGGGCCATCGCCGACAAATTCGGCAGCATGCGCATGATCATCCTGGGCGCCCTTCTGTACGCCGTGGGGCTTTACGTCATGGGCACGGCCGACAGCCTGTTTGCGTTCAACGTCGGCGCCGGATTTCTGATCGGCATCGGCATGGGCGGCGTCGGGTTCGGCGTCGTGCTGGGCGCCGTCGGCCGCCGCGTGCCGGCCGAGCACCGCTCCCTCGCCCTCGGCATCGCCAGCGCCGGCGGATCCTTCGGCCAATTCTACATGGCCCCCGTGGGCCAGGCCCTGCTGGAAACCTATGGCTGGAGCGGGGCGCTCACGGCGCTTTCCTTGATCATGACGCTCGCCGTGCCGCTGGCCTTTCTGTTGGCCCGCCAACCGCTGGCCGCCGACGCCGCACCCGTTGCCGCGCGCCAGGGCAAGACACCCGACATCAGCCTGGGAGAAGCCTTGGGCGAGGCCTATCGCCATCTGGGCTTTAACCTGCTCACCCTGGGCTTTTTCGTCTGCGGGTTCCAGGTCGCCTTCATCACCGTGCACTTCCCCAAGTACCTGGAAATCCTGCACATCGACCTGCGCATCGCGGCGCTGTCGCTGTCGTTGATCGGATTGTGCAACATCGTCGGCACCTTCGCCTGTGGTGCGCTGGGCGGCCGATTTCCGAAAAAATGGGTTCTCGCCTGGCTCTACTT
>PALN01000074.1 GCA_002706405.1 Rhodospirillaceae bacterium | reverse complement strand
TTTTCGCCACCTAAACCTAAAACGGCAACCAATCCTACCCGTACAGCGCACTAAACGCCGCCCGCGTATCCCTTCCTTAACCACAATGTCAAACAGCCGTGCGGCCGAAACCGCGAATTCATTCGGGAACCTAAGTCCCCGCCACCGGTGCAATTTTGGGGGCGGCCGGTTTGTCGCCGTCGCCCCCGTCGCTGGTGGAGGCGGGGTTATACGCAGGCTGCCGCGCCCTGTCAAACCTCTTTTGTCATTTTCTTGCAATCAATGAAAAAGCCCGGAAATCCGCCGCAGATCCCCTTAATGAAGGGTAAAAATTCGCCCCGCATCACGAATCGTCGGGGCAAATCGGCCCGCCATCGGCACCACCGCCGGCTTTGGGGCGACGCGCCCGGCCCGCGAAGCGGAAGTCCCGTTGAATTCCTGCGCCGTAAGCGCCTTATATGAAACAATATATAAGCGTCATCTTCTATAATGTTGATTCTTATGAATGAATCACTGATCGATGCTTGACAACACCCAGTCCCCCACACATTGTTAGGCGAAAGTGCGGGGAATTCGGCATCGGACAAGGCTGACCGACCGATTCCGCGGCGCTTTATAAATGTACGTACGGGCCCGCCGCCTGGGCAAACGAAGAAGCGGCGGCGTCCTGACTGGGCAAACGACGGCTGTCTCGCGGGCGAGCGGACAACCGACTGGGCAAAACGGGGTATCAGACTTCTTATGCGTATGCGGACACTCCTTGCGGCGGGAGCGTTCTTCGGTGTCGTTCTGGGCTCGGCCGGACTGGTATTGAAGACCCCTAATCATCTGAACAAGCTGGCCGGTGACGACGGCGAACCGACCTTTGCGCTGGCGCCCTTGAGCCTGGGCCATCCGGCCGCGGCCGCGGGCCTGGCGACGCACCGTATCATCCATCCCGGCAGCCGCGAGACGGACACCGCCGATCAGGGCCCGGCCGTGATCAGCGCCACGGAGATCATCGGGCCCGGCGAAACGCTGGCCGGCGTCCTGGCCCGCGCCGGGGTGACCGGTGCCGATGCCGACGCGGCGATGCGCGCCTTCACCGGCGCCTACGACCCCCGGCGTCTGCTGCCCGGGCAAAAGATCGTCGTCCGATTCCGCGCGCCCCAGGGCGGGCCCGACGGCCCCCGCACCAGCGCCAAGCCCGGCACCTTCATGGGCTTCGGGTTCGAGCCGGACTTCCGTCACGAAATCGTGGTCAAGCGCCACGCCGACAACAGCTTCACCGCCGCCAAGGAAGCCAAGAAGGTCAAACGCTCCCTGGCCCGTGTCGCCGCCCCCATCACCAGTTCCCTCTACCTGGCGGGCGAGGCCCAGGGCCTGCCGGCCAACGTGCTGGCCGAACTGATCCGAATCTATTCCTGGGACGTCGATTTCCAGCGCGATATCCGCGCCGGCGACGCGTTCGAGGTCACATACGAGGAAGTGCGCGATGAAGCGGGCCGCCTGGTCCATGCCGGCACCGTGCATTTCGCGGCCTTGACCCTGTCCGGCGACCGCCGGCCGCTCTATCGTTTCGTCACCGCCGAAGGCGACGTCGACTATTTCGACGACAAGGGCCAGGGCGCCCGCAAGGCGCTGATGCGCACGCCCATCGACGGCGCCCGCTTGTCGTCCGGATTCGGCAAACGCCGCCATCCGATCCTGGGCTATACCAAGATGCATCGCGGCGTCGACTTCGCCGCTTCCAGGGGCACGCCGATCTACGCCGCCGGCGACGGCGTCGTGTCCTTCGCCGGGCGCAAGGGCGGCTACGGCAATTACATCAACATCCGCCACAACGGGCGCTACCACACGGCTTATGCCCATATGAAGGGCTTCGCCCGCGGGATCAGCCGGGGCAAGCGGGTGCGCCAGGGCGAAGTGATCGGCTATGTCGGCACCACGGGCCGGTCCACGGGCCCGCACCTGCATTACGAAATTCTGGTCGACGGCCGGCAGGTCAATCCGCTGAGCGTGCGCATGCCCTCGGGCCGCAAGCTCACAGGCAAGGAACTGAAGCGATTCCTGGCCGCCAAGGACCAGATGGACTTGCAGTTCGCCCGCCTGAACGATAACCAGAAGGCAGACATCCAACACGACGTGGCGGACGCCCGATAATCCGACCGGGCGCCGCCCCAAGAAATCGGCGGACCTCCATGGCGGACCCAACCCCTCTTTCCCTCGCCTTCACGGACAA
Source organism: Rhodospirillaceae bacterium (assembly GCA_002706405.1). Lineage (GTDB taxonomy): Bacteria > Pseudomonadota > Alphaproteobacteria > Rhodospirillales > Casp-alpha2 > UBA1479. Next base: position 38,184 of record PALN01000074.1, on the reverse strand, counting down.
CGGCGCCGGCAAGCCGCTGGTGATTCTGCACGGCCTGTTCGGCTCCAAGCGCAACTGGGGGGCGATCGCCAAGGCCCTGTCCGCGCAGCGCCGGGTTCTCTGCCTGGACCTGCGCAATCACGGGGAAAGCCCCTGGGCTCCGGAGATGACCTACCCGGCCCTGGCCGCCGACGTCACTCAGTTCATCCGCGCCCACGGCTTGGGGAGCGCCGACGTCATCGGCCATTCCATGGGCGGCAAGGCCGCCATGACCTTGGCCTTGAGCCATCCTGAACTGGTCGACAGCCTGACCGTGGTCGACATCGCGCCCGCCCCTTCGCCCGGCACGTTCATCCATTATGTCGAAGCGCTGCGCGCCATCGATCTGGCCGCGATCGCGTCGCGCAAGGAGGCGGACGCCCAACTGGCCCCCGTGGAGAAGAATCCGGGCATCCGGGCGTTCCTGTTGCAGAATCTGGAAAGCGGGTCCGACGGCTTTTCCTGGCGGGTCAATCTGGCGGCCTTGAGTGGCGCCATGGACGCCTTGTTGGACTTCGATACGCCGCCCCATGGCCATAGCTACCACGGGCCGGCCCTGTTCCTCGCCGGCGGGGCGTCCGATTATATCGGCCCGCATCATCACGGCGAGATCGAGCGTCTGTTTCCCGCCGCCCGCGTCGAGGTCCTGCCCGGCGTCGGCCATTGGGCCCATGCGGAAGCGCCCGACCTGTTCCTGCGCCACGTCACGGACTTCCTCGGCACCTGACGCCCGCGGCACCGAAAGAGGCCGCCATGTATGCCGTGATATTCGGGGTATCCGTACTCAGGCCGCCAAGGCGGGAGAAGATTACACCCTCACCGGCCGGGTTTCAGGCGATGCCTAGGCCGGGCGGCCAAACAGGCCGGACGACAGGCTGGCGTTGATCGCGATCATGCCGTCCAGGTGCGGCTCGGCCGCCGCCAGGGCCTCAGCCGTGGCGCGGTCCATGAACCGGGCAAGGGACAGCATGTCGTCCCGCATGTCGGCCGGCGCGGGATGCCCCGGATCCGACGCCTCGGCCTGAACGACCGTCCAAAGTTTCTGATTATAGCCGAGGGCTCGGGCCAGAAGCGTCCGGTCATGGGGCTGTTCGGCGGCCTCGCGCAGGACGGCGGCGGCACGGGCGAAGGCCTCGGCCTCGGCCGGCCGGCCGGAGATGACCGAATGATGCGCCCGGCCGTAAGCCCGCGAAGCGGCGGTGTGTTGGCGAACGCTCTGCATCACGCCCTTCCGGAATTCAAAAGATCGGCGACCAGGCTTTCCGTACGCACGGTGAACTGGAGGCCCGCGGTCGCGAACCGGTCCTGAAGCTGCAAGGCCATCTGGCGCGCCGCGTCCTCGTTCAGATCGGCACCGGTCAGCTTGTCCTCGGCTGCCTGCAGCGTGTTGGAAAGGTCCTGCGTGAACTCGCGGCGCGTCGTCAGCGACGCGATGTCGGCGCCGACGCGCTGGCCGCTCGAACGCACCTGCCGGGTCGCCCCGGCGAGATCGTTGAGCGCCGCGTCGATATCCGCATCTGTGGCGAACCCGTTGTAATCGCCGCCAGCCGTCCCGATGCCGAGCGCGTCGGAGGACGCGGCCCCGCCGCTGACCGTGATGTCGGCGCCGGACAAGTCACCGACACGCGTCGTCTGCTCGTCGGCCGGGTCGTCGATCAGACCGACCCCGGCATAGGACGCGTCACCCGCCAGGCTGGTGATCTGGGAGCGGATCTGATCGAACTGTTCCGCCGCCGCCTGGCGCTGTTCCGCCGTGCCGCCCTGGGCCGCCGTGGCGATGCCGCGCAACTGGCGGGTCAGGTCTTCGACCGCGTGCAGACCGACCGAGGCGACCTCGGCCGACGACAGGGCCTGATTGATACCGGACTTAAGCTCGAACAAATCGCCGACCCGGTTGGCCGCCGCGCGGCCGGCATAGAAATCCTGAGGATCGTCGGCGACACGATTGACGCGCCGACCCGTGGCCAAGCTATCGGCGACCTGCAGACGCAGGGCCTCATTCCGCTGCAATTGCAGCAGGTTTGCCCGAACGCCTTTGGTGAGAGTCACATCCGCCATCAAGCCGATCCTTTCATGGGACCAGCCTAATATCATTCCGGAACCGATACAGTGACGGAAATCACTCTGTTTTGAGAGTTAACGGGGCTTGCGTGCGATGAATTTCATACCGGGTTTGAAGGCCGGCAGCTTTTTCACGACTTCAAGACCCAGGCTTTCCAGCAGATGGCGCATGCTGGCCGGGTTGAAATAGACGCAATGGACCGGCGGATTAAAGCCGTCCCATTTGTCCAGATCCCGGGGCCGCCGCCAATGGCTGATGTCCGGCGTCGTCACATAGACCACGCCGCCCGGGTTCAACAGCCGCACGATTGCCGCCATGAAAGGCCGCACGTCCGCGACATGTTCGATGACCTCTGACGTATAGATCAGATCGAACCCCTGATCCGGCTGGAAGTCCTCGACCAGGCCCAGAAAGTATTGGTTCTTCGGATAGTGCTCGCGGGCATAGGCCAGGGACACCCCATCGACCTCCAGTCCCCAGGCATCGAATCCGGCTTCGCGTGCCGCTTCGACCACGAAACCACCGTTACAGCCGACGTCGAGGAAGCGCGCACCCGGCGATACCAGGTTCTTGAGTTGGCGGACGCGGCCGCGCGAACGGCGCATCTTCTTGTCGACCTTGGCGAAGTAGCCCGTCGTGGCGCCGTCGTAGGAATCATCGTACATGGCCGCCACGTCCGCATTGGACGGCAGGCCATGCACGTAGATCGTGGCGCAGCCGCCGCAGCGATAGAGGTCGTGGCCGCGGGCAGCCATTTCGAACACCTGCTCGGCCCCGTCACAGACGGGGCAATGCGGGGCCGATGCAGGTGTCATGTTCATTAGGCCGCTTCCGCCTCCACTGCCTTACCGTTGATGGTCAGCTTGCCGCCCTCAGCCGAGACCGTGATCTTGGACCCGTCCGCGACGGAACCTTCCAGGATCATGCTGGCCAGAGGGTTCTGCAAATCCTTCTGGATCACCCGTTTCAGGGGACGGGCCCCGTATACCGGATCATAGCCCTTCTCGGCCAGCCAATCCTGCGCCGCCGCGTCGAGCTCCAGCGCGATGTGGCGATCAACCAGCAGCTTGCGCAGACGCTGAAGCTGAATATCCACGATGCCGCCCATGTGTTCGGGGAACAGGCGATGGAACAGGATGATCTCGTCCAGGCGGTTAAGGAATTCCGGACGGAAGGCCTGGCGCACGATCTCCATGACCGGCCCGCGCACTTCGGCCGAATCGTCACCGTCTTTCTGATTGGCCAAGATTTCGCCGCCCAGGTTGGACGTCATGATGATCAGCGTATTGCGGAAATCCACCGTGCGGCCCTGGCCGTCGGTCAGGCGGCCGTCGTCCAATACCTGCAGCAGCACGTTGAACACGTCCGGATGGGCTTTTTCGATCTCGTCGAACAGTACGACCTGGTAGGGCCGACGGCGCACGGCCTCGGTCAAGGCCCCGCCTTCGTCATAACCGACATAGCCCGGAGGGGCACCGATCAGGCGCGAGACCGAATGCTTTTCCATGTATTCGGACATGTCGATGCGGGCCATGGCCGTTTCATCGTCGAACAGGAATTCGGCGAGGGCCTTGGTCAATTCCGTCTTGCCGACACCGGTCGGCCCCAGGAACAGGAACGAGCCCATGGGCCGGTTGGCGTCCTGCAGGCCCGCGCGCGAGCGGCGCACGGCATTGGCCACGGCGGTCACGGCTTCCGATTGGCCGACCACGCGGCGGGCCAGATTGGCTTCCATATGCAACAGCTTGTCGCGTTCGCCCTGCAGCATCTTGTCGACGGGAATGCCGGTCCAACGGCTGACGACCTGAGCGATATGTTCTTCCGTCACCGCTTCCTCGACCACGACGGAGCCGTCGGCTTCTTCGGCGGCCTTCAGTTTTTCCTCGAGACGGGGAATCAGGTCATACTGCAGTTCGCCGGCCTTTTCGTAATCACCGGCGCGCAAGGCCTGCTGCTGGGCGAGATGGGCTTTCTCCAACTCTTCCTTCAGCTTGGTGGTATCGGCGAGCGAGGCCTTGCCCTTTTCCCATTCGCTGCTCATGGCAGCCGACTTTTCTTCAAGCTCCTTCAGTTCGATTTCGAGCTTGCCGAGCCGGTCCTGGGACGCCTTGTCGGTTTCCTTCTTGAGCGCCTCGCGCTCGATCTTCAACTGAATGACCCGACGGTCGAGTTCATCCAATTCCTCGGGCTTGCTGTCGACGGCCATGCGCACGCGCGAGCCGGCCTCGTCCATTAGATCGATGGCCTTGTCCGGCAGGAAGCGGTCGGTGATGTAGCGGTTCGAAAGCGTCGCCGCCGCGACCAGGGCGCTGTCGTGAATCTTCACGCCGTGGTGCAATTCATACTTTTCCTTGATGCCGCGCAGGATCGAAACCGTGTCCTCGACCGTCGGCTCGCCCACGAACACGGGCTGGAACCGACGCGCCAGGGCCGCGTCCTTTTCCACGTGCTTGCGGTATTCGTCCAGGGTCGTCGCCCCCACGCAGTGCAGCTCGCCCCGCGCCAAGGCCGGCTTCAAAAGGTTGGAGGCATCCATGGAACCTTCGGCCTTACCGGCACCGATCAGGGTGTGCATTTCATCGATGAACAGGATGATCTGACCGGTCGCCGCCGTGACCTCGGCCAGGACGGCTTTCAGGCGTTCCTCGAACTCGCCGCGGAACTTGGCCCCGGCGACCAGGGCGCCCAGGTCCAAAACCATGAGGCGCTTGTTCTTCAGCGTTTCCGGCACGTCGCCGTTGACGATACGCAGCGCCAAGCCTTCGACGATGGCCGTCTTGCCTACGCCGGGCTCGCCGATCAGCACCGGGTTGTTCTTGGTCCGGCGTGACAGCACCTGAATGGTGCGGCGGATTTCCTCGTCGCGGCCGATCACCGGATCGAGGCTGCCGTCCATGGCGGCCTGGGTCAGGTCGCGGGCGTATTTCTTGAGCGCGTCGTACCCTTCCTCGGCATTGGCCGAATTGGCGGTCCGTCCCTTGCGGAACTCCTTGATTGCGGTGTTCAGGTCCTGCGCCTTGATGCCCGCTTCCTTCAGGATGTCGGCGACCTTCGTCCCCTGCGCCATGACCATGGCAAGCAGCAGCATCTCGACCGTGACGAAACTGTCGCCGGCCTTGTCGGCGACCTGCTGAGCCTGGTCGAGGATCTTGGCCGTTTCCGAGGCCAAGTAAATCTGCACCGTCTCGCTTTCGACCTTGGGCAGGCGCTTCAGTTCGCCTTCGGTCAGGCGAAGGGCGCGCTGGGCGTTGCCGCTCGCGGTTTCGATCAACGACGCGGCAAGGCCTTCCTTGTCGTCGAGCAGCACCTTCAATAGGTGCAGCGGCGTGAATTGCTGGTGGGTTTCGCGAATGGCAAGCGACTGCGCACTTTGAATAAAGCCGCGTGCACGTTCGGTGAATTTTTCAAATTCCATCTGTCCCGTCCTTTGGCGACAGAGCGGTGTGTTCCCGATAATCGGCGAACCGGCCGCTCCTCTCAAGTGTTAGCACATATCCCTTGCAAACCCGGGAGGTTTGCGGCGGCAACATGCAGGGCAATAGACGTTCTATTCCCGCAAATGAAATAGGGTTATGGCGGCGCCTGCGCAATCTTTCGACAAATTAATATTTCAGGCGTTGACGTCAGGCGACGAAAGGACGAGCCTCGCTTTCCCATGGTTGCCGAGATCAAACATATCTACCGATATCCGGTGAAGGGCCTGACGCCCGAAGCACTCGCCGCCACCGAGCTTGCGGCGGACGATTATCTGCCGGGCGACCGCAGATTCGCGGTGGCGTTGGGGTCGACCCCCGTGAGCGGCGGCCACCATCTGGAATGGATGCCCAAACGCAACTTTCTGGAATTGGTGAAGAACGAAAAACTGGCGACCCTTGAAACGTCTTTCGACGACACCACCGGCATTCTGACGGTCAAGCGTCAGGGCCGTCAGGTCGCGCGCGGAAACATCACCGACCGCATCGGCCGCACCATGATCGAGGATTTCTTCGCCGCCTACATGAAGGACGAAGCACGCGGACGCCCGCGCCTGGTCGAAGCCAATCCGGGCGATCGTCTGACCGATCAATCGAAGCCGGTCATTTCGGTCATCAATCTGGCCTCGATCCGCGACCTGGAACGAGTCGTCAAGGCGCCGGTCGATCTCCTGCGCTTTCGCGCCAATTTCTATATCGACGGGATCGAGCCCTGGGCCGAGTTTGACTGGCTGGGGAAATCGCTCACCATCGGCGGCGCGGAAGGAGAAGCGGTGGAACGTATCGGCCGCTGTGGCGCGACCAGCGTCAACCCGACAACGGCCGAGCGCGACCTGAACATCGTCAAGTTCCTGCAGGCCGGGTTCGGCCATACCGACATGGGCGTGTTTGTCCGGGTGACAAAAGCCGGGACGGCTGCCGTCGGAGAGTCCCTCTCGCCTCGTTGATCTTTAAGACGGCGCGATCAGGGATCGCGCTTGAGGAATTCAGGCAGTCAATCAGCGGCGTCTGTAGCCGCGGGCTGTTCGGGTTCGACGTCAGGCTTCGCGTCCGGCTTGGCCGTCATGGGCAGTTCGGCCTGCGGGCTTTCCGGCTGGACTTCCGGTGCCTTGCGACGACGTCCACGGGGGGCCCGGGCGGGTTTCGACGCCTGCCGGTCCGTTTCTTCCGATGCCTTGGCGGCGTCACCGGATTGTTTCCCGCCATTGTCATCGTTGTCGCCGTTGTTCGCCTGCGGCCGATCCGTACGGACAACCTCGGCGTCGTCACCCTGATCACCGTCGTTGTCCATGTCGTCGTCGTAGTCGCCGCCCATGTTGTCCTCGGGCCCGCCTTCGGCGCCGCCCGGAGTCTGACGGGCGCCACCTTCGGGACGTCCCCGGTTCTGGCTGTTGCGATCCGCATTGCGCTGCTCGTCCGTATTCAGCAGACGGAAGTAGTGTTCCGCGAACTGAAAGTAGGATTCAGCCGTGATCCGGTCGCCGGCGGAAGAAGCATCCCGCGCCAGGAGCAGATATTTATCCAAAACCTGTTGCGCCGAGCCGCGGACTTTGACGCCGGGGCCGTTGCTTTCAAAGGTTTGATTTCGAACGTTGCCGTGACGCTTATTGCCGCCGCGGCCGCGCGACCGTCTGTTATTGGAGTTTTTGTTCATTTTCCTTGCAACACTGCTGTTAGCGGGCTGCTGGGTACGCTTCCCCTATCGGCCGGCCAGATTAAGGACCAGCCCCACCCGCCACGGTGACAGACAAATCTCGCTTGCCCGCCGTATCGGCTGTTCAAAGAACGACCGCCTCGTTACCCAACGGAGACGCACGTCACTTTGCTCAGGGAAATCCCGGGGGGCCTGTCCGGTGCCGCGACCTGGGTCCGAATTTCAATTGATTTTCGGATGTCGATGACGCGTCACACAGGACGATCCGCCCAAGTGGCCTTACAGCCACCATCGGCACCCTAGACCGGTTGCCGCCGACATTCCAACATTTTTTTGCGAGATCATCTGGTCCCCGTCACGGCGGCGAACGATCGCAGGATTCCCGCCAGATCGGCGCGGGTGCCGTCTGGGACCAACCCGGCGCGGCGAAAGATTGCGGCGACATCCGCATCCTGCCCCCGGCCCAGTTCGACAAGGACGATTCCATCGGGTGCCAGAAGCCTTGCCGCCTGGGGAGCGATGGCGGCGTAGGCGTCGAGCCCCCGTGCCCCCGCGAACAGGGCCCCATGCGGGTCAAACCCCAGGACTTCCGGGGGCAACATTCCCCGATCTGCCTCGGCGATATAGGGCGGGTTGGACAGGATGACATCGAACGGGCCCGCAAGACCCGCGGCCCAATCACCAACCTGAAACCGCGCCCGATCATCCAGGCCCAGTTTCCGGGCATTGTCCGCCGCCACGGCGACGGCCTCTGCACTGATGTCGATGCCCAGGCCGGTCGCCCGCGGCAGTTCCGACATTACGGCCAGCAACAGGCAGCCCGTGCCGGTGCCGAGATCGAGAAGGCGAAGCGCCTCACCCTCCCGGCCGTTTTCGCGAATCCGCGCAAGGGCGTCTTCGACCAGGGTTTCGGTTTCCGGGCGGGGCGTGAGGGTCGCCTCGGTCACCCGGAAGGCCAGGGACCAGAATTCCTTCTCTCCCAGGATGCGCGAGACGGGCTCATGAGCGGCACGGCGGGCGATCAGGCGCCGGGCGGCATCCTGTTCGGCCGCACTCAGCACCGCGTCCGGATGGGTCAGCACGAAAGACGCTTCGCGGCCCAGGACATGGGCGGTCAACACGCGGGCGTCGAGGCGGGCGGTGTCGATCCCCGCCGCCGCCAGGTCGGCCGCCCCTTGGTCCACGGCATGGCCCAGGGTCCCCGGGGCGAAGCGGCTTGGCCGCTGCGTCACGCGATCTCGGCCAGGCGGCTTGCCTGGTCTTCGCTGATCAGCGCGTCCATCAGTTCATCCAGATCGCCGTCCATGACCCGGTCCAGCTTGTGCAGGGTCACGTTGATGCGGTGATCGGTGACCCGGCCTTGCGGGAAGTTGTAGGTGCGGATGCGCTCTGACCGGTCGCCCGATCCGACCTGGCCCTTGCGCTGGGCGGCGCGGGCGTCGTCGCGAATCTGGCGTTCGCGTTCATACAGCCGCGAACGCAGCACCTTCATGGCCTTGGCCCGGTTCTTGTGCTGTGATTTTTCATCCTGCTGGATGACAACCAGGCCCGTCGGCAGGTGGGTGATGCGCACGGCGGAATCGGTGGTGTTGACCGACTGTCCCCCGGGACCCGAGGCACGAAACACGTCGATGCGCAGCTCTTTTTCCTCGATGTCGATATCGACTTCTTCGGCTTCGGGCATGACGGCGACGGTCGCCGCCGAGGTATGAATTCGCCCCCCCGATTCCGTCACCGGAATGCGCTGCACCCGATGCACGCCGGATTCGAACTTGAGCCGCGCGAACACGTCCTTGCCGGAGATCGTCGCGATGGCTTCCTTGTAGCCGCCGATGCCCGTTTCGTTGACGCTCATGATCTCGAACCGCCAGCCGTGGGTTTCCGCGTACCGCTGATACATGCGGAACAGATCGGCGGCGAACAAGGCCGCTTCGTCGCCGCCGGTCCCGGCGCGCACTTCGAGGATCGCGTTCTTCTCGTCGGCTTCGTCCTTGGGCAGCAGCAGCAACTGCACCTGGCGCTCCAAGGCCGGCAGGGTTTCCTTCAGTTCCTGGAATTCCTCCTCGGCCAGTTCGCGCATGTCCGGATCGGTCGCCGGATCGGCCAAAAGATCGGCCATGCCCTGGGCGTCGGTCTGGGCCTTGCGGTAGGCCTTGACCGCCTCGACCACGGGGCCCAGGTCGGAATATTCCTTGCCCAGCTTGGCGATCGTTTCGCCGCCGGCGCCGCCCTCGGACATCAGGGCTTCCAGTTCCTTGTAGCGGGTCAGGACCCGGTCCAGGCTCTCGTTCAGGCTCACTTATGTGTTCTCCTTGCCGCCGCCGCCCGTGCCGCCATCGGCATCGGGGGGTTCCGGCTGAAACAAATGGGTGATCAGGCGCTCCGCCGAGGCCAGGTCCAGGTCGGCCTCGGCCGCCGCCCGGCGCAGCCGCGTCGATGGGCCGTGCAGCAGGCGGGCGACCAGCAGATGCGTCGCCTTTTCCGCATCACCGCCGGCTTCCGACAAGGCCAGGGCGCGCTGATCCTCGAAATAACGATGCAGGCCCGCGACCAGCGGTCCCGCGTCCCGCTCGCGCCGGCCGTTGACGAAGGCCCGCACTTCCTCGGCGACGATGCGATGGGCGGCCTCGGCCTCGGCCCCGCGGCCGACGAGACCTTCCATGGCGATGCGTTCCAGGTCGCCGAAGTCATAGACATAGGCATCGTCCAGATCATGAACCGCCGGGTCGACATCGCCGGGCACGGCCGTGTCGACCACCAGGATGGGGCGCCGACGCCGCGCCTTGAGCGCCGCCGCCACCAAGTCCTTATCGACAATCCGCCCGCCGCCGCCGAGGGCGGCGATCAGGACATCCGTCTTCGGCACCAGATCGGCCAGATTTTCGAACTGATCGAAATTGCAATTGAGGACCCGCGCCGTGCGCTTGGCCCGGCGTTCGCGCGGATGAATCACGGTCAGGTTGCTGAGCCCGTCGCCGATCATGTCCTCGGCCACCATCTCGCCCATGTCGCCGGCCCCGACCAGCAGCGCCGACACACCTTCCAGGTCACCATGCAGATCCTGCACCAGCATGGTCGCGACGGCGGCGATGGACACCGGGCCCTCGCCGACGCCGGTTTCCGTGCGCACCCGCTTGGCCGCCCCGTAGGCGGCCTGCAACAGGGCTTCGAGAACACCCGCCGGCAGGCCCGCGTCCTTGGCCAGCCGGTGCGCCGCCTTGACCTGGCCCAGGACCTGCGGCTCGCCGATCACCAGGCTGGCCAGCGAGGCCGTGATATTGAACAGATGCAGGACCGCCGCATCGTCGATGGCGATGTTGGCCTGGGCCTTTAGGTCGGCCAGCGGCACCTGGGTTTCCTCGGCCAGCACGCCGAGCACCCTTTCCGCCGCCGCTTCAGGGTCGGGGTCGGCGCCCACGACCTCGACCCGGTCGCAGGTCGACAGCAGCACGGCCTCCGCCACCCCCGCCTCGCGCAGACGCGCGAGCACGCCGGACACGGCGTCGTCCTCGATGAACATCTGGTCGCGCAGGCCCAGAGAGCTTGTCCGGTGATTGACCCCGGCCACGAAGGGCCGGGCGGATTGCGCGCGGTCTTCGGGCATGGGCTAGCCTCGCTAGAAGTGAAGCTTCAGGGTTTCAACGATCTCGGAGAGTTTGAGTTCGGCCTGGGTGCCGGATTCCATGTTGCGCAGGGTCGCGACCCCCCGTGCCAGTTCGTCGGAACCCAGAATCAGCACGGCCTTGGCGTTCGCCTTATTGGCCCGCGCCAGACGCTTTTTCAGGTTGCCGGAATATCCCATGTCGACCGTATGGCCGGCCCGACGCAGGTCGTGGGCGGCCTTCATGGCCGGGGCCATCGCCTCGTCGCCCATGGGGATGACGACGATGGGGCGGTCACCCGCCGGCGCCGCGCCGAGCATCATGGCCAGGCGCTCGACCCCCGCGGCCCAGCCGATCCCCGGCGTCGGCCGCCCGCCCATCTGTTCCATCAGGCCGTCATAGCGGCCGCCGGCCAGGACGGTGCCTTGCGCGCCCAGGGTCCCGGTGACGAATTCGAAGGCGGTATGGGAATAATAATCGAGCCCGCGAACCAGGCGCGGCTGGACCTCATAGGCGATGCCCAGGGCGTCGAGCCCGGCCAGCACGTCGTCGAAGAACGCACGCGAGGTGTCGTTGAGATGGTCCTGCAGCAAGGGCGCCGAGGACATGATGTCCTGATCGCCCTTATCCTTTGAATCGAAGATGCGCAGCGGGTTCTTGTCCATCCGCGTGCGGCTGTCCTCGCTGAGATCGTTGCGGTATTTGGCCAGATAGTCGAGCAGCACGCCGCGATAGCTCAGGCGGCTTTCCGGATCGCCCAGAGTGTTCAGTTCAAGCCGCACGTCCTTGGCCACGCCCAAATCGTCGAGGATATGGGCGGCCAGGGCGATGACCTCGATATCCGCCTGGGCCCCCGGCACACCGAGAATCTCCACGTCGATCTGATGGAACTGGCGCAGGCGGCCCTTTTGCGGGCGTTCGTGGCGGAACACGGGCCCGCGGGCGAAGAACTTCAGCGGCGCATCCTGAGCCAGGCCGTTAGACATGAAGGCCCGCGCGATGCCGGCCGTGAATTCGGGCCGGAGCGTAATGGAATCGCCGCCCCGGTCGTCGAAGGTATACATCTCCTTCGTCACCACGTCGGACGTCTCACCCAACGTGCGCGAGAACACTTCCGTGAACTCGAAGATCGGCGGCGTCATTTCCTGGAAGCCATGGCAGGCGGCCAGGGCTGCCGCCCGGTCACAGATATGGCGGTGCAGGCGGAAATCGTCGGCCAGAATGTCGTGGGTCCCGCGAACGGGTTGCAGATCTGCCATCCGTCCGTCCCGCTATTCCGCCGCGTCGACGCCGGCGCCGGAGGGGACGCCGCCGGTCTTACGCGGGTACTTGCGGGCGACATAGTCGTCGACGATTTTCTTGAAATCCTCGGCAATGGCGCCCCCCCGCAGGGTCGCGACCTTTTCCCCGTCGACGAACACGGGGGCCGTCGGTGCCTCGCCGGTGCCGGGGAGCGATATGCCGATATCCGCATGCTTGCTTTCGCCGGGGCCGTTAACGATGCAGCCCATGACCGCGAGCGACAGGTTTTCGGCGCCATCGTATTGTTCGCGCCAGGTCGGCATCATGCCGCGCACGTAGCCCTGCACGGTTTCGGCCAATTCCTGGAACACGGTCGAGGTCGTCCGCCCGCAACCGGGGCAGGCCGTGACCAGCGGCGTGAAGGCGCGCAGCCCCATGGTCTGCAGCATTTCCTGAGCGACGATCACTTCCTTGGTGCGGTCGCCGCCCGGCTCCGGCGTCAGGGACACGCGGATGGTGTCGCCGATGCCTTCCTGCATCAGGACCGCCATGGCGGCGGTCGAGGCGACGATGCCCTTGGACCCCATCCCGGCTTCGGTCAGGCCCAGGTGCAGGGCCCAATCGCCCCGCCGGGCCAGTTCCCGATAGACCTTGATCAGGCTCTGAACCTCGGAGACCTTACAGCTCAGCACGATGCGGTCGCGTCCCAGGCCCAGGTCCTCGGCCCGCATGGCGTTGGAAATCGCCGACTGGACCAGCGCTTCCTGGGTCACTTCCTCGGCCGTCATGGGATTGGCCGACTTGGCGTTTTCGTCCATCAGGCGGACCACCAGGTCCTGGTCGAGCGAACCCCAATTGACGCCGATGCGCACGGGCTTGCCGTACTCGATGGCCTTTTCGACCATCTTGGAGAACTGGGTGTCGCGTTTTTCCTTGAAGCCGACGTTGCCGGGGTTGATGCGGTACTTGTCCAACGCCTCGGCGCAGGCCGGATGATTTTCCAGAAGCTTGTGCCCGATGTAGTGGAAATCACCGACGATCGGGGTATCGACGCCGCGTGCCAGCAGCTTTTCCTTGATATGCGGAATGGCGGCGGCGGCGCGTTCCGTATCGACGGTGACGCGGACGATTTCCGATCCCGCCTGGGCCAGGGCATGAACCTGTTGGACCGTGCCGTCGATATCGGCGGTGTCCGTATTGGTCATGGACTGCACGACGATGGGATTGAGGCCACCCATGGTGACCTTGCCGATGGTGACGGGCACGCTTACCCGGCGCGCCTTTGGGCCAAAGGCGACCGCACGGTCAGCGGGAAGCGTGGCTTCCTGGGACATGAAAGTGGATCCTTTAAACGCTCAACGGCAACCTACATGGGGCTGTCCACGGCGGCGCACAAGCATGAAACCGCGCCGGCACAGCCCGTGGGGCCATGTTTTGCCCGACCCCCGCCCCGCGGTCAACGGTCGTGACGGGCCAGCCGGGCAGGTTGACGGCGGATCAGCGGAAAACGGCGGTACCCGCCTTCAGGCGCTCGGGGTCGAGCAGCACGTTGCGCACGACCTCTCCGCTGGCGCCGACCGCCGGCACACTGTCACCGTCGACGGTGATGGTCAGCCCACCGGCGTTGCCGGTTTTCAGCTTCAAATCGGGGCGATCGGGCACGGCGTAGGATTCGCCGGCACGCAGCAATTTTCCCCAAACCCAGGTATCGGTGCCCTGTTCGCGGACTTCGACCCAACTGTCACTGACCGCGGTCAGGACAATGCGCGCTTCGGCCATTTCGGCCGGCGTGCTGGCGATCTCCGTGACGTCCGGCGCGGGCGCGGAGTCCGCCTCGGTTGCCGGCGGGGTTTCCGAAGCCGTCACGGCCGGCGCCGGCAGTTCGGCGGTTTCCACGGGCTGGGCGATGGATTCGGGCGGCCGCACGGTTTCCGACGCCGACGCAACGGCAGATGCCGGTGCCGGGTCGGCGGTTTCGCTCGCCGCTGCGGGTGGGGTGGGTTCAGCCGCCGGGACCGGATCGGCCTGCGCCGGCTCCAAGGTTACCTGCTCCGAGGTCACTTGCTCCGTCTGGGACTGTTCCGTCGGCGCCGGGTCTGACGACGTTTCAGATACCGCCTCGGCCGTTGGGGCCGGCGACTCCGTTACCACCGCCGCGGCATTGTCCGTCGCAGACGGCGATGCGGACGACAGGGCGGCTTCGGGTGCGGCGGCCGGTTCCGCCGCGGAGGCCGGATCGGGTTCGGACACCGGCTTGTCGGCAGCGACGGCCTGGCTGTGGTCGGGGCCGCTGTCTTGGGCCCCGCCCGGCAGCAAGGCGGCCAGGCGCGCGGGCACCGGCTCGATCCACTGCTTGAAGAAATCATTGTCGACGGTCGAACTGTACCAGCCGCCATAGGCGATGACGCCGATCACCACACCGAGAAACACCACGGCACCCCGCGGGATGCCTGTTTCGGACATGGGTGAGGGAAACACCAGATCGGCCTTGCGCGCCTGACCCGGCTGCTGGTTCTGTTCGCCCTTGAAGCGGCGCACGACTTCGTCGCTGTCCAGGCCCAGGTATTCCGCATAGGTGCGGATGAAGCCGACGGCGTAGGTGGTGCCCGGAAGCTGGTCGAAATTGCCATCCTCGATGGCCTGTAAGTGACGGGGACGAATGCGCAGAACTTGGGCGATGACGTCCAGGTCCTCGCCGCAACGCAGCCGCGAGGCCCGCAACAACCCACCAACGCCGGTACGGCGATCAGTGGCGTCGCCCCCCGACGTCGCCCGTGAGATCGGATCATGGTTCACGCGCAAATCACCCCTTTGCCCCAACGTTCGCTCCTTGGAATCCCAGCGCGAGGGTGACCCAAATTCGGTGCCTGGCTGCTGGATGGCCGCGGTGGCGTCCCTCCCCCTGGGTCGCAACGGCGGCTGAATTCAAAGGCGAATCGTTTCGTCTTTTCCGCAGGTTAAATAATCCCACAAAAAGTTATGTAGATTCAAGTAGAAAACAGGTTGCTTTAAACCATTACACCATGATCTGCGGCGAAGGCCCTTAGTTTCTCCCGAAGGGAATGGGCCGGCGATTGCGCCAAGCCGGAAAGATAGCTTTCCAAAGCCCCCACATCGAGGGACCGAACCATGGCCTTGACCGGCCCGATCGACGGCGCCGACATGGACAGATTGCGGTACCCCAGGCCGATCAGCGTCATCGCGGCCAAGGGATCGCCGGCCATTTCACCGCACAGGCTGAGCTCGGTCCGGGTTTCCGCGCAATGCCGCGCGACCTGCCCCAGGAAATTGATGGCAGCCGGCGCCAAGTCGTCGTAGCGGGACGCCACCAGGGGATTGCCGCGATCGGCGGCGAACAGGAACTGCATCATGTCGTTGGAGCCGACGGAAATGAAGTCGACCCGCTTCGTCAGGGCCGGCAACTGAAAGATCAGGCCCGGCACTTCGAGCATGACCCCGGCTCGGACCTCGGACGGCGGCACATGTCCGCGCCGGCGTGCACGGATTAATTCGGCGTCCAGCAACCTCTTGGCCCGATCAAACTCGGCGACCTCGCTGACCATCGGGAACATGATGCGCAATGTCTTGCCCGCCGCCGCGCGGATCAACGAGCGCAACTGGTCGCGCATCAGCGCCGGACGGTCGAGCGACACGCGGATCGCCCGCCAGCCCATGGCGGGGTTTTCTTCCGCCGTCTCCGCATCCCAGTAGGGCAACACCTTGTCCCCCCCCGCATCGAGCGTTCGGAAGGTCACCGGGCGATCGCCGGCGCTCTCGTAGACCGTGGCGTAGATTTCCTGCTGACGGTCGACGGTCGGGGTTTCAGCCTCCACCATGAAGGGAATTTCCGTGCGGAACAGGCCGATACCGACCGCCCCCGTATGCTCCAGGTGCATCAGGTCCACGCGCAACCCGGCATTGAGCAGAAGGTTGACCGCGACTCCGTCCCTGGTCACCGACGGCGCGTCCTTCAACACCGCGTATTGAGCGCGCTGTTCGGCACGCAGACGCTGGCTGTCCTCGAAGGTGATCCGGATGTCCTCGCCGGGGCGCAGATAGACCTGACCGTGATCGCCGTCGATGATCAGGGGATCGCCCTCTTCGACCCGGTCGAGAATATTGTCGAGCCGCCCGACCACGGGCAGGTCGAGCGCCCGGGCGACGATGGCGACATGGGCGTTGGGCGAGCCTTCGGCCAGGACCAGGCCGCGCAATTTCTCGCTGTCGTAGTCCAGCAACTGTGCCGGGCCCATGTTGCGGGCAATCAGGATTGCGTTGTCCGGCATTTTCCGAGGCCCCGGCTCCGACCCCATCAGGTGCTGGGTCAAGCGGTAGCCCAGGTCGTCCAGGTCGTGGGCCCGCTCGCGCAGGTAGGGGTCGTCGATCCCGGTCATGCGGGCCCGCAGGTCGTTCTGAACACGCTGCACGGCGGCTTCCGCGGACAGGCCCGTCAGGATGGCATCCTCGATGCGCGACAGCCACCCGGCGTCCTGGGCGATCAGGCGATAGGTTTCCAGGATGTCGCGATGTTCCCCGCCCTTGGCCACATTGTCGGAGGCCAGCATGTCGTCGAGCGCGCCATGCATCGCCTTGAACGCCTGATGCAGGCGCTGGCGTTCCGCCGCCGGATCGTCAGCGACAATCCGTTCAATGAAAAGATGTGGGCGGTGGAGAACCGCCACACCGATGCCGATCCCGCCATTCAGTTTCAACCCTTCGACACGCAACGGCTTCAAACCGATGCCGTCGACCGGCAACAATTCGTCCGCCGCCACCAGATCGCCGCCGGCGACCAATTCGGCCAGCACCATGGCCACGGTCTGAAGGGTTTCGACCTCTTCGTCTTCGTAGGCGCGCCGCGTGCGGTTCTGCACCACCAGCACGCCGGTGACGCGGCCACCGCGCAGGATCGGCACGCCCATCAGGGAATGGAACAGTTCTTCACCGGTTTCCGGGCGATAGGCGAAGCTGGGATGGGACTGCGCATCCTCAAGAGCGAAGGGCAAGGCATGCGCGGCAATCTCGCCGACGAGGCCTTCGCCGATCCGCAGCCGGGTCTTGTGCACCGCGTCCTTGCGCAGGCCCTGCGTGGCGAACAGTTCAAGTACGTCGCCGGCCCGCCGGAGATAGATGGAACAGACTTCGGCGACCATTTCGAGGGCGATGACCTGAACGATCTGGTCCAGGCGTTCCTGGGCCGTACCCGTCGCCGCCATGACGGTGCGGACCCGACCGAGCATGCGCCGGGGCACCGGCGAGACGTCCGAACGCCGACGACCGACGATAGGCGCCTTCTTCGGCACCTGTCCCCCTGCTTTGGCTGCCGGGTTTTGCGGGTTCGGCGTATCGCTCACTGAATTATGGACCCCTGCCCTGATCTCCACGCGCAATCTGCCCGGGTCCATTCCCCCCCGGCGTTGCTATCATATAGGATTAAAATGTCGCGATGGCGACCGCGCTGCCGCCGGAAAAGTTCGCCGCCGTGGCTTTTGCCGTGTCAGCGCGGGTCCGAACTGGCGCTTTTAAGCGGCGTCCAGCCCATAGGCCGTATGCAGGGCGCGCACCGCCAATTCCGTATATTCCTCGGCGATCAGCACGCTGACCTTGATCTCGGAGGTCGAGATCACCTGGATGTTGATGCCCTTCTCGGCCAAGGTCTGGAACATGGTCTGCGCCACGCCCGCATGCGAGCGCATGCCCACGCCGATGATGGAGATCTTGACCACGCCATCCTTGGCGACCAGGTCTTCGTAGCCGATTTCAGCCTTTTTCGACTGGATGATCGACTTGGTGCGTTCCAGGTCGGACTTGGTCACCGTGAAGGTCATGTCCGTGGCCTTGCCGTCGGCGGACACATTCTGCACGATCATATCGACGTTGACGCTGGCTTCCGCCAAGGGACCGAAGATGCCGGCCGCCACGCCGGGCCGGTCGGCGACGCGGACCAGGGTGATCTTGGCCTCGTCCCGGGAATAGGCGATACCGCTGACGACTTGCTTTTCCACGATTTCTTCCTCGTTTACGACCAGGGTGCCGCGCTCGGCGGAGAAGCTCGACCGGACCTCCGTGCGCACCCCGTGGTTCATGGCCATTTCCACGGCGCGAGTCTGCAGGACCTTCGCACCTTGGGATGCCATCTCCAGCATTTCTTCGTAAGTGATCTTGCTCAGCTTGCGGGCCTTGGTGACGATCCGGGGATCACAGGTATAGACCCCGTCGACGTCCGTGTAGATGTCGCAGCGATGCGCCTTGAGCGCCGCCGCGAGCGCCACCGCCGACGTATCGGAGCCGCCGCGGCCCAACGTGGTGATGCGCCCATCCGGGGAAACCCCCTGGAAACCGGGCACGACCACGACCTCGCCCACGTCCAGACGTGCTTTGATCTTGTCCGTGTCGATGCTGGTGATCCGCGCCTTGGCGTGGACATCGTCCGTATGGATGGGGATCTGCCAGCCCTGCCAGGACCGTGCGGAGATGCCGATGTCCTGCAGCGCCAGGGCGAGAAGGCCCGATGTGACCTGTTCGCCCGAGGCGACGACGGCGTCGTATTCCCGCGCGTCATAGAGTTTGGAAATGTTATCCACGTAACCAACCAGCTGGTTGGTCACCCCGGCCATGGCCGATACCACCACGGCGATCTGGTTGCCCGAATCGACTTCGGACTTAACGCGCTGCGCCACCGCCTTAATGCGGTCGACGTCGGCCACCGAAGTGCCGCCGAATTTCTGCACGATCAACGCCATGGAACCGGTGTCTCTCTCGATTGGTGAAAGATGCCCGAAAACCGGAAATTTCCGTCGGAATTACTTGCCCTTGTCTGCCGGGCGGCGCCTTCTTACTCTTAATCGGCGTTGCGGGCAAGGTGCCCGCGCCATCAATGACGCAAAGGCCCCGCATGACCGCCCAGACCGCCCATAAGACGCCGCCCCGACAAACCACTGCCGATGACGGTGAAGTCGCCCAGTTTCAGGCCATCGCCGACGAATGGTGGGACGCCAAGGGCAAGTTCCGCCCGCTGCACCGCATCAACCCGCTGCGCATCGCCTTCATCCGCGACCGGGTGGCCGGGCATTTCGGCCTGGATGCGGACAAACCCGCGCCTCTGGCCGGGCTGTCGCTTCTCGACATCGGATGCGGCGGCGGCCTGCTGGCCGAACCCATGGCGCGGCTCGGCGCCAAGGTGACCGCCATCGACGCGGGCGAAAAAAACATCGCCGTGGCCCGGCTGCACGCCGATCAGATGGGCCTGGACATCGATTACCGCCACGTTCTGCCCGAGGATCTGGCCAGCCTGGGCCGAACCTACGACGTGGTTCTGAACATGGAGGTCGTCGAACATGTCGCCGATCTGGACGCTTTCCTGGCCGCCTCGGCAGGGTTGGTGCGGCCGGGCGGCTGCATGGTGGTGACGACCTTGAACCGCACGCTCAAGTCCCTCGCCCTGGCCAAGATCGGCGCCGAATACATCCTGCGCTGGCTGCCCGTGGGCACCCATGATTGGCGAAAATTCGTGCGTCCGTCGGAACTGGCGGGCGGTCTGGCGGCCCATGGCGTCACCCTCACGCATCTGGAAGGCATGGTGTTCAATCCGTTTAGCGACACCTGGCGGCTGGACGCCAAGGACCTCTCCGTCAACTACCTGGCCTTCTGCGTCAAGGATGCCGCCTAGGCAGATTCGGCGAAACATAACTGTCATATGCCGCCGCTAGGATGCCCCCGCTTGAATGATCAACAGGGACCTGGACGGGGCGAAGTATGTCGGAACTGGCGGCTGTCAAAAGCCTGCGATACCGCTATGTCCTGGGACTTGCGGCGATCGCCCTGCTGGTCACGGCGTCGTTCGTCACCATGCACTTCATCATCGACAAGCAATCGGACTACGGGCATCTGATCTTCGTTGCCGGCGGCCAGAACGGGCAGGCCAACCGCATCGCCCATTTCGCCGGGCAGATGGCCTTCGCCCAGGACGAATACGAGTACGAAATTTCCCGCGCCCAGTTGGGCCGCGCCGTCAACGCCATGCAGCGCGCTCATTTGCTGCTGCTGACCGGCAACGAAGAAGCCGGCATCCCCCAAGTCATGACCGAGGATCTGGCGGTCATTTATTTCGACAACACCGTCGGCCTGGACCTGGCGGTCAACCGCTTCCTCGGCCATGCCCGGGACATCTACGGCCTGCGGTACGGCGAGCTCAGGTTCAACACATCGTCCTATGTCTATTTGATCAACTACGGGCCGCATGTCCTGGAACCCATGTTGAATTCGGCGGTCGAGGCATATGAGGCCTTTTCCCGGCGCGCCATCGCGCGGATCAAACGGTTCGAGACCGGGTTGTGGGTCTGTGCGCTCCTGGCCCTGTTGAGCGAGGCGTTGTTCATCTATCGCCCGCTTGAATCGAAGGTGCGCGCGACCGTCGAGGAACTGGAGGCGAAGAACGACGCGCTACACCGCACCATCATGGAAATCGCCCAGGCCCAGGACGATATGGAGCGCCAGAAGAACCGCGCCGAGCGTGCCAATCGGGCGAAAACCGAGTTCCTGTCCAACATGAGCCATGAACTGCGCACGCCGCTGAACGTCATCATCGGCTTTTCCAGTTCGCTCAAGGAAGGGGTCTACGGACCACTGGCCAACGCGCGACAAGAGGACTGCCTGCACGACATCAACACGTCCGGCAGCCATCTTCTGTCCCTGATCAGCGATATCCTCGACCTGTCGGCGGCCGAAACACAGCAACTGCACCTGAGCGAGACCGAGATCGACCTCGAGCGGGCGATTACGGAAACCTTCCGCATGGTCGACGGCGACGTCGTGCGCAAGGGCATCCTGCTGCATCTCCACATCGCGCCGTCCCTGCCCGGCCTGATCGCCGACGAACGGCGGGTCAAACAGATCTTGCTGAACCTGCTGTCCAACGCGGTCAAGTTCACCACCACCGGCGGACGCGTCACGGTTGAAGCGATGGAACTGGATGACGGCGGTCTTCGCCTTGCCGTCACCGACACGGGCATCGGCATGGATGCGGAGGAACTGGAGACCGCGTTATCGCGATTTGGCCAGGTCGGCCACCCGATGACCCGCGACCACCAGGGCACGGGCCTGGGCCTGCCGCTTGCCGTCGAACTGGCGAAAACACACGGCGCCACCACCGAGGTCGTCAGCGCGAAAGGCAAGGGAACGCGCGTGAGCGTCGATTTCCCGCCATCCCGGGTGACCGCCCGGGCGATGACGCAGCCCTATCCCTTGCCGCGCCTGACCGCAGTGTAAGACTCTTCGCGGCTCGCGCCGCATTCGCTATCATCCCCGCCGACCCCTTCATGATCCCGCCCGTTCGGGCGCGAATCACCAAGGAAACAAGAAACCAATCTGTTCGCGGGCGACACACGACCCGCGCGCGAACGCCTACGGGAGGACGACTGACATGAATTTAGGATATATCGGGCTCGGCATGATGGGTGGCGCGCTGGCGCGGCGGCTGATGCGGGAACATAAGCTGCGGGTCTTCGATCTGAACCGCGCGGCCGTCGAGAGCTTCGCCGCCGACGGTGCCCAGCCGGTCCAGGACCCGGCCTCCCTGGCCCGCGAATGCGACATCATTCTGACCTGTCTGCCGAGCTCGGCCGAGGTGCGCCAGGCGATCTTCGGCCCCGGCGGCCTGGTCGAAGGGTTGGAGCCCGGCAAGCTGATCGTCGACCAGACCACGGGCGATCCCAACGAGACCCGCGCCATGGCGGCGGAGCTTGCGGAAAAGGGAATCAGCCTGATCGACGCCCCCGTGTCCGGCGGTCCGCAGGGCGCCGACGCCGGCACCATCGCGATCATGGCCGGCGGGTCCAAGGAACAGTTCGACAAGGTCCTGCCCTATCTGGAAACCATCAGCCCCAACATCTTCCACTGCGGCGACGTCGGCGCCGGCCATACCATGAAGCTGGTCAACAACGTGACCAGCGCGTCGATCCGCATCGCCACCTTCGAGGCCGTGATCATGGGCATGAAGAACGGGCTGAGCCTGGACACCATGATCGAGGTCCTGAGCAAGGGATCGGCGCAGAGCAACGCGACCAAGATTTTCCTGCCGAACATCCGCGACAAAAAGCCGGGCACCTTCGCCATGGGCCTGATGCACAAGGACGTGCGCCTGGCCTGTCAGCTTGGCAATGATTCAGGGGTGCCGATGATGGCGTCGAACCTGACGCGCGAGTTCTTCCAGGCCGGCATGCAGACGCTCGGCCCGAAAGTGAGCTGCGACGACATCATCAAGGTGTTGGAACGTAACGCCGGGGTCTCGTTCACGGACTGACGTCCGCGACAGCCCGTAAAGGCAGGATCAGTTGTCGCGACGCTGGGGGAGGTTCGGCAGGCGGAAGAATTCGATGCCTTCCTCCTCCAACTCGGCAGCATCATCATCCGATGCCTCGCCATAAATGCCGCGTTCGTCGGCATCGCCGTAATGAATGGCGCGGGCTTCGTCGGCGAACTGATCGCCGACGTACTCGCATTCCTGTTCGACGTTGTCGCGCAACTTGCCGACGGCGGTCAGGATGCGGCGCGCGACCTCGTGTGCCTTGGCTTCGGCGAACTTATCCGTATCGGGCGACTTGGCGATGCCCGGCGCCATGATCGCCTTGGTCACGTCGACATCGCCGCAATGGGGACAGGTCACCTGCTGGCGTTTGACTTGGCGCTCGTAACCGGCGCCGTCACGGAACCAGGCATCGAATTCGTGGTCCTGGCTGCAAATCAGTCGATAGCGGATCATTGCTCGGACTCTTTCTGTGCCGCCGGCCCCGAAATTCCCGTAAAATTACGCCATAAAGCGTCCTTCAGGGGCCAATCGCGCCTGTTATAGGCGTTTTGCCCCCTGAAACATAGTATGAAACGCTTAACAAAAACCGAATCACCGGCCCACGAAAACCCAGGAAACACCCCATGCCCGACACGCCCCACCATCTGAAGTTCAAGGCACCGTCGACCTGGGTCACGCGGTTCGCCCCCTTGGCTCCCAAGGACGGTCCTTCGGGCGGGATGGTGCTTGATCTTGCCGCCGGCGGCGGACGGCACGCCCGGCATTTTCTGGGCCGGGGCCATCCGGTTACGCTTGTGGACAAGGATGTCTCGGCCCTGGCCGACCTGGCCCACGACGACCGTGCCGAGGTCGTCGCCATCGACCTGGAGGACGGCAAGCCCTGGCCCCTGCCCGCCGGTGCCTTCGCCGCCATCGTGGTCAGCAACTATCTGTTCCGGCCCCATTTCGACGGCCTGATCGGGTCGCTCGAACCGGGCGGGGTGCTGCTGTACGAAACCTTTGCCCGCGGCAACGAGGCCTTCGGGCGGCCGCGCAATCCGGATCACCTGCTGACTTCGGGTGAATTGCTGGACCTTGTCCGGGGCCGGCTGCAGGTCGTCGCCTATGAGCACGGGCAGACCGACGAAGCCCCTTCCGGCGTGAAGCAGCGGCTGTGCGCCGTCAATGACCTGGGTCTCTCGACCCGCGACGACGGCGAACCGGCACCCCATCCCCTGATGCCGACGCCGTCCTAGGATGATTGCCCGATTTCGGTGCCGAATTCTTCCAGATGGCGGTGTAACAGGTCGGTGAACGCCGCCGCGCGCTCGCCCAGCGGCCGGGCCGCCGGGAACACCGCCTTCAGTTCATAAGTCACCGCCGGGCGGAACGGGCGTAGCACCACCCCCCGGCGGTCATGCGCCCGGGCCGTCAAGGGATCGAGCACCCCAACCCCCACCCCGTCGGCGATCAGCGGACAGATCGAGGCCGAAAACGACGATTCGAACACCACGTTGGGGATGATTCCCGCCGCGTCCAGGCAGGCCGTGAACTGTTGCTGCAGACGGCTGTAGTCGGACAACACCAAAAGGGGAACGCCGTCCAGGTCCTGCGCCGTGACCGCGTCTTTCACGGCCAAGGCATGGCCCACGGGCAGGACACAGACCGCTTCGTGCACGGGCAGCGCGCGGGTGACGACGCCGGGGGCGTCGGCCGGCACCACGGCGACGCCCAGATCACATTGCTGCATGGCGACCAGGTCCAGAACTTCGGGCGAGGTGCCGGTCTTGAGTGATAAGGCCACCCCCGGCCAGACCGCGTGAAAGGCGCGGATGACCGGCGGCAAACAGAAGAACGACGGCGCCACCGAGGCGGCGATGCGCAATTCTCCCTGGCGGCGCTGACGCAGTTCCGCCGCCGCCCGCGCGACCCGGTCAAGGCCGTGAAAACTGCGTTCGACCTCACGGAACAGGGCCACGGCGTCGGGCGTGGCGATCACCCGGCCGGCGGCGCGCTCAAACAGGGGCAGGCCGATTTCCGCCTCCAGGTCCCGGATCAGGCGGCTGACCGCCGGCTGGGTGATGCCCATCAGGCTCCCGGCGGCGGTCATGCTGCCGGTCTGAAACACGGCGCGGAAAGCTTCGATTTGTCGCAGATTGAGCCGCATGAGCAGGCAAACCCCATAATATTTTGTTATGAGTGGCTAACATTTTGAATTCGACATTATCCATAGGCCCTTGTCAAATCGGACAAATCGCCGGCCCGCAATGACGGATGCCGCGCGTTTGGGGAAACTGCCAATCCAAGGAGTCCGCCATGGCCGTCACCGTGAAACAATTGCACCCGCTGTTCGTCGGAGAAATCCAGAACGTCGACCTGTCCCAACCCATGGATGACGCGGCCTTCGCCGAAATCCAGGACGCCATCGATACCAACGCCGTCCTGATCTTTCACGGCCCGACATTGGATGAAGACGCCCAGGCCACCTTCGCCGAACGGTTCGGCCCCCTGTATGCCGACAACAGGCTGCTCAAGACCGGGCTCAAGGATCGCATCGGCCCGAAGCTGGTCGATATCTCGAACCTGAACGAGAACAACGAGAAGATGGACCGCAACGACCGCCGCCGCATGTTCGGGCTGGCCAACCAGCTGTGGCATACGGACGCGTCCTTCAAAAAGGTGACGGCGAAATATTCGCTGCTGCATGCCCATACGGTGGTGCCCGAGGGCGGCGAGACCCAGTTCGCCGACATGCGCGCCGCCTATGACGCCCTGCCGCAAAAGATGAAGGATCGGATCGAGGGCATGGTGGCCGAGCACTGCATCGCCACCTCGCGCGCCCAATTGGGCTTCACCGAGTTTTCCGACGCGGAACGCGCCGCCCTGCCGCCGGTTCAGCACGATCTGGTCCGCGTCCACCCGGTGACCGGGCGCAAGGCGCTGTATCTCGCGTCCCACGCGTCGCATATCGTCGGCATGCCGCTGCCCGAAGGCCGCATGCTGATCCGTGACCTGATGGAACACGCAACGCAGCCGCAGTTCGTCCATACCCATACCTGGCAGGTCGGCGATCTGGTGATCTGGGACAACCGCTGCACCATGCACCGGGCCCGCCCTTATGACCTGGACGCCTACCGCCGCGACATGCGCCGCGCCACGGTCATGGATCCGGATTACATGGAAGGCGCCGTCCAGAAGACCGCGTAAGCCGTCAATTACTCGACCAAACGCGCCGCCGCACCGGACTGCTCTCCGGGGCGGCGGCGCTGTTCGTTAGTTGCATGGTAACTTCCTTGATGGCATGATCGGGGCAATTAAGGAATTTTAGGGGCCAAAAGGGGCGTCCGGGGACTTGGCAATATCCGCAGCTAACTCGTGGAAGCGACATCTGATGGCAGCCGCCGCCGTGGCCGCGCTGACCGTTGTTGCGTTTGCGCCCCAGACGGCGCAGGCAGCCTGTGTTCAGGCCGAGGATTTCGCCGACATCCGCCTGCCCACGACCTGCCTGACCCCCGCGGAAAGCCACGCCGTACGCATGCGCATGTTCCGCGCCGAACTGGCCGTGGCCGCACTCAGCTGCCAGCAGCAGTCCCTATACAATACCGTGGTGACCCGCCATCAGGACGAACTGGTCCGCGAAGGCCGTGCATTGCGCGGCATTTTCCAGCGCGTCTACCGCGCCGGGGCGGAACGGGAATTGAATCGTTTCATCACCCATCTGGCCAACCGGGCATCTTTGAAGCGCCTGACGCAGGCGACCTACTGTCAGACCATGGCCCGCGTGTTCCGTGAAGTTCAGGCCCAGCCGCGCCAAGGCCTTCTGGCCTATATCCAGGGCGCGCCGACGACCAGCTCCGTGATGGCCTCGGCCACGCCGACGCCCAGCACGCAAGCGCTCGCGGCCATGGATACCGCCGCCGGAAAGCCTGTCCTCGACGATTAATCATCGACGATCAGCGCGGGTCGAAACCCCACCCCGAAGACAGGCCGCCCAACGGGCGGCTTTTTATTTGCTGAGAATGATCTCGACGCGCCGGTTCTGCGGCTCGCGGGCGCCATCCGGTGTCTGAACCAGGGGTTCACGCTCCCCTTTCCAGCGCACGACGACCTCGTTGGCGGGAATGCCCAGGCGGGTCAACTCACCCATCACCGCTTCGGCCCGGCGCTTGGACAGACGCAGGTTATAGGCGTCCGTGCCCGACCTGTCCGCATGGCCCGTGGTTTCGATGCGGGTCACGGTCATGGTCTTGCTGTTGCCGGCGGCGGCCTGGATGATCGCCTTGGCGTCAGCCGTCAAATCCGCCTTGTCCCAGTCAAAGAACACCAGGTAATTGCGCGGCGCTTCCGGGGCCGGCTTGGCCACGGGCTTCGGCGCAGGGGCCTGTACGGGAATCGGCTTGGGTTCGGCTTTCGCCATGGGCTTCGGCGCGCCGAAGGACCAGCGCAGGCCGACCATGATGCGGTGTTCGCCCGAATCGGACTCCACATCGATGCCGGAATCGGTCCGCAGGTCGCGGTCCGCGGTGCCGACATACCGGTATTCCGTGAACAGGCCCAACTGATCGTCGATCTTATAGCTCACACCGGCGATGCCCTGGTAGGCGAACACCTGATCGCTTTTCGAGATGCGCGAGCCGCCGACCGGCGACAGGTCGCTCGCCTTGATCACCGCAGCGCCGATACCGGCGCCGATATAGGGCGTCCATCGGGAATTCGTTTTGAAGTCGTACAAGCCGTTGAACATCAGCCCAAACATCGAGGTTTCGCCCGACCCATTGGTGCCGGAGAACGAATCCACATTGGCGTTGCTGTAGGACAGTTCACCCTCGGCCCGCCAGTTGTCGGAGAACGTCGTGCCCAGCGCAATGGCGCCGGCGAAGCCCGGATCGGATTCTTGCTTCGTGTTGACGGTACCACCGGTGATGTCCCAGTCGCTTGGCTGGGTCACCCCGAGCGCGCCTGAAACATACGGCCCCGGCGACTGTGCCTGGGCGGGAGCGGTCACGACGAAGGCCGCGAGCGCGATGGCGCCGACGGCAAGAATTTTCCTGAGCTGGTACACGGTTATCCTAAACATACAATTGTGTGTCGAGTTCGCTAGTCGGCAGTATAACCGATCCACGGTTGCCGCGCTGCAACAATTCTAATTTTTTTCAAGCCGGGTGATGGGTTCAGTTGGGCGTGCCGCCGCCGTCGAACGGGCGGTCATGGGTCAAGGACGGCACCTTGGCCCGCGCCTTGCCGACCAGACCCAGATCAATCTCGGCCAACACGATGCCCGTGTCCTCGCCGCCGTCGGCGATGACCTCGCCCCAGGGGTCGACCACCAGGGAATGGCCATAGGTCTTGCGCCCATCCATATGCTCGCCGGTCTGCGCCGGAGCGAACACGAAGCAGCCCGTCTCGATCGCCCGGGCGCGCATCAGCACATGCCAATGGGCCCGGCCCGTGGGCCGGGTAAACGACGCCGGAATGGCGATCATCACCGCCCCCGCCTGGGCCAAGCTGCGGTGAAGGTGCGGGAACCGGATGTCGTAGCAGATGGTCAGGCCCAGCTTGCCCCAGGGCGTGTCGGCGACGACGGCGCGGGTGCCGGGCTCATAACTCTTGCTTTCCCGGTAGCTTTCGCCGTTTTCCAGATCGACGTCGAACATATGGATCTTGTCGTAGGTGGCGACGATCTCGCCCCTATCGGAAATCAGCACCGAGCGATTGGCGAACTTGCGGTCCAGGGTTTCGTGTTCGACCACCATGGAGCCGATCAGCACCCACACGCCGGCATCGCGCGCGGCATCCCGGAACCGCGGCAGGTTGGGGTCGGCCTCGAAAGAGGTGACCTTGGGGGCAACGTTCTTGGCCCCCGTTTCGACCAGGGTCACGACCTCGGGAAACATCACGAAGTCCGCCCCCATGCCGGCGGCTTCCTTGATCTGGTCGACGATCATGTCGCCGTTGGCGGCGGGGTCGTTGCCCGAATTGGTCTGCACCAGGGCGGCGGTGAATGTCGTGCTCATGATCCGGCCTCAACCCAGGCCCAGAATGACGTCCAGAGCCCCCTTGGCGTCGAGCGCATGAATGCCGTCGCAATCGCCGATATGGTCGCCGTCGACGAAAATCTGCGGGACCGATGTCGCCCCCCCTGCCCGCGCCGACATCTCCTTGCGCTTGGCCGGCGACATCATCACGTCGATTTCGTCAAACGTCACGCCCTTGCCCGCCAGCAGACGCTTGGCCGCATGGCAATAGGGGCAAAAGGGGCTGGTATAGATTTCGATTTTCTTGGTCACGTTGTCGGATCCTGGACTCAAATCATGGGGCATTCCGCCTCCCTTATATAGGGCGGGGCCGGTCGGTGGAAAGGTGCCGCGTCTCACTATTCCGCGCGCGGCCGCGCGACCCGGGCCAGGGTCAGCACGTCGACCGCCCCCGCACCCGCGCGCAGCAGGACCCGGGCGCAGGCTTCGACCGTCGCCCCCGTGGTGAATACGTCGTCGACCAGCAGCACGCGGGCACCGCGCAGTCTCGCCTGAAACTTTGGCTTGAGACGAAACGCGCCGCGCACGTTGCGCGCCCGCGCCGACGCCCCCAAGCCGCCCTGGGACGGGGTGCGGCGGCGGCGGACCAGCAGATCCGGGATCACCGGCAGATGCCGGCCACCGGTCAGCACCGTACGGGCCAAGGCCTGGGCCAGCAGGGCCGACTGGTTGTAACGCCGCCGCCAGAACCGCGTCCAATGCAGCGGCACGGGGGCGATGAGATCTGCCTCGGCGATCACGTCCGCCCCGGCGCGGGCCAGCCAGCGCCCGAAGGCGGGGGCGGCCTCGGTCCGGTCCGCATGCTTGAAGCCCAGGATCATGCCCCGGCTGGCATCGTCATAGGCCAGGACCGCCCGGGCCCGCTCATAGACCGGCGGCCGCCGGATGCAGGCGGCGCAGAGCACCCCCGGCCCGGCGTCGAATTCAAAGGGTGTGCCGCAGCACGCACAGGCCGGCGCCCCCAGGAAGGTCACGGCGTCCCAGCAGGGCGGGCACAGGCTGCCGGGCTCATCCACCGCCCCGCCGCAGGCGAGGCAATGGGGCGGCAGGATGACGTCGAGCAGCCGCCGGCCGGCCGTCTTCAACCCGGCGGCGAGCGCGCCGCCGCCGTCCGGTCCGGCACCATCAAAGGCGCCGTTTATGCCGGGCGATCGATGTGTCATACAAATACGATGACCGAAACGATCCATGTGTTCAATCGCGCCAAGGTGCGCCACCACCGCGACCGCGCGGCGGCCCAGCTCGACGCCCACGGCTTCCTGTTCGAGGAAACAGCCGACCGCCTGGCCGACCGCCTGGACGACATCACCCACCGCTTCCCCTTGGCGCTCGACCTCGGCTGCCACGGCGGCGAGATGGGCCGCCAGGTGTTCGGCCCCCAAACCATGGGGCGCGGCGGGATCGAGACCCTGATCCAGGCCGACCTGTCCCCCGCCATGGCGCGCCGTGCCCGCGACGGCGAAATGCCCGGCCTGCCGACCCTGGCCGCCGATGAAGAGTTCCTGCCCTTCGCCGAGGGCACCTTCGACGCCGTGCTGTCCAACCTGTCCCTGCATTGGGTCAACGACCTGCCGGGGGCGCTGCTGCAGATCCGGAAGGCGCTGAAGCCGGATGGACTGTTCCTGGCCTCCATGCTGGGCGGCGGCACCCTGGCCGAACTGCGCGATTGCCTGGCCGAAGCCGAAATCGAAATCTGCGGCGGCCTGAGCCCCCGCGTGTCGCCCTTCGCCGACGTGCGGGATCTGGGCGGATTGTTGCAGCGCGCGGGCTTTTCCCTGCCCGTGGTCGATGCCGACCAGGTCACCGTCAGTTACGAAACCCCCATGCGGCTGCTCTACGACCTGCGCGCCATGGGCGAAAGCAATGCGGTCGCCGAGGCCAAGGCGGGCCTGGGCCGGCGCGACGTGCTGAGCCGCGCCCTGGCGATGTATGAAGACCGCCACCGCGACGCCGACGGCCGCTTCCCCGCGACCTTCCGGATTTTGACCCTGACGGCCTGGGCCCCGGCGCCGACGCAACAGCAGCCTCTGCCCCCCGGCAGCGCCAAGACACGGCTGGCCGAAGCCCTGGGCACCCAGGAATTCAGCCTGGGCGAGAAGGCCCAGCCCAAGGATTGACGTGCCGCCGAGACCTCGGCGTTGAAATGTTCCGGGGCGGGGAGTAGCTTTCCGGCCATGAAGTTTCACGCTCCTCTCGTCAAAGGCACCCTGGTCAAGCGCTACAAGCGCTTCATGGCCGACGTGACCCTGGCCGACGGCACCGTCGTCACCGCGCATTGCGCCAATTCCGGGTCCATGCTGTCGGTCAACGAGCCGGGCGCGGAAGTCTGGATCAGCCCGGCCGCCAACCCGGATCGCAAGCTGAAATGGACCTGGGAGCTGATCCGCATCGGCAAGACCCTGGTCGGCATCAACACGGCCCTGCCCAACGCCATCGTCGCCGAAGCCATCGAGGCCGGAAAGGTCGCCGAGCTGACCGGCTACGAAACCCTGCGGCGCGAGGTCAAATACGGCCAGAATTCGCGCATCGACATCCTGCTGGAAGACCCCAAAAAGGGCCTTTGCTATGTCGAGATCAAGAACGTCACCATGCGCCGCGACCTGGCCGACGGGCCGCTGGAATTTCCCGATGGCGTGACCTCGCGCGGCGCCAAGCATCTGGTCGAACTGGCCGACATGGTCGCCCAGGGTCACCGCGCGGTGATGCTCTATCTGGTTCAGCGCGAGGACGGCAACCGCTTCGAAGTCGCCGGCGACATCGACCCGGCCTATGCGGACGGTCTGGAAGAGGCGCGCATGAAAGGGGTCGAGGTCCTGTGTTACCGCTGCAAGGTGACGCCCAAGGACATTTCACTGAGCAGCCCCGTGCCGATCGCGCCGTAACGGCACACGCGGAACTGGTCGCGCCCGGGGAAAAGGTCTGATAAAACGGTCGCGGACCGCCCGTTGGGGTTGCCAATCCATATTCACGACCTATTTGAGACACCATGAAAGAATTCGTCAAAACCGTGCCGGCCCGCGACGGTCGCCAGATCAAGATCCACGGGCCCGAAGGCTTCGCGGGCATGCGCGCGGCCAGACGGCTGGCGGCGGAAACGCTCGACATGATCGTGCCGCACGTTCAGCCCGGCGTGACGACGGAACGCCTGGACGAACTCTGCCATCAGTACATCACCGATCACGGCGCCATTGCCGCCCCGCTGAATTACCGCGGCTTCCCGAAATCCATCTGCACGTCGGTCAACCATGTGGTCTGCCACGGCATTCCCGGGCCGAAGGTTCTGGAAGACGGGGACTGCATCAACATCGACGTCACCGTCATCGTCGACGGCTGGCACGGCGACACCTCGCGCATGTTCCATGTCGGCAAGCCCAAGGTGAAGGCCGCAAACCTGGTCGACGCCACCTTCGAGGCGATGTGGGAAGGCATCAAGATGGTGCGTCCGGGCGCACGCCTGGGCGACATCGGGCAGGCGATCCAAAGCCATGCCGAAGCGCGGCGCTATTCCGTGGTGCGCGATTTCTGCGGCCACGGCCTGGGCAAGGTGTTCCACGATGCGCCCAACATCATGCATTTCGGGCGCGCCGGCGACGGCGACGTCCTGCACGAAGGAATGTTCTTCACCATCGAGCCGATGATCAACGCCGGTAAGTTCGACGTGAAGATCCTGGCCGACGGCTGGACCGCCGTGACCAAGGACCGCTCGCTTTCGGCCCAGTTCGAACATTCCATCGGCGTGACCAAGGACGGGTATGAGGTCTTTACCCTGTCGCCCAAGGGCCTGGACCGGCCGCCTTACAAGGTCTGATCCGGAGCGGGCCGGTGGCGACGGGCGAGGACGACAAGCCTGAAACGCCCCCCGATGCTGCCGCAAGTGCGGCCAAGACTCCCCATTTTCACGGCCATCGCCAACGCCTGAAGGACCGCTTCCTGAAGACCGGGGGCGACCAACTGGCCGATTACGAACTTCTGGAACTGCTGCTGTTTCAGGCCCTGCCCCGGCGCGACGTCAAGCCGCTGGCCAAGGACCTGCTGGACCGTTTCGGCTCCTTCGCCGAGGTGGTGACGGCGGAGGCCGCGCTGGTCCGCCAGGTGCCGGGTGCCGGCGACGCCGTCGTCATCGCGCTCAAGACCGTGGCGGCGGCGGCCGAACGCCTGGCCCGCGACGAAATGGCGGCGGCCCCCGTGCTGAGCAATTGGGACAAGCTGCTGAAATACTGCCGCACGGCCATGAGCCGCGAAGGCCGCGAACATTTCCGCGTGCTGTTCCTCAACCGCAAGAACGTGCTGATCAAGGACGAGGTGCAATGGCGCGGCACCATCGACCACACGCCGCTGTATCCGCGCGAGGTCGTGAAGCGCGCCCTGGAACTGCAGGCGGCCGCCCTGATCATGGTTCACAACCATCCCTCCGGCGACCCGACGCCGTCCCAGGCCGACATCGACATGACCCGCCAGGTCGCCGAGGCCGCGAAAAGCATGGGCATCATCCTGCACGACCATTTGATCATCGCCAAATCGGGCCATACGTCGTTTCGTGACATGGGTTATCTTTGATTGACGCTGGTCAATCCATGGCCGGGCGCCGGCGGATAAGCTGGTGCACGCAAATACCCGCAACGGAACAAGGCAGGCAGACGTGACCCTGCGGCGCCGGATTTATTACCTGATCGAAGCCAGCCGTCCGGACAACACCGGATCGCGGATATTCGACACGGCCATGGTGGTCCTGATCGTCGCCAACGTACTGGCCGTGACCCTGGAGACCGTGCCCGATTTGGATGTCGCGCACGGCCAATTGTTTCTTGTCTTCGACCGCGTTTCCGTCGCCGTGTTCACGGTCGAATACCTGGCCCGTCTGTGGGTCGCCGTCGAACATCCGCCGGTCGCCCGCCACGGCGCCTTTCTCGGCCGCCTGCGGTTCGCCATGGGGCCCTATCTGCTGATCGATCTGCTGGCGATCGCGCCCTTCTACCTGTCGCTGTTCATCCCCGCGGCGGATCTGCGGGTGCTCAGGGTTTTCCGGCTGCTCCGCATGCTGAAGCTGGCGCGTTATTCGCCGGGCCTGAACACCCTGATGCGCGTCCTGGCCGAGGAATGGCGCGCCCTGGGGGGGGCGCTGATCGTCATGCTGGGGCTTCTGGTCGTGTGCTCGACCATCGTCTTTCACCTGGAACACCCGGTTCAGCCGGACGCCTTCGCCTCGATCCCCCATGCCATGTGGTGGGGACTCGCGACCCTGACCACCGTCGGCTACGGCGATATCGTGCCGGTCACGGTGCTCGGCAAGATCGTCGGCGGCGCCATGATGGTCTTCGGGCTCGGCATGTTCGCCATCCCCATCGGCATCATCGCCTCGGCCTTTTCCCGGGACATCCATCAGCGCGACTTCGTCATCTCCTTCGGCATGGTGTCGGGCGTGCCGGCGTTTTCCCACCTGGGCCCGGTACAGATCGAACAGATCGTCCGCCGGCTGCAGTCCCGGCGCCTGCCGGCGGGCAGCACCGTGTTCACCAAGGGGGACCCGGCGGATGCCATGTACTTCATCCTGAGCGGCACCGTGCGCGTGCATCTGCCGGGCCGCGCCATCGAACTGAGCGCCGGCGAGTTCTTCGGCGAAATGGCGCTTTACCGGGACGCGCCGCGCTTGGTTCGCGTGCATTGCGTAACCGACTGCCGGCTGCTGCGCCTGGCCAAGGATGATTTCGACAGATTGTCCGAGGACGATATCGATTTCCGCCACAAGATCGAAACGGCGGTCAGAGACCGCCGAGCGGAACAGGAAACCGAGGTCGCGAAGGACCCCCGCGCCTAGGCGCCAGGGGCGGTGTCGTCCGCCGCCAAGGAATCGCGCAGGCGCTTGGCCAGGATGCGCTGGCGGCGATCGCGGATGATTTTCAGCGACAGCCGATAGCCGACCCAGCCGCCGGCAACGGCCCAGGGAATCCAGCCGACGGCCAGCGGCAAGCCGAACTGTTCCCAGACGTATTCGAAATAATGGGTGATCGTCTCCCAGAAGGTGTCTTCCTGCCAGGCGGCGAAATTGAACAGCTTGGAGAAGGAATCGTAGCCCGACACATGTCGGAAGCGGCCCAGCATCACCTGTCCGGTGACATAGAAGCCGTAATACATGGGCACCATGGTGAAGACGTTGGAAATCCACACCCAGGCCAAGCCCTGGATCAGGTGGAAGCTGGTCTTGGGGTGCAGGCGGAACAGCAGCCAATGGGCGGTGACGATGGGCATCTGAATGCCGACCAGCGGCGTCAGACCCCAGAACACCCCCCAGAACACGCCGCGCGCGGTATATTCCGGCGGATGGGGGCTGCGCTTCATCGGCACGACGAGCTTGTAGCGCATGAAGCGCTTGGCCCCATGCCAGTATCCCGTCCCGTTGCCGTTTTTGTTGATACCCAGTTTCTTGCTCCCGGAATTGCTTTAACAGCGCGCCATGGGCGGCGCAAACACTTCCTGTTCGCCGGAAACGCCGCGCAGGCGATGCGCACCCAGGGGCCGCCAGTCGACATCCAGGTGTTGGGCAAACCGCGCCGACACGACGACCCGGTTGCCTGTTTCCTTGGTCAGGTTTTCAAGCCGCGCGACCTCGTTGGCCGCCGGACCGGTCACCGAAAACTCGACCCGCGCGGGCACGCCGATGTTGCCGTACATGACTTCACCCACATGCAGGCCGAGCCCGAAATCCAGTTCCGGATGGCCCTCGGCGCGGCGCTCCGCATTGATCTTTTCCAGCATTTCCTCGGCCCGGCCGGCCGCCGCCAAGGCCTTGGCGCAGGCTTCCTCGGGGCTGTAGGCGCCGTCCTCGCCGATCGGAAAGATCGCCAGCACCGCATCGCCGACAAAGCGCAGAACCTCGCCGCCGCCGTCCATCACGGCACCGGCGGTGCAGGCGAAATACTGGTTGAGCACGGCAAGGTACTCGCCATGACTCAGGCT
Source organism: Rhodospirillaceae bacterium (assembly GCA_002706405.1). Taxonomy (GTDB): domain Bacteria; phylum Pseudomonadota; class Alphaproteobacteria; order Rhodospirillales; family Casp-alpha2; genus UBA1479. Next base: position 2,859 of record PALN01000074.1, on the reverse strand, counting down.
TTCGCACAGTTCGGTCGAATTGCGCATGTCCGAATACCAGATGACGGAGGGAATGACCTGGCCGTCGCCCAGCTTGATCTGGCCGTTCAGCACCCGGCACCCGGCGTCCCGGCCCATATAGGCGGTGACGATGTTGAGCGCCGTTTCCTCGCGCTTGGCCAGCTTGGCGGCCAGCGCGAAGCGCGGCACCAGGCGCCTGAGAGCCCGCAGATGCTTGGCCGAAAACCCGTCCGGCCGATCCGTCACCCAGGACGTCATCAGACCGTCAAGATCATGGACGGAATCCGGCACGTCGACCCCTGTCACGAAGGGCGTCAGGAAGCCGACGTAATCGGTACCGCCCAGTTCCAGGGCTTCCCCCAACAGGGGATAGGGGGCGACCTGCTTGGGATCTGTCAGGTCGAAACGGCATTCGGTGAGGTCGTTGTCGAACATGGTTTTCAGCGGGCTTTTCTGCCAGGCGTCGGTGTTGTGCGCGCCGTGGGGGATGTCCTCGGTCACGTTGCCGCGCCCGCGAACGTAGGTATAGGTATGGGCCACATACATGGGATGCAGCGTGCTGAGCGCCGAAATGGCGCGCAGAACCGGCAGCCCGGCCGCGTTCATGGCATCGCAGAAACCGGCCAGCAGCGGGCGCAGTTGGACACGGCCCAGCGCCTCAGCCACCAGCCAATCGCTGATCGCCTGGATGTCCCGCTCCCAATCGCCGTAGGGAAAGCCACCGCTTGGCCCCATGTGTTTCCTACCTATATGTACGCCTAAGGACTTTCCGGCCCTGTGCTTGCCTTCGGGAAGTGTTTGGCGCAAGGTCATCGCCCCCACCGGCTGCCTTCCGGTGGGTTTTCAACGATAATATAGGCCCATCCATGATCGTCTTTCAGGTCTTTCTTCCCTTCGCGTTCGGCTATTTCCTGAGCTACCTGTTCCGGGTGGTGAACGCCGTGATCGCGCCCAACCTGATCGCCGATCTCGGCCTGACGGCGGCGGACCTGGGGCTTTTGACCAGCGCCAATTTCTTCGCCTTCGCCGCCTTCCAGCTGCCGCTCGGCATCCTGTTGGACCGTTACGGCCCGAGAAAGGTCGAGGCGGCGCTTCTGGTGATCGCCGCCGCCGGCGCCCTGGTGTTCGGCATGGCCGGCAGCACGCCGGGCCTGGTCGTCGGGCGGGCGATGATCGGCTTCGGCACCTCGGCCTGCCTGATGGCGGCATTCAAGGCCTATTCCCATTGGGTACCGGCGGAGCGCCAGTCGCTGATCACCGGCATCCACATGGCGTTCGGCGGCATGGGAGCCTTGACCGCGACCAAGCCCGTGGAGATGGCTCTATCGTTCACCGACTGGCGCGGCGTGTTCTTCATTCTGGCCGGGGTGACCCTGGCGGCGGCGGCCTATCTGTTCCTGGCCGTGCCCAAGCGCGACCGCACGGAAAGCACGGAAACCCTGGCCGAGATGATCCAGGGCATCAAGCGCGTGTTCGCCGACCCGGCGTTCAAGCGCGTGGCCCCGGCCTCGGTCCTGGTGCAAAGCGGCTATCTCGGCGTGCAGTCCCTGTGGTCCGGCCCCTGGCTGCGCGACGTCGCGGGCCTGGAGCAGTCGGAAATGGCGACGGGCCTTCTGTTCATCGCCGCCTTCATGGTCGTGGGCTTCATCTCCATGGGATGGATCGCCGACCGGCTGGCCCGTGCCGGCATCCGCACCATGGCCGTGGCCGTCTTCGGCATGACGATGTTCACCATCGCGCTGGCGGTGATCGCCCTCGATCCGCTCAATGACACGACGCCCGTGTGGTACGCCTTCGGCCTGTTCGGGACCTTCGGCATCCTGCCCTATACGGTGCTGTCCCAGACCTTCCCCAAGGAATTGACCGGGCGCGTCGTCACCGGGCTTAACGTCATGGTGTTCTTCGGCGCCTTCGCCGTGCAGTGGGGGATCGGCGAAATCATCTATCAATGGCCCGAACCGACCCCCGGCCATTTCGCGCCCGAAGGCTACCGTGCGGCCTTCCTGATCGTCGCCGCGATGCAGGCGGCGGGTCTTCTGTGGTATGGATTATACCGCAAAGCCCGCCTCTGACGCTCACGCGCTCCAGCCTAAAAGGAAATACCCATGTTTTACGAGCCCAAGGACGGCCACGGTCTGGCCAAGAACCCCTTCAACAGCCTGGTCGTGCCCCGGCCCATCGGTTGGATCACCACCGTCGATCAGGCGGGCAACGTGAACCTGGCGCCCTACAGCTTTTTCAACGGCGTCGCCTACAACCCGCCGACCGTCATGTTCTCGGCCGGTGCCAGCCGCATCGAAGGGACCGACGGGCGCAAGGATTCCCTGCGCAACGCACTGGAAACCGGCGAATTCGTGCATAACTTCGCGACCTGGGACACCCGCGAGGCCATGAACCAGACCTCCGCCGACCTGGGCCCGGATCAGGACGAAATGGCCCTGGCCGGGCTGACGCCCATCGCCTCGACCCTGGTCAAGCCGCCGCGCGTCAAGGAATCGCCGATCCAGTTCGAATGCAAGGTCGTGCAGTCGGTGGAACTGCCCAACACCAAGGGCGAACACCTTTACACCGTGGTGTTCGGCGAAGTCGTGGGCATCCATATCGCCGACGACCTGATCATGGACAACGGCCAGATCGACATCGGCAAGCTGCACCCCATCGCGCGCATGGGCTATCAGGACTATTCGGAAGTGACCGACGACACCGTGTTCACCATGGAACGGCCGGGCTTTCATCCTTACACATGATCCCGGGCACATGATCCCGGGCACATGATCCCGGCCACATGATCCCAGGCACCTGATCGCCGGCGGGACTTAACCCAGATCAAGGCAGGCCCCCGCCGGAATGCTAGGCTGG
>PALN01000073.1 GCA_002706405.1 Rhodospirillaceae bacterium | reverse complement strand
GGCGTCGACGCTGTTCTGCGTCGCCGACTGGATGTCGCCGATCTGCTTGCCGATTTCCTCGGTCGCCTTGGCCGTCTGATTGGCCAGGTTCTTGACCTCGCTGGCCACCACGGCAAAGCCTTTGCCGGCGTCGCCGGCGCGGGCCGCCTCGATGGTGGCGTTGAGGGCCAGCAGGTTGGTCTGTTCGGCGATGTCGGTGATCAGGCTGACCACCTCGCCGATTTTTTCCGCCGCCTGGGCCAGACCCTGGATCTGGGTGTTGGTGCGGTCGGCTTCCTCGGTCGCCTGACGGGCGATCTGCGACGACCGACCGACCTGCGACGAGATTTCGTTGATCGAGGACGACAGTTCCTCGGCCGCGCTGGCGACGGTCTGCACGTTGATCGTCGCTTCCTCGGCCGCACTGGCCACGGTCGAGGCCTGGGTATGGGCCGCCTGCGACAGGTCCGCCGCCGCCCGGGCCGAATTCTCGACCGTCGACGCACGCTCTTTGACCAGATCGACCGCCTTCGCGACCTCTTCTTCCAACGCGTTGTTGAGCGCCAGAACCTGGCTGCGCAACCGGCGGCGGTTTCGGCGATCCTCGATCTCCCGCTCCGACGCCATACGATTCACTTCATTGGCGTTCTCCTTGAACACCTGAACCGTACCGGCCATGGAGGCGATCTCATCCGATCCGTGCGTGTCGACGGAGATATTCAGGTCCCCATCGGCAAGCGCGATCATATTGCCGGACAAGGTCACCAGACGGGCGACCAGCCGGCGGATGTACATCAGGTAAACGCCGGCGGCAATCAACAGCGAGAACCCGGCGAGGAACATCAGAAGCTTCTTGTTGGCCGCCGCCGTGGACTCGGCGATCTCCGCCTCTTCGGCCATCTGCGTTTCCGCTTCGTTGACGACGCCCGCGATGTCGTTGCTGAACTTTGCCGACAGCTCACGGCTTTGGGCCATCAGGTTTTCGATGTCGGCCTGTGTCTGCAATTCGGCCGTCCGGTTGTCGAACACATTGCCCTCGGCCTCACCCACATCCAGCAGCTTTTGGCCCAATTCGACCAAATGTTTCGCGGCATCGGACTCGCCGATCAGGGACAGGGCATCCTGGAACTGTGATTTCGACGTGAGGAACCGTTCCCGCAACGGCGGCAGGCTCTCACTTTCAGTTTCCGTCGCGGCGTTGCCGAGAAGGCCCACGATCTGGTTGGCCTCGGCCTTCACATTCATGGCCGCCGACAGGGGCTCTACGCCGGACTCGACGAACTCCAACAACGCCCCCGGCTGCGTGACATCGACGGCTTCCGCCCCGAGGGACAGGTTGAAGGTCACGTCGTCAATGATCCCGGCAGCGCTGACGGCGACTTCCTTGTGCAAGGCCTGCAACTTGTCCATGGTCGCCACGCGGATGCCGGCCAGCTTGTTGCGTTCGGTGACCTTTACTTCGATTTGCCCGAGCTGCGCTTTCAGCTTGTCCGCGCCGGACTGCAGGTCGGCCATGACCTCGGGGCTGATTTTCGCCCTCGTGATGACCTTTCCGAACTCGCCAAAGCTTGTCTGCACCCGTGCGGCGATGCCCTCACGCTCTTCCGTTGTCTTCGCCGCGACCAGGGCCGGTGCAATGGAAGTGATACGTGCGACGGTTTCCGACAGGCGGAGCGCGTCCGCCATGGCCGGCGCCCGGACGCGGGTAATCTCTGTCATGGTGTTGGAAGACGACGTCATCGACACCCAACCGATGACTATGGCGGCGACGGTCGTCGCGAAAATCGCCAGAACGGACAGCAGCAGCCGTCCGCCGATGCCCATCCCGCTACGCTTCACCGTGCCCGAACGGGGCGTGGCCTGTTCGGGGGAAGCATCGTCTTCTGCCTGTTCTACGTGCTCCGGCGCCGGTTCAATTTCAGCCGTCGCGTCATCTTCGATTTCCGCTGTCTCGGATGCTTCCTCCAAAACGTCCTCATCCATGTGAGGGGTCGTCACCGCATCCTCGTCAACGGGCTTTTCTTGGTCATTCATCGTCCCAAACCCTTTTCTTGGTTATTTGATCGTTGTTATTTGATCGTCCGTCCTACCTTTTCGGCAGATACGAATAGTCCTCCTCCATAAGAACCGGCTGTATCCTAGGCTGAAATCCTTTTCTTCGTCAGTCTCGATGCAGACACAGCTCCGCATCCCGGGCAGCGCCTACCGCAACCGCATTTGCCAACCAAACGACGGCCGCTCCCAGATTCACCAGTACAGATGAAGAATAGCGGCTAATTCACGGGAGACGCTAGCTATACCTAAGTACTATATATAAAAAAGTTAATAACTTGTCGGAATTAATCAAAACAATGAACTAGGTATTCTTAAGTATATATTGTTATAAATTGTGTCGTTGTAATTATTTGAAACACATTGAAATTTAACTCGCATGCTTTTGATTTGTAAATTACAAATCACAAATATCAAAATATTATAATTTAACTTTCATCCTCGCTGAAACTGGCTCGTCACGCCCTATAATTGCATTCGGTTCGGCTTTTCATTTCGACAAAACTGCAACCAATTGTCGATTTCCCGGCACCGCATCGAAGCATCCGTTACCGTTTCGTCGATACCTAAATCCGCGGCAAGCGCCACCGCGTCCGGCACCCCGGCATCCAGCCGCAACAGCCCTTCCGTCTCCCGATCCATGGCTGCCTGATCGGGATAAATGCCCTGTGTCACCATGTCGGGGCCGTAGCGGCGGATCAGCAGAGCCATGTGGGAAAGCGAGAATTCCGGGTGGTACTGCACCCCCCAAAACACCCCTTTGGAAAAGCTGAACGCCGCCCCCTGGACCGGGCTATGGCCGTTGCCGGCAAGCACCGTCGCACCGGACGGCAGACGGGTGACCTCGTCATAATGAATGGCCAAAGAGTCGAACCTGCGGGGCTTTCCCGCAAACAGGGGGGATCCGGCGCCCGCGTCGCTCAGCGTAATATCACGGCAGACCCCGACCTCGCGCCCGTTCGGGCTCGGCGCCACGTCGCCCCCGGCGGCAACCACCGCGACCTGTAGCCCCCAGCAGCTTCCCAGCAGCGGCACGCCGGCATCGAACAGCGCCCGCACCATGTCGACCTGGCGCTGAACTTCGGGGGCGTTTCCCTGAGCGCACACGAACAAACTCGAGCCGCCCAGGATGGCGCCGTCGAAATCATTGAGCGCCACCCCCGGCGGCAGGGCATCCGCCCGGTCGGCGGGATGGGCGAAACGGATATCCGCCTCGGGCATGGTCCGGCGCACGGCCGCGGCGTATTGGTCGGCATTGGTGCCCACGCCGGCCGCGGCCATGGCCGCGTTGCCCGCCGCCGTATTGCCTTCGATGATGAGTATGCGCAGCGCCGATGTGGTCACCCTGTATCCCTCATTTGCTTTTTGTCATGTCGCGGGCCATGCGCTCGGCCGCGTTGATCTGGGTCCGGTTCAGCTTGACCATCAGGCGCTCACGCTGGCCGCGGGGGTCGAACTGGGGATTATGGGCCTTGATTCGCGCCGCATGGGGCATCGCCAGGGTCAGCCACTTATAGGCCTCGACCAGGTCACGTTTCACGCCCCAGCCCTCCTGGTACATGATGCCCATCAGGTACTGGGCAACGGGATGACCGCGCATCGCCGCGGCTTGGTAAAGATCAATGGCGCGGCCATAGTCGTTGGCCACGCCCAGGCCGTGAAAATACAGATCCCCCAACGCGAACTGGGCATCGGCGTCGCCGCCCGCCGTCGCCGCCACGCGGTACCATTCGGCCGCCTGGGTATAATCGACGGGCACGCCGCGTCCTTTGGCATAGGCCCAGCCCAGGGCGTACTGCGCCCTGACCGCGCCCTTGCCGGCGGCCTCGCGAAACAAGGTGACGGCACGCTCCGGGTCCGGCAGGCGGGAATTCTTGCGGATCAGGATCCATCCCAGATCAACCCGGGCGTCCAGATCGCCCTTCTTCACCCCTTGCTCAAGCTGTGCGACGCGCAGCTTGAGCGCCGTCAGCGCCGGATCGTCGTCCTGTGCCGGCGCGCCGAAAAAGAACCAGGCGGCCCAGCCGGAGCTCAGGAGCGTGGTCAGCAGTAATGTGTAGGCGAGGAATCGCATGGAGCCGCCATTGAACGACGGCGGCGGCCGAAGGACAAGCGTCCGTTACGCCGATCAGCGGGGTTTTTCGCCGCCTTGGCGGACCCGCTCCTGTTTGCCGTCGAACACCGGCCTGTCATAGCAGGTGATCTCCCCCAGGGTGCGGTAGCAGAACACGTTCATCGCGGGCGTGATCTCGTCTTCCTCGCAATAGGTCATGCCCAGGTCCTTGCGGATGGTCGAACAGTTCTTTCCGCTCGACAACGAAATGACGTGATCGACGACCGTCTTTTCCGTCGCCATCACCGACACACCCTCGGCCCCGATGATGCCGGCGCAACCGGCCGCCAGCATGCAGACGGTGAAAATCGCAAGAAGTCGTTTCATTCCCTTGGGTCGCCCTTCGACACGGATTGCGGCGCAATGGACTGCCGTCACCCTGCATTCTGACCCATCATCGTTAAGGAGCCGTAAATCTCCCGACAACCGGTCCCCACCGCCGCCAGTTGCTATCCCGGGAAAAGGCCACTATTTTCCCCGCCAATTCCAACCGTTACCGACGGGAGCCGAAAGTGGCCGATCATTCCGAAGACAGCCTGATTCGCGAAATCGACGAAGAGTTGCGCCAGGACCAGTTCCACAAGCTCTGGAGCCGTTACGGCAAGCTCATTCTCATCGCGGCGGGGCTCTGTGTGGCCGCTGCCGCCGGCTACCAGTTCTGGGTCAAATACGACCTGGATACCCGGCAGGCGCTGGGCGAACGGTTCGTCGCCGCTCAGAAGCTGGCCGAAACCGGCAGCACGGAAGCGGCGGTGAAGGCGTTCAAGGATCTGGCCGGTGAAAGCCGCGGTTACGGCATGCTCGCGCGCATTCAGGAGGCCGGCCTGCTGGCCAAGACCGGCGATACGGCCGCGGCCATCGCGGCCTATGACGCCATCGCGGGCGACAGCGGCGCGGACAAGCTGTATCGAGACCTGGCGGTGATCCTGGCCGCGGGGCTGGAGGTCAACGATCCCGGCACCGACACCCAGAAGGTTAAAGATCGCCTGGCACCGCTCATGGCCGCCGGAAATCCGTGGCGCTTCAGCGCCCAGGAACTGGCGGCGGCGCTGGCGCTGCGCGCCGGGGACAAGGCCAAGGCATTGGAGATCTACGGCGACCTTTCCAAGGATCCGGAAACGCCGGCCCGCATGCGCCAACGCGCAACGGAATTGTTAACGATATTGCGTTAGAAGTGCCCCTGAATTAATCAGGATAAGGCACGGGAATAGGGGAACATGCGGAATGGCTGCGCCGACTAGCGGAAATCGCCCGGAACGGGGCGCGCGCCTGCCGGCGCGACGGGCACGAGGCGGCATTCTTGCTGCCATCGCCCTGGCGGTGAGCGTCCCTCTCCTGACCGGCGGCTGTTCCTACATGGAGGATTTGTTCTCCAAGGAAGAAATCCCCCTGCCGGGAACGCGGATCGCGATCCTGGCCAATCAGCGGACCCTGGCGGCGGATGCCGAGCTGAAGGATCACCAGATCCTGCTGCCCGCCCCCTCGCCCAATCCAGAATGGCCCCAGCCGGGCGGTTATCCGAACCACGCCATGCACCACATCCTGGTTCCGGAGAACATCGCCGAAGCCTGGAGCACCGGCGTCGGCACGGGCGTTGACGACGAATTGCGCATTCTTGGCTCCCCCGTTGCCGCCGGCGGACGCATCTTCACCATGGATTCCGAGTCCGAGGTCTACGCCACGGACATGAAAACCGGCCGCGTTATCTGGAGCGCCGAACTGGCGCCCGATTCCGAAGCCGACGACGGCCTGCTGTCCGGCGGCGTGACCACCGAAGGCGGGAAAGTCTATGCCGCGACCGGGTTCGGCCATGTCGTCGCCCTGGATGCCGCCACGGGCAAGGAAGCGTGGCGCACGGTGTTGAGCGGTCCCATGCATGCCGCCCCGACGGTGCGAGGCGGGCGGGTCTTCGTCATCACCCTGGACAACCGTACCTTCGCCCTGGACGCCAAGACCGGGCAGCAGATTTGGGACCACTCCGGCATCACTGAATCCGCGTCCCTGCTGGGCAGCGCCAGCCCGGCCGTCGATCAGGGCGTGGTCATTGTCCCCTATTCGTCCGGCGAGCTGGTGGCGCTCCGGGCCGAGAACGGCCGCCTGTTGTGGTCGGATTCCCTGGCCTCTCTCAAGCGTTCGGACATCGTATCCGCCCTGTCGCATATCCGGGGTCGGCCGATCATCGACCGCGGCCGAGTCATCGCCATCAGCCATTCCGGGATCATGGCGGCCTATGACCTGCGCACGGGCCGGCGCATCTGGGAACGGGACATCGGCGGCATCGAAAGCCCCTGGATCGCCGGGGACTACATTTTCGTGCTGACCAACGATTCGGAAGTCGCCGCCGTCAGCCGCGATACCGGCGGCGTCTACTGGGTCCGCCCCCTGCCCCGCTTCGAAAACCCGGACAAGCAGCAGGACCCGGTCGTCTGGACGGGTCCCATTCTGGCCTCCGACCGCCTGATCGTGGCCGGCTCGCACGGTGTGGCCTGGGCTCTGTCGCCTTATTCAGGTAAGTTCATCGGCGAGGTCGAAATGCCGGACGGCATTTCCGTCCCCCCCATCGTCGCCGACGGCCGCGTCATCTTCCTGTCGGACGACGCGGAATTGATCGTTTACCAGTAACCCAGTACCAATAACCCAGTTTGATTAGGTAGGACCGGGCACACGCCCGGCCAAGGTCATGCCCTTTACAATCGCCATCATCGGCCGTCCCAACGTCGGCAAGTCGACCCTGTTCAACCGTCTGGTCGGACGCAAACTGGCGATCGTCGACGATACGCCGGGGGTGACCCGCGACCGCCGCGAGGGCGAGGGCAAGCTTGCCGATCTGAAATTTCGGATCATCGACACTGCCGGGCTGGAAGACGTCACCGACGACAGCCTGGAAGCCCGCATGCGCGGCCAGACCGAACGCGCGCTGGACGAAGCCGACGTTGCGCTGATGGTCATCGACGCCCGGGCCGGCGTCACGCCCATGGATCAGCATTTCGTGTCCTGGCTGCGAGCCCGCGGCACGCCGTCGATCCTGGTCGCCAACAAATGCGAAGGCCGGGGCGGCGAGGCCGGCATGCTCGAGGCCTATTCCCTGGGCCTGGACGAGCCCGTCGCCTTTTCGGCGGAACACGGATTGGGTTTGTCGGAACTGTACGACCGGCTTGTCCCCTTTGCCGAGGCCGCCGCTGCCGAGGGTGCCGCGGCCATCGACGACGCGGACGACCTGTCCGCTCTTGAGGAACTCGACGACGACGGGGAAGAGCCCAAGGCCTTGCAATTGGCCATCGTCGGCCGGCCGAATGTGGGCAAGTCGACCATGATCAACCGCCTGCTTGGCGAGGATCGCATGCTGACGGGCCCCGAAGCCGGGATCACCCGCGACTCGATCTCCATTTCCTGGCGCCACGGCGGGCGCGATTACCGGCTGATCGACACGGCCGGGCTGCGCCGCAAGGCGCGGATCACCGACAAGCTGGAAACCCTCAGCACCCGCGACACCCTGCGCGCCGTGCGCTTCGCCCATGTGGTGGTGCTGGTGCTGGATGCCGACGCGGTCCTGGAAAAGCAGGACCTGACCATCGCCCGCCAGGTGATCGAGGAAGGCCGCGCGCTGATCATCGCGGTCAACAAATGGGATGCCGCCAAGGACCGGGGACAGACGATCCAGCGCCTGAGCGACCGCCTGCAGACCAGCCTGCCGCAGGTTCGGGGCATTCCCGTCCTCACCTGCTCGGCCCTGACCGGCCAGGGCCTGGACAAGCTTCTGCCCATGGTTACCGAGACCTACGACATCTGGAACGCGCGCATCGGCACGGGCGACCTGAACCGCTGGCTGACGGCCATGCAGGAAGCCCATCCGGCCCCCATGGGCAAGGGCGGCAAGCGCATCCGCCTGCGTTACGCGACCCAGGCCAAGGCCCGCCCCCCCACGTTCATCGTGTTCTGCACGCGGGCGGGCGAACTGCCCGACAGCTATACGCGTTTTCTGGTCAACGGCCTGCGCGACAATTTCGGGCTCGACGGCGTACCGATCCGCCTGATCTACCGCAAGGGCGAGAACCCTTACGCGGACAGGAAATAACGCCGCCGCTCAATCGTTGAGCGGAACCTTCTTGCCCTTGGGCTGCTGCGGTTTGCTCTGCTTCGGCACCGTCACCGTCAGAACCCCTTTATCGAACGACGCCTTCGCCTTGTCGCCGACAACGCCGTCGGGCAGCTTGAACGAACGGCGGAACGAGCCGAAGCGGCGCTCGCGCCGGCAATAGTCGGTCTCCTTGTCCTCGGTCGATTCCGACTTGTGGCCGGAGATGGTCAACACGTCGCCGCTGACCTCGACCTCGACATCGTCTTCCGCCAGTCCGGGCAGATCAGCCTTCAGCATGAACTTGTCCTCGCCGTCACTGACGTCGACTTCCGGATTGAGGGCGACCCCGGCCGGTACGCCGAACATTTCAAGCGGATTGAGGCGGGTCAAATCGGCCCACCGCCGGTTCATGTCCTCGAAATAGCGGTCCGCCTGGGCCCGCCATTCCTCAAGACCGGCCGCGGGAGTCGTCGCCCCCGACGACAGGCCGCCGAAGGGCTGCAGACGGCCAAGCCCGCCCCAGGCGCTAAACCAATCGCCCATGAGGCGCTCCATGTCGGTCCGCCAAGCCTCCGCCGGTGTCGTGGCGTCCTGCTTGACGGGAACGTCGCCACCCTCGGCGCGCTTTGCTTCCACCTTATTTTCCGGTGCGGATCGCTGTGCGGTACCCATCAGTCTCATCCTTCCATGTTCGATGGTGCGGTATATGCAAAAAAGGATGATCAATTAAGCGATCCCCCGCCATGATTTAGGTCAACGCACATGGAAAACCCCGCGTGTCGATAACACGCGGGGTCCGAAACCTGGGAAATGGGGGCTGGTCTAGTGGTCGTCGCCGTGGTGGCCGGTGATCGGGCCGTCCTTGAACAGACTGTCGCGGAGTTCCTTATCGAACTGCGGCATCCGGCGGCGAAGCCATTCCAGGATCATCGCCGCATGTTCGATCTCTTCATCCCGGTTATGGGCCAGGATGGCCTTCAACTCTTCATCCGATGTGGCGTCGACGCGCTGCTGATACCAGTCAACGGCCTCCAGTTCCTCCATCAGGGAAACAATGGCGCGGTGGCGGTCCATGGTCTCTTCGGACAGTTTTTCCAGGGGTTCGTGGAAACCTTCGCTCGACATGGGAACTCCTTTGATCTTGGTGTCAGTTGGCAAACGCTACACAGCTTTTAGCAAGATAAGCCCATGGTGTCTGGGTGCAACACTTCTATTTAGAACAATTTTAAATTTGATGCGGACGGAACGCTCGACTCTACAGAGACCGTTAGTACATTTAGGTTATTTGAAGATGCCCGCTCCAACCGTTCCGCGGTCATCCCGTCGCATTGGCCCGGAGATCAATCGGCGGTCAAATCATACCCCAGCCGTCTGGAGATGGGCGCCAAACGTTCCCGCAAAGGGGAGAGCCAGTTCGCGTAGTTCCGCCAGCGGCCACGTGCCCGCTTGTAGACGGGCTCCGAAACTTCGCGATAGCTGGGTGTAAGAATATCGAAGCCGACGTTTGAAGTTTCATGATAGCTGGCGATATCGTCCGACCACTCAAGACCAATACGGGACACCAAGTCCCGGATGGTCCCGCCGGGATCGCCGACCAGGGATTCGTATCGGATTTCATGTATGGGAATACGCGTCTGCTCCTTGAAATCCAGCCAAATCTCCATGACTTCTTCGTACAAGTCGGCTGTCGTCTCCAGAGACCGGAAGTGCGCCAACGCCGATGACGGCTTGAAGTTCTGCATGAAGCAACTGAAACAAACGTCCAGCGGATGGCGGGCGACGTACACCAGGGAACTGCCCGGAAACAGCCGTTCAATCAACCCAGCCTTGACCATGTACAACGGATTCTTGTCGAGCAACACCTGATCGGGGTCCGCCTGCCATCCGAACCGACGCGCATGCGCAAAATATATCCCTTGCAGGCGTTCGCGGTCGACCGCTCCGACAGCAGCCAATCCATCTGCGAACGCAGCGTGGAATCCGCGAATCTCCTGCTCGACGTCGCTTAACATCAGCCGTTCGTCCAACGTCGTGACCCTAGGATGGGCGCCGAGCATCGCACCGACGAGAGTCGTGCCGGAACGGGGAAACCCGACCAGGAAGATCGGCGACGATTGCCGCCCGTCCCCATCTGCACCTACCACCGAAGGTGCTGGCGGCGGCGCCCGCCCTCCAAAGGCCCGGCGATAATCATTGATGACCCGACGATAGGCCGCGATGTCGACGTCGGCATAACGGGCCACGGCCTTGTTCGCACGTTCGATCTGTGTGAAGGCGTCGGCGTAGCGGCCCTGGATATCCAATGTTCGCGCCAGTTCGAAACGGGCGATCGCCTCAAGTCCGGAATGACGTTGAGAAACTGCAGATTTCAGCGCAATGGCCAGATGATCCAAAGCGGCGGCGTAATCCTTACGCCGCACATCAAGACATGCCTGGATGGAATTCAACAGAGAGTCATTCGGAGCAATGGCGAGACCCGTTTCAACCAAGCGTTGGCTCTCATTTTCATTGTTCCGCCGTTCTTCAAGATAGGCAGCCCAGCCGATGACGAGTGGGTCACCGGGTGCCGCCGTCCGTGCCCGTTGAATGACGGCAAGCGCCTGATCCAATTCACCGGCGGCGATATGGGTGATGGCAATGCAGACCATCAGACGCGCCTGATCGCCGCCGCACTCAAGGGCATGCTGATACAGATGCCGTGCGGTCTCCTGGTCGTTTATGGCATCGAACACAGAGGCGGCATTCTCCAGGAAATCTGGATTACCAGGTTCCAGCGCGAGAGCATGTTGGAAGGCGTCGATGCTGCCCTGAAAGTCGACCGTTTCCTGCAATGAGAGTCCCAGGTTGTTCCACGCGTCGGCGCGCCCGGGATCCAGGGCCAGGGCCGCGCGCAGAGCGGCGACAGCTCCTGTGAAATCCTTCTTGGCCTTCAACGCGGTGCCCAGGTTGAAGTGCGCGTCGGCATAGTCAGGACGGAGTTCGACAACCTTGCGAAAATAATCGGCGGCCGCGCCGGGCCGGTCCAGTTGGAACAAGGCAATTCCCGCAAGTTCCGCGACGTCGGTGCGCGGTGTCTGCCGTTTTAGGATACGGCGATAGATTGTGAGGGCACCCTCGATATCGCCCGCACGATGCATTGCAATGGCATTGGTCAATAGATCTTCAACGTTGCCGTTGCCACTCGGCGCTGACCGTCTCAGGCGCATCGAACTTACTTTCGGGGATTACTCCTAATTCGGGTTAGTTGGGGTCACTGCAGGTTACTTTCAATTGAAAAAAACAATCTCTTTTATCAATTTTTTCGATACTTATGTTCGGCTCAGAAGCCCGCTGCCTCCCGCCGGCAATTTCATCCACCGCCCCGCTGAAACGCCCGGTCAAAGACCGCAAGCGCCGCCGTCCGGTCGGCTTCTGAATATCCCGAAAACACCAGGGTCACGTCCATGATCTCGATCACCATCAAGGCGATCTTACGCTGCCGCTCGGGGCCCAGGGTGATTTCCAGCCGCCGGCCATCCTGTTCAAGAACGATCCCGCCCGCCGTTTCCACATAGGCGTCGGTACCCAGCGCCTTGGCGATGCCGCGAAAGAAGCCTGCCCGCGTCAGGGCCATTTCCTTGGTGATGACGACCGGCCCGGCCAAATGACCTAGCCCCCCGCCACCGGCGGCCACATGGCGAGTGCGTCGCCGTCGCGGATGGACGTGGCCGCCCGCGCCGAGGGTTCCACATAGACGCCGTTCAGCAACACCAGATGGCACATCTTTTCCGGCAGGCCGAGCTGGGCGATGACCGTGGCCGGGGTCGCGTCGGCGGCGACCTCCAGGTCGGTTTCGTTGCCCTTGGTCCCCGCCGGCAGGTGCTCGGCCAGGGAGGCATAGAGCTTGACCCGAATCTTCATGGGGTGACCCCGCCGTCAGGCATAGGCATGGGCGACATAGGCTTCCATGATGCGATGCGGGTCGTCCATCAACCGCGCCTTCCACAGGCCCAGCGGCGTGCGGTTCTGGATCAGGCCACGCAGCACGCCCATGTGGTCCGTGCGGCCCAAGGACAGGGCACCGACCAGCACATCGTCCTTGAAATTCAAGCGCAGGTACTTGAAGCGGTCGCGGTCCAGGGCCTCGGCACTCTCCGTTCCCTTGCCCCCTTCCCAGTCGCCGAACGAGGTCGAAATCAACCCCGCCGTATCCAGCACGTTCATCTGCAATGAGCCTTTATAAGGCGTCACCTTGCCGGCCATGTTGAGGGCGGCGAAACGGCCGTGTTCGGTCGAGGTCGGCTGAATGGCATGAACGTTGAAGCCGCCGCCGAAATCCGGGCCCTGGGCGCAGTCACCGGCAGCGTAGATGCCGTCGACGGAAGTCCGCAGGAACTCGTCGACCAGGATGCCCTGTTCGGCCTTCATGCCCGTGCCGTCGATGAAGCCGATGTTGGACTTCACCCCGGCGGCGACGACGACCAGATCGGCCGCGGCAGCCTCGCCATTGTCCATGACGACGGCCAAGCGGCCGTCCTTCTCCGCGACTTCCGTGACCTTGGTCGAGGTATGCACCTTGATGCCCTTGGCCTGGCACCAGTCCTTGATGAGGGTGCCCGCCGTCTCGTTCATCATGCGCGGCACCATGCGGTCCAGGGCTTCGACCACGGTCAGCTTGACGCCCCGTTCGACCAGGGCTTCCAGGATGATGCAGCCGATGAAGCCGGCCCCCATGAGGACCACCTCGGCGCCCTTTTGCGCCAGCTTTTCGATCTCGCGGCAGTCGTCCAGAGTCCAGCAATGATGCACCCCGGGCCGGTCGAGCCCCGGCACGGGCGGCTTGATCGGGCTCGCCCCGGTGGCGATCAGAAGGGTGTCGTAGGCCTGCGCGCCACCGTCTTCCAGGGCGACCTTGCGGCCTTTGACGTCGATGCCCGCCGCCCGGCCCTGGCGATAAGTGATGCCGAGGGCGTCGTAATGCCCCGCCGTCTTGCGCAGATGCGTGCCGCCGTGGTCGATGATGCCGGTCAGAACATAGGGAATGGCCATGCGGGAATAGGGCGGATCGCCTTCGCCGCCCAGCAGCACGATGTCGGATCCCGGGTCGGTCTTGGCAAGCGTTTCCGCCGCGACGACCCCGGCCGGGCCGGCGCCGATGATGACGTAGGTCATCGCCCTACAGCTCCAGCCGGCTGACGGTCTCGTTGGTCGGCACGCCGTCCTTGGACCAGCCGCGCAGCTGATAATATTCCGGCAGCATCTTGTCCAATCCGCTGGTCAGCCCCTTGGCCGGACCGGTCTTGGCCGCATCCTTCATCAGGCGCGGAGGCAGGTTGTCGTCCTTGCCCGTGAACCCGGCGGCCAGATTGAATTGGCGTTCCAGGTTCCAGATCCGTTCCCCCGTCGCCAACAGGGCCTCGACGCTCCAGTCGCCCTCGCAGGCGGCGTCGATCTGTGGCGCAATGTCTTCCAGGGTCCAGGCAAAGGTGGTGAACACGCAGATGCCGGCACTGTCGACCGCCGCCGTCGCGTCCTGAAACGCCTTGACCAGGCCCGCCTTGCCGTCGGTGACGAGAGGATCGGTCTTTTCCGGAATGCCCAGGATTTCCGACGCAACGGTATAGCTGCGCAGGTGGCAGGCCCCCCGGTTGGAGGTGGCATAGGTCAGGCCCATGCCCTGGATGCCGCGGCCGTCATAGGCCGGAAATTCCTGGCCTTTCACGGACATGGACAGTTCCGGCTTGCCGTACTTTTCACACAGCAGCTTGGAGCCGAGACCGATCTCCGCCCCGAAGCCCTCACCCCGGCCGCACAGCTCGGCCAGATCGGTCAGCGCCTTGGCGGATCCGAACTTGACGTCGATCCCGCCTGCCTCCTTGGTGGTGATGACGCCGTCCTCGAACATCTCCATGGCGGCACCGACCGTGGCGCCGAACGAGATGGGGTCGATCCCCTGCTCGTTGCAGATGAAATTGGCGAAGGTCAGGGCGTCCAGGTCATCGACGCCGGTTGCCGCGCCCAAGGCCCAGGCGGCCTCGTATTCCAGCCCGCCCGACGCCTTCTGATACTGCGGCCGATCGACCACCGTGTAATGGGTGCGGTCGATGGTCGACACCCGCCCGCAGGCGATGGTGCAGCCGAAGCAGGCGGCATTGCGCACCAGATTGGGCTTGCCGTCCGATTCACGCGGCTCGGCCATGGCCTCGGCGGAAATCTTCGACGCGCCCTCGAACTGAATGTCGCGGTGGTTGCGGGTCGGCAGGGCACCCGTTTCATTGATCACGTTCATCAAGACCTGGGTGCCGTAGGCCGGCAGCCCCTGCCCGGTCACCGCGTTGTCCGCCAGCACGGCCTTACCGGCGGCGGCGGCCTTGAGGAAGGCCGGCATGTCGTCGACGGACACCCCCTTGGTGCCGCGGATGGCCACGGCCTTCAGGTTTTTGGAGCCCATCACCGTGCCGACGCCGGACCGCCCGGCAGCACGGTGCATGTCGTTGACGACACAGGCGAACTTGACGCCCTTTTCACCGGCCACGCCGATCGAGGCGACGCGGATCTGCGGGTCGCCGTGGGCTTCCTTGATGCCCTCTTCCGTGTCCCACACGGAGGTGCCCCAATAGCCCGAGGCATCCAGCAATTGGCAGTCGTCATTGTCGATGAACAGATAGACCGGCGACGTGGCGCGGCCTTCGAAAATAATCATGTCCAGCCCGGCGTTCTTCATTTCGTTGCCGAAGAAGCCGCCCGAATTGGAACATGCGATGGCGCCTGTCAGCGCCCCCTTGGTGATCACCGAATAGCGCCCGGCCGTGGAGGCACAAGTGCCGGTCAGCGGCCCGGTCGCCATGATCAGCTTGTTCCCGGGATCAAGAGGGTCGACCTTGGGGTCGATCTCTTCCGTCAGGTATTTCGTCGCCAGGCCGCGCTGACCCAGATAGCGCTTGGCCCAATCCATGTTGAGGGGTTCATGCGTGCAGGTGCCCTTGGTCAGGTTGACCCGCAGTATCCGCCGTGCCCATGCCATGACATCATCCTCCCCGTCAGTGCGCGGCTTGCTGGCCGGCGTCGGTCTTCGACGCCCATTTGCGCATCTTGTCCAGGCCGGTCCAGTCGGCGTCCACATAGGTAATGGCGTCGGTCGGGCAGGCCTTGGCGCATTCCGGATCGCCGCCGCACAGGTCGCACTTGATGACCTTGCCGGTGGCGGAGTTGTAATTCACCGTGCCGAAGGGACAGGCGATGGTGCAGACCTTGCACCCGACGCAGAGGTTGTCGTTGACCTCTTTGGCGCCTGTCAGCTTGTTCAGCGATATGGCGTCGACCGGACAGGCATGCATGCACCAGGCTTCGTCGCATTGCGTGCAGGTATAAGGAACGAAGCGGCCCTGGTCGTGGAAGTTAAAGACCTTGATCCGCGACTTGGACGGATTGAACACGCCTTCGTTCTCGAATGAGCAGGCGAGTTCGCACTGCAGACAGCCCGTGCACTTGCCCGGATCAATGTTCAAGGCTTTCAGCATGAAATCCTCCCGTTCGGTGTTTGCTGGTGGTGGGCGGCCCGGTCATTCTCCCGCTTTATCGCGGCACCGGGCGCCGTTTTTCGCTGAAAACAAGTTTAGCACCCCATACCCGGGCGCTTGGAATTAATTTTTGCGGGTCGCAGTCCAATCAAAGCTCTTTACAAGCGAAACGGCGCACGCCAAACCATGGGCATGAACACTGACGCATATCTCAACGATTTTGAGGCGTTCCGCCAACTGCCCCACGCGATCACGCTGCTGGGCATGTCCGGCGTGGGCAAGACCATGCTGTCCACCAGCCTGCGCCGCCACGCGGACTGGTACCACTATTCGGCCGACTACCGCATCGGCACGCGCTACCTCGCGGAACACATCCTGGACAACATCAAGTACAAGATCATGCACATGCAGGACAGGTTCGTGGCCAACCTGCTGCGCTCGGATTCCATCTACATCAACCACAACATCAGCGTCGACAATCTGGATCCGGTGTCCACCTTCCTCGGCATGTACGGCGACCCGGCCGAAGGCGGGCTCGACAAGGCGACCTTCCTGAAGCGCCAGGGGCTTTATCGCTGGGGCGAGCAGGAGTCCATGAAGGACACCAGCCACTTCATCGCCAAGGCCTGGGAAATCTACCGCTGCAAGGATTTCATCAATGATGCGTCGGGCAGCCTGTGCGAGATCGTCGACCTGAACGATCCCCATGACCCGGTGGTCGATGCGCTACGCAAGGATACCCTGATCCTCTATATCCGCGCCGGCAAGGCGGACGAGGACGCGCTGAAAGAGCGCGCCGAGAGCGACCCCAAGCCTTTGTTCTATTTCCCGCCGTTCATCGAGAAGCACCTGGCCGGTCAACCCGACGACGGCAAGGGCGTCGGGCCCAAGGATTTCGCCCGAAAACTGTTCCCGGCCCTGTTGCAGGACCGCAAGCCGCGCTACGCCCTGATGGCGGAAAAATATGGCTTCACCATCGACGTCGCCGACCTGTTCGCCGACCCGCCCCGGGGCCAATTGGTACCCGATTCCGACAAGATCCTAAGGCGGGTGCTGGATACCATGCGCGCGCAAGCGGCCGACAACGAGGTTGCCGCGGCCAATGCCGCACACTATGTGAACGCATGTCTCGCTCGCGCTGAACGCCGGGCACAGGACCTCTGATATCATCTTCGCCGCGTCCGCGGCATTGCCCACCAGACCCTTGAACACCAAAACCTGAAATCACTGCCAGACAGGCCGCCATGCCCATCAAGATTCCGTCAGACCTTCCCGCCCGCGCCATCCTGGAAAAGGAAGGTGTGCCGATCATCGGCGATGACCAGGCGATGGTTCAGGACATTCGCCCGCTGCGCATCGCGGTGTTGAACCTGATGCCGCTGAAGCAGAAAACGGAAACCCAATTGGCCCGCGTGCTGGGGGCGACGCCGCTGCAGATCGAGATGCATCTGCTGGCGCTGACCACCCACAAGCCCAAGACCGTCGACGAACAGCATATGATCGATTTCTACCATCCGTGGACCCAGGTCACGGATCAGAAGTTCGACGGCCTGATCGTCACCGGCGCCCCCATCGAGCAGCTGCCCTTCGAGGACGTCACCTATTGGGATGAACTGTGCCAGATCTTCGACTGGTCGCGGGGCAACGTGCACAGCCTGTTCAACCTGTGCTGGGGGGCACAGGCCGCCCTGCATCATTTCTACGGCATCCCCAAATACCAACTCCCGCAAAAGGCCTTCGGCGTGTTCGAACATCGGGTACTGAACACGGCGTCGGAATTGTGCCGGGGCCTGAACGACACCCTGAACATTCCCGTTTCGCGTCATACGGAAAATCACGCCGCAGACCTGAAGCCTTTCCCGCAGTTGGAAATCCTCATGGAAGGGGCCGCGACGGGTATCGCCCTGGTCCATGACCACGACCTCAACCACGTCCACATGTTCAACCATCTGGAATACGATTCCGATACGCTGGACGCCGAATACCGCCGCGACGCCGAGAAGGGCGCCGACATCCAGGTGCCCGCCAACTATTATCCCGGCGACAACCCGGCCAACACGCCGGTCAATCGCTGGCGCGCCTATGCCCATATTCTGTTCGGCAACTGGATCAACATGGTCTACCAGACGGCCCCCTTTGATCCCGCGAAGATCGGCGAGGATTGACGCCGACCCGTCCTTGATATTGTATACAATCAAGGGAGGCGCACGGACCGCAAGGTCCGGCGATAAAGGGATGAGGCATTCATGAACACGATTTCCGCAACCGACCAGCGGGCGGTGCTGACGCGCTTGGCCGACCGTATCGTCAAGTACGACCCCAAAGTGATTTCCGAAAAGGGCCTGTGGCTGGCCAAGCTGGGCATCACCGATACCATCGGCGTGACCCTGGCCGGTCTGCCCGAGGACTGTACGCAGATCGCCTTGCGCACCCCGGGCATCGCCACGGCGCCGGGGGCGTCGCTTGTATTCGGCACAGGCCGGCGGACCAGCGCGCTTGACGCCGCCTTCGTCAACGGCATCGCATCGCACGCGCTGGATTTCGACGATTTCTCGTCCGTGTTCGGCGGCCACCAGTCCGTACCCCTGGTCGCGCCTCTGTTCGCACTGGCCGAGGACCGCGGCCTTTCAGGCCAAAGCCTGATCACCGCCTATGCCGTGGGACTGGAGGCGGAAATGCGCCTTGCCCGCGCGGTCCATCCCCATCACTACGACAAGGGCTGGCACCCGACGGCGACTCTCGGCATCTTCGGTACCGTCGCAAGCGCGGCGCGGCTGATCGGTCTGTCCACGGAACAGACGACCATGGCGCTGGCCATGGCCGCGTCTCTGGCCAGCGGCCTGAAAGCCAACTTCGGGACAATGACCAAGCCGCTGCATGTCGGCCATTCGGCCCGGTCCGGCGTGCTCGCGGTGCTGCTGGCCGAACAGGGCCATGACGCCAATCCGGCGGCCATGGAACACCATCAAGGCTTCTTCGAGGTATTCAACGGGGCGGACACCTATGCCGCCGAGCGTCTGCTCGACGGCTGGGACAACGGCCCCTGGGAGATCGAGGCCGAGGATCTGGCCATCAAGCAGTTCCCCTGCTGCGGATCGACCCATCAATGCATCACCGCCATGCAGCGCCTGGCCGGCAAGCACGACATTCCGGCCGAGGCCGTGGCGGGCATCGAGATCATGCCGCACCAGCGGCGTCTCCGGCACACCAACACGCCCCTGCCCGACAGCGAATTGGAGGCCAAGTTCTCGGTCCAATACGCGGTCGCACGCACGCTGTTGGACGGCACGGTGAAGCTGAAGGATTTCGAAGGCGACGCGTTCCGCGAGGACGCCGTGAGGCGCCTGCTCGCCGTCACCACCGCCCGGCCCCATCCGGACCTGGACGGCGACGACAAGGACAATTGGGGGGCGGAAGTCATCGTCACCCTGAAAGACGGGCGCAAGCTCACGGAAACCGTGTCGAACCTCATCGGGCGCAGCGGCGACAACACCATGACGCGGGACGAGCTGTGGGAAAAGTTCGAGGATTGCGCCAGCCGCGCCCTGCCCGCCGACCGCCTGCATCCGCTGTTCGACGGGCTGATGTCCCTGGAGCGGACAGACAGCGTCCCGAACATGGTCAAGCTCATGGAAACGGGTGAATAAAGACCCTGTTTCCCGCTTTCGGCGGGGGGCTCTGATCGACGGCAAAATTGTCAATTCTGCCTCTTGTTCGCGGGTGCAAACTGGCGCAATGTCTGCGCCGTGGCGGCCAGATATTCGACCGTGTCCCCCACCCCCTGCGCGGGGTTCAGCGCGCCTTTAAGTATTCGTCGTTCTGTCCGTGCGGCCCGGAAGCGCCGCGTGAAGTGGTCCGGCAACGGTACCGCTCTTGGGTGCCTGAAATTAGATGAAGAATATCCTCGCGGCGGCCCTGATCGCCGCTGTCCTGCACGGTCTGGCCTGGGCCACGACGCTGGAAACGGTCGTCCTGCCGGACGTGACCGGCAAAGTGCAGTCCATGTCCTTCAACATCGGCGCCCCGCGCGAAGCCTGGTTCGGGCGGTCGGCGACGCTGCGCGAATTGGCCCGGGCCCTCGACGTCATCAAGCCGGTCTCCCGGTCGGTGCGCACCTATACGGTCAGCGGTATCCAGGCCCAGGTTCCGGCCCTTGCCAAGGAACGCGGGATCGAGGTCATGCTCGGCATCTGGCTGGGCCGCGACGCCGCCTCCAATCGGCGGGAGATCGAGACGGCGGTTACCCTGGTCCGCAAGTATTCCAACATCCGTGCCGTGTTCGTGGGCAACGAAACCCTGCTGCGCGAAGACCTGACGCTGGAAGAACTGATCACCATCATCCGCGAGGTCCGCACCCGCGTGCCCGTGCCGGTGACCACCGGTGAAACCTGGGACCGCTGGCTTACCCATCCCGACCTGGTCGATGAGGTCGATTTCATGTCGGTCCACGTGCTGCCCTATTGGGAAGCCGTCGGCGCGCAGAATGCCGTTTCCTATGCCTTTGAGCGCTACCGCGAGGTGCTCGCCACCTTCCCTGGTAAGGACGCGATCATCGCCGAATTCGGCTGGCCGTCGCGCGGCTATCGCAATCGCGATGCCGGGCCCGACCCCATGACCCAGGCCACCATCATCCGCCAGTTCGTGGCCGAGGCATCGCGCAACGGCATCGGCTACAACCTGATGGAAGCCTTCGACCAGCCGTGGAAGACCATGGAAGGAAGCGTCGGCCCCTATTGGGGCGTCTTCGACCATGACGGAAATGCCAAGTTCTCTCTGGCCGGCGTTGTCGAGCAGCCCGAACAATGGCGGCGCGGCATCCTGGCCCTGATCCTCGGCGCCGTGATGACCGGATTGTGGCTGATGACGCGGCGGCCGACCTTCGGCCATGCCCTGGCCATGGCGATTGCCGCCAACGCGCTTTCCGCCGCCGTGGCGGTGGCGCTGCTCTATCCCTTCGAGAACTATCTCAATGTGGGGTCCGCCGTCGCCTGGGGCCTGGGCATGGTGCTGATGCTCCCGCTGACCTTGGTGACCCTGGGCAAGCTGGACGAGGTCGCCGAGGTGACCCTGGGCCCCCGCCCCAAACGCCTGTGGCGGGCCGAGGACGCGCCGGCGGATGCCCCCCTGCCCAAGGTATCGATCCAGATCCCCGCCTACCGGGAAAACCCGAACATGCTGATCGAGACCCTGAATTCCTGTGCCCGCCTGGATTATCCGGATTTCGAGGTCGTTGTGATCATCAACAACACGGACGACGAAAGTCTGTGGCGGCCCGTGCAGGCCCATTGCATAAAGCTGGGCCCGCACTTCAAGTTTCTCAATTTCCCCAAGGTCGCGGGCTTCAAGGCGGGCGCCCTGACCGCCGCCATGCCCCATGTCGCCCCGGACGCGGAAATTCTCGCCGTGCTCGACGCAGACTATGTGGTCGCCCCCAAATGGCTGCGCGACTTGGTCCCCGCCTTCGCCGACCCCAAGGTGGCAATGGTCCAGGCTCCCCAGGACCACCGCGACGGCGAACGCTCTCTGCTGGCGCGCTGCATGAACGCCGAGTACACGGGCTTCTTTGACATCGGCATGGTTCAACGCAACGAGGCCGACGCGATCATCGCCCACGGCACGATGCTGCTGGTCCGCCGCGCCGCCTTCGACGCCGTCGGCGGCTGGTCGCCGGACACCATCACCGAGGACACGGAACTGGGCCTGCGCCTGTTCGAGGCGGGATATCACGCCCATTACACGCGCCGACGCTATGGCTGGGGCCTGCTGCCGGACACCTACCGCGCGTTCAAGACACAGCGCCATCGCTGGGCCTACGGCGCCGTGCAGATTTTCTTCAAGCACTGGCGTCACATGCTGCCGGGAGCCAGGACCCTGACCCGGGGCCAGAAGGTCCACTACATCACCGGCTGGCTGCACTGGCTGTCCGACGCCGTGGGCGCACTCGCCGCCGTGGTCAACCTGGCCTGGGTGCCGTTCATCCTGTTCGTCGGTGTGATGCTGCCGCCGATCCCTTTCACCCTGCCGATCCTGGCTGCCTTCGGTGCCGGGCTGCTGCATTGCGTGCTGCTTTACATGGCGCGGGTCAAGATAGGCCCGGCCCGCATCGCCGGAGCTGCCCTGGCCGCGGCCAGCCTGCAGTGGACCGTGGCGCGCGCCATTTATGACGGCATCAAGGTTCCGGACCTGCCTTTCCGGGTCACCCAGAAGGGCAAGGCCCAGACAACCAAGGCAGCCCCCGTGTCGCCCGCGCGCACGGAGACCCGCATCGGCGTCGCCCTCATGGCCAGCTCGGCCGCCCTGTTCGCGGTCAACACCAGCGGGATCATCGAGCTCTACCTGTTCGCGGGCACCCTGCTGGTTCAAAGCTTGCCGTTCCTGGCGGCGACCGCCATGTACATCCTGGAACGCCGCGACTCCGCGCGCCTGGCCCATAACAAAGCCGCCGGGAATGGCCGCGATCCGGCCGCCGGTGTCGGCGGAACCGCCAATCAGGCCGCGGCGTAAGTATTCATCATCCTCCGTATGCCCCGCCGATCCGGGCTTCCGGATACCCGTCAGCCCGGCAAACCGGCTTAATCCAGGGGTCCGGTTGATCCGGTGCGCTCCGGCTGTTACCTTTGGGCTCTTGCCCGTGGGCGGCATGCTGGCGTTTGCCTGCAAAGGCAGAGGCCGGCTGGGCATGAAATCTTGCCGTCCTGGCGGTGGACGCGTCGGGATCGCACTGGTCTCGCTACCCCCTTTGGGGTGGGTAACGACAATAGGAAAACGCGTCTTTCGGATCACCTCCCGCAGTCACGCGGACTGGGTTCTGGGTCCTTTCAACCGCCAAATAAAAACAGATCGCTTCGGTACGGTCGGGCCTTGTCGCCCCGAGTTGCGCCGTACTGTGGACCACCCGTGCGGGCCCATTCGGGTCCGCCCGTCGACGTGCGCCGCTGAGTCCCGGCTGCCGACGACCCACTATGACGCCTTTGAGGAGGAACGATGGACGACATCAATCAAGAACATCAGGATTTCGGCGACAACCCGCTGGAAACCCGCAAAACAGATCATTACCAGCGGGAGTACGTCCAGTCGTTCGTCGAGAAATGGGACGAACTGATTGACTGGGACGCCCGGGCCGAAAGCGAAGGACGGTTCTTCATCGATATTCTCAAGGCCCGCGGCAAGCATCGCGTGCTCGACGCCGCCACGGGCACGGGCTTTCATTCCGTGCAGCTGCTGAAAGCCGGCTTCGACGTAACCAGCGCCGACGGCAACGCGGAGATGCTGAGCAAGGCGTTCGACAACGCCCGCGGCCGCGGCTTGGTGCTGCACACGGCCCATGCCGACTGGCGTTGGCTGAACAAGGACGTGCACGGCAAGTTCGACGCCATCATCTGCCTGGGCAATTCGTTCACCCATCTGTTCGACGAAAATGACCGCCGCCGGGCGCTGGCCGAATTCTATGCCGCCCTGAAATGGGACGGCATCCTGATCATTGATCAGCGCAACTATGACGGCATGCTCGATCACGGCTTTTCGTCGAAGCACAAATACTACTACTGCGGCGACCAGGTGACGGCCGAACCGGAACATATCGACGAAGGCCTGGCCCGGTTCCGCTATTCGTTCCCCGACGGCTCGCAGTTCCACCTGAATATGTTCCCTCTGCGCAAGGCCTATACGCGCAAGCTTCTGACGGACGTCGGCTTCCAGAAGATCAAGACCTACGGCGACTTCCAGGAAACCTATCAGGAAAACGACCCGGACTTTTTCGTCCATGTCGCGGAGAAGAATTATCATGAGTAGGCGCTCGCAGGCGGTCCGCAAGGCCGAGGAATATTACGATTCATCGGAAGCCGATGCCTTCTACAAGAACGTCTGGGGCGGTGAGGACATCCATATCGGCATCTACAGCACCCCCGACGAAGCCATCGCCCAGGCCAGCCGGCGGACCGTGGAAACCATGGCCCTGCAAGTGCCGGACCTTGGTCAGAAAACCCGCGTCATCGACCTTGGTTCCGGATACGGCGGCTCTGCCCGCTATCTCGCGGGCAACTATGGCTGCCACGTCACCTGCCTGAACCTGAGCGAGACCCAGAACGATCTGAACCGGGAAAAGAACGCGGAAACCAACCTGAACGCCTTGATCGACGTGGTTCACGGCTCGTTCGAAGACATTCCCGCCGAGGACGGCTCCGTCGACCTTGTCTGGTCGCAGGACGCCATCCTCCATTCCGGCGACCGGCCCCGTGTTCTCGACGAGATTTCCCGGGTTCTGGCGCCGGGCGGTCATGTGATCTTCACCGATCCCATGCAGGCCGACGACGTCCCCGACGGCGTGTTGCAGCCGATCCTGGACCGCATTCATCTGTCGTCCCTGGGATCTTTCGCGTTCTACCGGGCGGAATTCGCCAAGCGTGGCTTCTCGGAAGTTCAACTGGCCCCCATGCTGGGCCAGCTTCGCACCCATTACTCCCGGGTCGGCGAGGAACTGAAAAGCCGCTACGACGAGATCGTCCGTCTATCGGGCAAACCTTACGTCGACAACATGCTGCGCGGCCTGGAGCATTGGGTTGAGGGCGCCGACAAGGGTTATCTCGCCTGGGGCATCCTGCACTTCAAGAAGGGCTAAGCGAACGCCGCCACGGCCCGGATGTGGGCGATCACGCCTTCTCGCGCGGACGCGATCGTCTTTCGAGCGCGTCCCGCTGCTCCGTTACGGTGGTAAGGATTTCATCCAGGCTGAAGGGTTTCGACAGATATCCATTGAAGCCCGCGTCCAAGCCGCGTTCGGCATCACCCGACATGGCGTTCGCGGTCAGGGCGATGACCGGTATGTGTTTCAGCTGGGGATCAGATTTGATTTCCGCCAGCACGTCGTATCCGCTCATGTCCGGCAGGTCGATATCCAGGAAAATGACGGCCGGGCTCATTTCCCGCGCCATGGCAAGCCCCGAGGTTCCATCCTCCGCCTCTAGGTACTCGACGTCGTCGAGCATCTCCATGAAGTTCTCGAACAGCGCCCGGTTTATGTCGTTGTCCTCGACATACAGAACTTTCATAAGGCCCGAAATTCGTCGCGTTTTCTCCGCAACCGCGTCGGGCTTCGTTACGCGGCTCGCACCTTCACCGGCGTCCGCCGATGCCAGGTCGACCCAAAACCGGCTGCCTTCTCCCTCGATGCTTTCGAAGTCAATTTCGCCACCCATCAGTTCGACGTAGTTCTTGACCAAAGCGAGACCGATCCCCGTTCCTTCGATCTTTCCCTGTTCCGCGCCCAGACGGTTGAAAGGCTGAAAGGCGCCGCTTTGGCGATCAAGAGGAATGCCGCGGCCGTTGTCGCTGACGGTGATCCGTGACAGGTCCGACGAAATTGGCTGGCACGCGAATTCCACCCAGCCGCCCGGGCGATTGTACTTGATGGCGTTCGATCCAAGATTGATCAGAACCTGCGTCAGGCGCGTCATGTCGGCTTTTACGAATTGGTCATCGTTGCCCAGGTTCGCGGAGCGCATTTCAACTCCGAATTTCTCGGCCAGGGGCTCGAGGGTCGCCATGACCGATTTCACGATCGCCACGACGTTGACCGGTTCGATCGAGATTGTGATGCGGCCGGCTTCGATCTTGCTCAACTCCAGAACGCTGTCCATCAGGATCAGCAGATGCTGGCCGCTGGTTCTAATCAGGCCCGCATGCTCCAACTGCTTGTCGTTCATCTTGCCGAAGTGCTGCGAGATCAGGAGATCGGTGAACCCGAGGATCGAGTTCATTGGCGTTCGCAATTCATGACTCATCGAGGTCAGGAAAGCCGACTTCGCTCGCGTTGCCGCCTCGGCGGCTTCACGCGCCTGCTTCTGCGCAAGTTCGGATGCCCTGATCGCCGTCACATCGAAGCCGACGACATAATACCCGAGGACTTTCCCATCAGTGACATCCGGCAGGTATTGAACCTGCATGGTGCGCACGTCCCCCCGAACGGTGGTCATGACGCGCTCGAAGGATTGCGGCTCTCCCCTTAGAGCGGCTTCGATGTGGGGCAGGCTTTCCTGATAGTTGTCCTTACTCAACAGTTCGGACACCAGGCGCCCCTGGATCCATTCCGGGCTCACGCCGAACCAGTCTTCATGGGCCTTGTTGGCAAACCGGTTGCGCTGGTGAGGGTCCCAATAGGAGATTAGCGACGGGACGCTGTCCAACACGTTGCGCAGATCGCGCAGAGCCGTGTTCAGTTCATCCGTGCGTGTGGCGACCCGCGCTTCCATGTCCTGCAACAGGGCACGAACCTGAAGCTCCGCCTGATGCCGGCCTTCGATATCCGTGTTGGAGCCGATCCAACGCAGGACATTCCCCTCCCCGTCCATGACCGCGTCAGCACGGGAGAAAAACAGCCGGTACGCGCCGTCACGCCCCCTGATCCGGAACTCGCAAGAGAACGGGGTCTTGGTTTCGACCGACTTCAGCCAGACCGCCATCAAGTCCGCGCGATCGTCCGGATGGATCAAATCCAACCAGCCCGCACCCAACAGCGGCTCCGTGGGAACGCCCGCGTAATCGTTCCATTGCTGACTAAGGAAATCGCAGGAACCGGAGGCATCGCAGGTCCAAACAAGCTGCGGCAGGGAATTGGCCATCTCCTGCCAGCGCTGTTCGCTGGCCGCCATGACCTTGACCGCTTCGCGCTCCGCCGAAATATCGGTGACGCCGGCAACGACAAGCTTGCGATCACCAATCGACAACGGCGCCAAGCGGGCTGTGATCGGAAAGCGTGTCCCATCGCCCCGTACCGCCTCCAGGTCCTGGCGGCTTCCCATATCGCGGGGCTTATAGTCGTAACTTTCCCGCAATTCCTTGTGCGCCCCCCGCAAGTCGGGCGGCACCAAATCGTCGACGGAATGGCCCAACAGTTCGGACATCGTCCGCCCAAAGACCCGCTCGCAATAAGCATTGGCGCGAATGATGGTTCCCGTTTCGTCAATCACCAGCAACGCTTGAGGCGTCGCGTCGATGATCTTGTAGGCCAGTTCCTCTTCTTCCCGCCGGGCCTGCAATGCCCGCACCCGGTTGCGCGTAACATTGAACGCGGACACTGTGCCGAGCCCCCCCAGCAAGACCAGGGTCAGGGCAAGAATACCCGGGTCTATCCCGGCGTATCGTTTGGCAAATGGGGGGAGCGGGTGAAATCGCAGGCGCCAATGACGTCCGAATACCTCCACCTCAGTGTTGATCCGTGCCCCCATATTGGGGTCGAAGTGAGGTGACTGATAGAATTCGATCTCGTCAGCCACGTCCGTAATCGAAAACGCGATTTCGTCCCGACGCGGGCCCAGGTCCTTCAGAACCTCGCTGACGACGAGGGGCGAATAGGTCCAACCGACGGTTTCCGCGATGCGCTTTTCAGGATCGTCCGGCACATCGGCCCGCCAGTAGATCGGCATCAGAATGAGAAACCCGTGGTTGGTCTCTCCCGATGCCTGTACCAGCGTGATCGGTGCGGTCAGCTGGGTTTCGCCGCTACGTGCCGCATTCATTGCGGCGGTGCGCCGATTGCTCTCCGACGCGATATCGAGGCCTGTCGCCCCTTCGTTGCCCTCGAGCGGATAGATGTATTTGATGATGAAACGCTCGCCCGCGTTCGGGGAAAGTTCGCGCAAACTGAATGACGGAAACTCGTCCGCACGCGCCGCCGCGACAAACCGCTCCGTTTGCTCGTTCGATATCTTGACGATGAACCCGAAACCGCGGGCGCCGGGAAATTCCTGGAACTGCTCACGCGACACGAAATATTCCTGAAAGGTGTTCCGCGGGATATTTATCCGACCACCGGCGATGATCGCGCCGCGCGTCCCGCGGAGACCATACTGGTACAATTGGAAGCGTTCTTTGACGAGCGTCGTGAATTCCTTGGTAAGTGCGGAAAACCGCTCATAATTTTCATTCTTGTTATGAAAATATTGAAACAGGCCAGCAGATGCGGCCAGCACCACTGTCAGCGAGATGCCGATCAACGCGACGATCGTTGGGCGAATGGCACGACCAGCGGCCATGTGGTGCGTTCCCTTTGTGGTTCCCCCCACACAGGAAATCAGGAAAGATTCAAAGTGTTAAACCTTTCCCTCTCCGATCTAACGTAACTTCTGATGCGACCGACTTGCAACCGGGCAATCATCAACGCAAAAAACGCCGGAACCCCATTGGATTACCGGCGCCCAATCAAACGACGCGCTAAAAATTTGTTCCCCACATATGGGAAGGCCTAGACGGCGGCCTTGCGCCATTCGTTTCCCGCATAGGGACCGCAGGCTTGCCGCGCTTTGGCCAGCATCTCGCGTTCCGAAGCCGGCATCCGTCGGACGCTGGCATGGCCCGGATCGCCGCCCGTGGCGCCGACTTTCCCGTTCATCAGGTTCTTGATCTGCGTTTGCAGGTCGTTGATTTCGTTATCCAATACCGTCACCTCTCAAAATGCGCTACCTGCGTTTGTAGGTCAGGGTCAGCGCAAGGAACAGAGCGCGGAAGTATGCGGCCCCGGTTCATCGGTATGGGGCCGTTCGCCAGTAAATGCCCTAACAGGCCGACAGACGGGGCGCCCCGGTTCCCTTCACGCGAATGTCAATTCGCGCGGCAAGCCGGCGCCATTCCGATTCGGTAAAACGATCGAAGTCGACCACCCCCTGGTCTTCTTGAGCGATTTTCTCTGATTCCGACACCAAACGGCTGATTTTCTGGTGCAGGGTGGTGATTTCACGATCCATGGGTCGGCTCCGGCTTTGTGCGTATCGGCTTGGCGGCGTCATATTGACAATGTCGCCCGGTTTAAAGCCAACGAAGCAAAGTCCGTGCCATCAACGGCGGGATAAATCTCAATCGATGGGAATCGTCCGATCCGCCGGGAACCGCAGGATCACCGTGGTTCCCTTGCCGACCTCGCTTTGAATGGCGAGATCGCCGCCATGCAGATCGACCAACTGCTTGGACAAGGTCAGCCCCAGGCCTGTCCCTTCATGAGTGACGGTATGGCTGGTGCGCACCTGACCGAACGCCTCAAGCACCACGGGGACGTTCTCGGCGGCGATACCGATGCCCGTATCGGCGACCTCGATCCGGATGCCCCCCCGGTAATCGACGCCCGTGGACAGGGTCAGGGCCCCGCCTTCGGGCGTGAACTTGTTGGCGTTGGAAAACAGGTTCATCAGAACCTGGCGGAGCACCCGGCCGTCGCCCCGCAATTTCGGCATGTTGTCGGCGATGTTGATGGACAGAACCTGGTTTTTCGCGCCGATGCGCGGCGACATCAGGCGCTGCACGGCCGCCGCGACATCACGCAGGTCCAGGTCCTCTTCTTCCAATTTTGTTTCGCCGGCCTCGACCTTGGAAATGTCCAGGATATCGTTGATGACATCCAACAAATGACGCGCCGAATGCTGGATATCGGCGGCATATTCCAGGTATCGGACATTGCCCATGCGGCCCATGATTTCGTCGACCATGAACTGCGAGAAACCGAGGATCGAATTCAGCGGCGTGCGTAATTCGTGGCTCATCATCGCAAGGAAGCGGGACTTGGCGACGCTGGCCTCCTCGGCGCGGCGGCGGGCGCCGTCCAACTGCTTGGTCCGCTCGGCCACGGCGTCTTCCAACTGCGCGCGGGCACCGATCAACTCCTCTTCATAAGCGGCACGCTCCGCATGGGCCGTTTCCAATCGGTTGAGAAGTCGATTGAAGGAGTCTTGCAGGTGTTTGAGTTCGCCGTCCTCGGGCCCGACCGCCTGGATATCGCTGTAGGGCCGAAACACGGGATCGACGCGATCAATCGCGTCGGACAACCGGGACAAGGGGCGCGCCAACTGCCGCTGCGCGTAATAGCTGAACAATATCCAAATAAGCAGCAGCTTCACCGAGGCCGCCGTGAAGATCAACATGATGGACGGCCATGATCGGGTCAGCGCCAAATCCGCCGGAACCAGCAGATCGACATGCCCCAGATGGCGCGCCTTGTCCGATCCCTGAGAGACATAGTGGATGTCAAAGGAGTGAACCACCATGCCCGAGCCTTCGCCGCTACCGGTAACGCCATAGGCGCCCAGTCGGCGGCCGCTGAATGGATCCTCGACAATCACCCCCTGAGCCACGGACAGCCGAACCAGGGCCGACAGCACGGTGCGCAGCTCTCTCTCGTCATACGCCCAAAGCTGATTCGCGATGGGGTCGTGAAAGGCGCTTTTGACGATACGGATTTCGCGGTCGATCTCCTCATCCGCACGGCGCAGGACATCCCACACCAGAACGGCGGTGATCAGCAGCCCGATGCCCAAGAAGGCGACGAATATGGATGAAAACAGGCGCCCGGCGAGCGTGCGGCGGCTTGCGACCGGCGCATCGGCTGCGTTAGCGGTATTTCCCAACGATCTCGCCGATAAGGGGCGATTGGTTGATGGCGCGGATTTCGGTCCAAAAGGCATCAGCGAGTTTAGTGTTCTTCTTGTAAAAGGGCTTCGAAAACAAAAGATAGTATGCCTTTTCCGAGATCGCGGGGCGCAGCTTGACGATTCCGTTATACCGTCCACCATTCTCCGCCATGAAGGGCGCGATCATGTTATCAAGTTCCGCGTAGGCTGCAACGCGCCCGTTGTGCAATTTTTCCAGATTCAATGATTGGGTGCGTTCTTCTTCGAACGGAATGCCGAGGGCCTTCAGGTCACCGATCACGGAGTATCCGCGTGTGACTGCCACCGCGCGGCCGCCCGCCCCCTTCAGCTTGCGCCCGTCGAAGGACAGGCCCGCCTCGCTGCGGACGTAGAAAGAATAGGATTGAAAGAAGACGGCCCGCGATTGATCCGGCGTCTTGCCGTCCGCCCGCATGGGGTAAACCGCGAATTTGGTTCTTTGCCGTTCGAAGCTGGCGTGAAAGATGCCGTCCGCCTCGCCGGTCTCGACCATGAACAGCCCCCGTTTCCAGGGCACCCGGTCAAAGGAAAGCGTGACATTCAGGCGGCGCGCGACCTCGCGGAACACCTCGATGGTGACACCGGGCTTGTCTTTGGGCACTTCCGCCGTCACGCCGTAATAGCGGGGCGGGTTTTCAACAGGCTCGTAAACCAAGCGAATGGTTTCCGCCCGCACCGGCGCGGCGAGCAGCAAAACCACAGCCGCGACACAGCAGAATCGGCGCATTCCTCCCTCCCAAGCCGGCGCGCAGCATCTGCGTCCGGCAAGCTTATCGAAGGAAGGGTAGCGCTCAAATGTGAACGCTAGATGACAACCCGAAAGCACGGCCGCCAAGGCCGAGGGTATGCCTTCAGAACTTCATCGCCTGGGCCGTGATGACATGCTCCAGCCCCTGGATTTCGGCCAGGACCTCGATCGGCGGGGCTTCGTCGACCTCCAGCAGCGCGATGGCGTCACCGCCGGCCTGGGCGCGGCCCAGGTTGAAGGTCGCGATGTTGATGCCGGCATCGCCCAGCAACGACCCCAAAGCCCCGATCAGACCCGGTTTGTCGTCGTTGGTGATGTAGAGCATGTTCCGGCCCAGGGTCGCGTCGATGGGGATGCCCTTGATCTCGACCAGGCGCGGGCTGTCATGGAACAGGGTCCCGGCCAGGGACCGGGTCTGGTTCTCGGTCCGCACCGTCACCTCGATGCGTGTGTGGAAGGCGCCCGCGTCGTCGCTGCGCACCTCACGCACGGTGATGTCGCGGTCCTTGGCGATGGTCGGCGCATTGACCATGTTGATGCCTTCCATGGACGGCCCCAGAAGCCCCTGCAAAACGACGGCGGTCAGCGGTTTGCAATTCAACTCGGCACAGACTCCTTCATAGGAAATCGTGACCTCGCGGATGGCAGAGCGCGTCGCCTGCCCGGCGAAACTGCCAAGCTGCTGGGCCAGCGTCATGTAGGGTTTCAGACGGGGGGCCTCTTCCGCCGTCACCGACGGCATGTTGAGCGCGTTGGACACGGCCCCGTCCAGAAGGTAGTCGGCCATCTGTTCGGCGACCTGCACGGCGACCTTCTCCTGGGCTTCCGATGTGGCCGCCCCCAGGTGCGGCGTGGCCACCACCTGCTCCATGCCGAACAGCGGGCTTCGCGTGGCCGGTTCTTCCTCGAACACGTCGATCGCCGCGCCCGCCACATGGCCGCTGTCCAGCGCCGCCTTCAGCGCCGCTTCGTCCACCAAGCCACCGCGCGCGCAGTTGATCAGGCGCACGCCCTTTCGCGTCTTGGCAAGCGCCGCGGCGTCGATGATATGGCGCGTGGCGTCGATCAGCGGCGTGTGCAGGCTGATGAAGTCGGCGCGGGCCAGAAGCTCGTCGAGGGTCACCTTCTCGACCCCCAGCTCCGTGGCCCGATCCTCGCCCAGGTAGGGATCGAAGGCGATAACCCGCATCTTCAGGCCCTGGGCCCGGTCAGCAACCACCGATCCGATGTTGCCGCAACCGATGATGCCCAGCACCTTTCCCGTGATCTCGACCCCCATGAAGCGGGATTTCTCCCACTTCCCGGCATGGGTCGAGGCATTGGCCAAGGGGATGTCGCGGGCCAGCGCCATCAGCATGGCGATGGCGTGTTCGGCCGTGGTGATGGAATTGCCGAACGGCGTGTTCATCACCACGATGCCTTTGGCCGTGGCCGCGTTCAGATCGACGTTGTCGACGCCGATTCCGGCGCGGCCGATGACCTTCAGGTTTTTGGCGGCCTCGATGACGGAGCCGCGCACCTTGGTCGACGAGCGCACGGCCAGACCGTCATAATCCCCAATGATGGCGGACAGGTCCTCGGGCGACAGGCCCGTTTTCACGTCCACCTCGATCCCGCGGCGTTGGAAGACCTCCGCCGCAAGGCCCGACATCTTGTCGGAAATCAGCACTCTTGGCATGACGGTTTCCGCCCTTAGGCGGCTTCACCGGCAAGCTCGGCACGGATCTGGTGGAACGACCACTCGATCCAGGGGAACAGGGCTTCCAGGTCCGACGTTTCCACCGTGGCGCCACACCAGATACGGAAGCCCGGCGGGGCCGCGCGATGTTCGGAGAAGTCGTAACCCGCCCCTTCGGCCTCGCACATCTTGGGGATGCGGCGCAGGGTCTTGCGCAGGTCGTCCTCGCTCAAACCATCGAAGGCCGGATCGACGATCTTCAGCGTCACCGAGGTGCACGACCGCACCTTGGGGTCGGTCGCCAGGAAGTCGATCCAGGGGGTGCGCTCGACCCAACGGCTGAGGGCTTCGAAGTTCGACTGCACGCGGCCCAGCAGGACCGGCAGGCCGCCGATGTCTTCGGCCCACTTCAGGCCGTCCAGCGCGTCCTCGACACACAGCAAGGACGGCGTGTTGAGAGTCGCGCCCTCGAACGGCTCCGGATTGATCTTGCCGTTCTTCTTCATGCGGAAGACCTTGGGGATGGGGCGATCCGGGTGGAAGGTGTTGAGCCGTTCCACGGCGCGCGGGCTGAGCGCGATCATGCCGTGTGCGGCTTCGCCGCCCATGACCTTCTGCCAGGACCAGGACACGGCATCGAGCTTGTCCCACGGCAGATCGACGCCGAAGATGCAGGACGTCGCGTCGCACAGGGTCAGGCCGCCGCGGTCGGCGGGGATCCAGGCCCCGCGGTCGGGCACCATGACGCCCGACGACGTCCCGTTCCAGGTGAATACCACGTCGTTGTTGAAGTCGATCTGGGACAGGTCGGGAAGCTCTCCGAACGGCGCCGTGAAGGTGCGCAGGTTGTCCAGCTTCAGTTCCTGAACGCCGTCCTTGGTCCATTCGTTGCCGAAGTTCTCCCAGGACAGGATATCGACGCCGCGTTCGCCCAGCAGGTTCCACATGGCGGCCTCGAAGGCGCCGGTGTCGGAACCGGGCAGAATGCCGACGTAGTAGTCGTCGGGAATGCCCAGGATTTTGCGGGATCGGGTGATGACCTCGTTCAGCTTTGCCTTGCCCGTGGCATGGCGGTGCGAGCGGCCGAGAAAGGCGTCTTTAAGGACATCTACGGTCCATCCGGGGCGCTTGGCGCAAGGACCGGACGAAAAGCACGGATTGGCCGGGCGGGTGCTCGGCTTCTGAGGAACTGGCATCGAATTTTACTCCCTTCGCTTCCAGAAGGGTCCGATCCCGTTGGGGGGACCTGGCCCACGGCGGGTATACGCCCGTTCCCCCGGCTTGGTCAATGACCGGCACTAAGGTAGCGCCTAAGCTCGGAGAGGCCACACACACCTTGTCGCTGTTTCTTGTTCGGCTTACGAACCCATACCTTCCCCACCAAGCCTGCCCCCCTGTACCGCCGATCAATCGACAAGACGGCCCTTACCTTTGGGGCCTTTGGCACCTTTAGGTATAACTACAAAATTCCGTGGGGGTATGCTTTACCAGCATCACGCAGCGCCCTTGCCAGCTTCTTGTAAAGGCTTGGGTTCCCGCGTTTGCTTCCAGGATCGTTGTTTACGCTAGTCAGTTCTCTACCGATACGCATCTTTATGCAATCCATGCCCCGATCATACCAAACATGGATTTGTAAATCTGTCCCGACAGTATCGACCACGTAGCATCCTCCATATGCTTTCTCTAACTCATTAGGGAGCGAGGTCGTCATGCGATAATCCCTCAATGCATTAAACGCTACCAGTGCGGGGCAGATTTGACTACCGCATTGGATTGTCTCGTTCTCTACCAGCGACTATGGTCGCAGAAAATCAGAGGAAACGAGCATCGCCGCCATGGCGGACAGCACCACCAGCATCCCGCATCGCCCATCGGACGCCGCGCCCGCCGCAATCCAGGCCATGGTCGTCGGCACGTCGGACATCGTCGCCGATCGTATCAAGGCGGTACTGCGAGGGCTCGATGGGGTCGATCTCGGCGCCGAGGCCGCCGACGGCATCGATGCCGTCAGTCATCTGCGCCGCCTTGCCATCGACGTGATCTTCATCGACATCGGCGACACCAAGGTCAAACTGGCGACCGATCTGTCGCGTCTGCTGAAGGTCGATCCCGACGCTCAGATCGTCCTGGTCGCGACCCTGACCTTCGCCAACGTGAAAAACGCCATGGCCGGTCTGGTCGCCGGGGCCGCCGAGTTCGTCCAGGCACCGTCCCGCCACACGCCGCACATCGCCGAACCCGAGTTCACCCGCCAGATCGCCGACCTGGCGTTGGGGCTGGGCCGCGCCCGCCGCGACAAGGGAACCCGCGTCATCACCCCGCCGCCGACCAGCAAGCGGTTCGAGCACGCGCCCCCAAAAGAACTTCGGCCGCGGCGCCCCCATGTCCCGAAGGCCATCGCCATCGCCAGTTCGACCGGCGGCCCGCAGGCCCTGTTCGCCTTGTTCAAGGATCTGTCCCATGACGTGACTCAGCCGATTTTTCTGACCCAGCACATGCCCCCCGGATTCACCGCGGCACTCGCCGAGCACATCACCCGGCGCACGGGATGGTCCTGCGCCGAGGGCAAGGACGGCGACCCGGTTAACAACGGGCAGGTCTATATGGCGCCCGGCGGGTTTCATTTGGTCCCGCAGCGGCAGGCCGGCGGGATAAAGATCAAGATCGACGACGGGCCAGAGGAAAGCTTCTGCAAACCCTCGGCCGAGCCCATGTTGCGCGGCCTGGTCGCCGCCTATGGGGCGGAGAATATTCTGCTCGTTGTGCTGACGGGCATGGGATCGGACGGCAAACTGGGCGCCAAGGTGATCGCCGACGGCGGCGGCACCGTCGTCGTCCAGGACAAGGACAGCAGCATCGTCTGGGGCATGCCGGGGGCCGTCGCCGCCGCCGGAGACTGCCACGCGGTCCTGCCCCTGGGCGAGTTGCCCAAATTCATCGCCCAGGCGGCAGCAGGGAAATAACACCATGAACGCCACCAACGCGGATGCCTTCCTGACGGCCTTCCTGCGCCAAAGCGGGCTCGCGGCCCCGGATGAAACCCCCGCCTATGCGGCCCTGGCCGGCGGTGTATCGTCGGACATCTGGCGCGCGGACCTGGCGCGCGGCCCCGTCTGCGTCAAGCGCGCCCTGGCCAAGTTGAAGGTCAAGGCCGACTGGTTCGCGCCCGTGGAACGCAACGCCTTCGAAGTCGCCTGGATGGAAACCGCCAACGCCCTGCAGCCCGGCATCGCTCCCCGCGTGCTGGCCCATGACGCGGACCAGGGCGTGTTCGCCATGGCCTATCTGGACCCGGCCGCCCATCCGACCTGGAAGGACGAACTGCACGCCGGACGGGCGGACCCCGCCTTCGCGCGCAGGGTCGGTGAATGCCTGAAGCAGGTCCATGGTGGGACGGCCGGCGACGAAAGCGTGGCCCAGCGGTTCAGGACGGACGAGACGTTCTATTCGATCCGCCTGGAGCCCTATCTGATCGCCACGGGCCGAGCCCATGCGGACCTCGCGCCCCGGATGGAAGCCCTGGCCCAGACCACGGCGGCGCATCGCGAGGCCTTGGTCCACGGCGACGTCAGCCCTAAGAACATCCTGGTCGACGGAGCCGAGCCGGTGTTCCTGGATGCGGAATGCGCCTGGTACGGCGACCCGGCGTTCGACCTGGCCTTCTGCCTGAATCACCTGCTGCTGAAATGCCTGTGGACGCCCGCCGCGACGGATGGGTTCCTGGCCTGCTTCGATGCCCTGGCCGATGGGTATGCCGCCCGGCCCGCCATCGAGACCCGCGCCGCCGCCCTGCTTCCAGCCTTGTTCCTGGCCCGCGTGGACGGTAAGTCTCCTGTCGAATACATCACCGCCGAAGCCGAGCGCGACCGCGTGCGGCGCACGGCAAGACCATTGATCACCGCGCCGCCGCCGACTCTGGCGGACGTCCGCCAAGCCTGGGAAAGGGAACTCCGCCAATGACGGCCTCCTCCGCCACCACCATCACCGCCGTCAAGGCCCGCCGCGTTTGGGATTCCCGGGGCCGCCCGACGGTCGAAGCCGACGTGACCCTGGCCGACGGCTCCCTGGGCCGGGCCATCGCCCCCGCGGGCGCATCGCGCGGCAGCAACGAGGCCATCGACCTGCGCGACGCCGGGCCCCGGTTCGGCGGCTGGGACGTGACCGAAGCGCTGCGTCAGACCAATGGCGCCATCAACCAGGCGATCGTCGGCCTGGACGCCACCGATCAGGCTGCCGTGGACCAAGCAATGATCGATCTGGACGGCACGCCCAACAAGGCCAACCTGGGCGGCAACGCGACCATCGCCGTGTCCATGGCCGTGTTGCATGCCGCCGCCAATCAGTCCGGACAACCGTTGTGGAAGTATCTGTGGACCCAGGGCGGCACGCCGGGCCTGCCGGTGCTGCCGCTGCCGGAAATCCAGATCTTCGGGGGCGGCGCCCATGCCGGGCGGCGCATCGACGTGCAGGACTTCATGGTCATCGCCACCGGCGCCGACGATTACGAACAGGCCCTGGCCTGGACCGCCGAGGTTTATATCGCCGCCGGCAAGATCATGGCCGAGCGCGGCGTGCTGCAGGGCGTCGCCGACGAAGGCGGCTTCTGGCCGGCCTTCGACGCCAACGAGGACGCCGCCGAAACCCTGGTCCAGGCCATCGAGAAAGCCGGGCTGAAACCGGGGGAACAGGTGTCCATCTCCCTCGATATCGCGGCCTCGGAGTTCGGCAAGAACGGGCGCTATCGCCTGGCCCGCGAGGACCGCGACATGTCGCGCGAGGAACTGGCCGAAATGCTGGTCGGTTGGGTCAACCGCTATCCCATCGTCTCCGTCGAGGACCCCATGTCCGAAGACGATGCGGAAGGCTTCCTGGCCTTTGCCCAGGCCGCCCCCAAGACCCTGCAGATCGTCGGTGACGACTTCCTGGTGACCAATGCCGGCCGGGTGCGGGCCGCCGCCCGCGACGGGGCCCTGAACTGCGCCCTGATCAAGCCGAACCAGGCCGGCACGATCACCGAAACCAAGGCCGCCTTCGATGCCGCCCGGGATGCCGGAATCGGCGCCATCGTGTCCGCCCGCTCGGGCGAGACCGAGGACGTGACCATCGTCCATCTGGCCGTCGGCTGGGGGGCCAAGCAGTTGAAGGTGGGATCGTTCACGCGCTCGGAACGCATGGTGAAGTGGAACGAAGGCCTGCGGGTCGCCGACGCGCTGGGCTCCGCCGCACTGCCGCCCCGGGCGGCCTTTCCCTGGGGTTAGGTCGGACGCCTATTCGGCGGCTCGGGCCATTCCGCGCAGGCGGTTGACCAGCACGCCCATCAGACGGTGCAGGACCTTGTCGGTCTGCTCCAGGCGCTGCAGGCGAACCTTGAGGGAGTCCTTGGACAGCACGATCAGCACCGAGTCCTCGGCCGCCCGGGCCGAGGCGGCGCGCGGCTGATCGTCGATCAGCGACAGTTCCCCCAACAGTTCCCCCGCGCCGAGCTTGGCCAAGCTTTGTTCCACAGCACCGCGCCGGTAAATTTCGATGGCGCCCGAGGAAATCAGGAAGGCCTCGGTCCCGGCATCGCCTTCCTCGAACAGAATCTGGCCTTTGACCAGCCGGCGCTGTTCCGGCCCTTTGCCGCCGCCGTTGGCCGGGGCCGGCTTGGGCGGCGGGGCCGCCGGGGCAGGTTGCGCCGCAGCCGGGGCCGGCTTCTGGGCGCCGTCGGTCCAACGCTGTTCCTGTGCCGCCGCGCCGTTCGGCGCCTCGCTGGCGGCGCCATTGGCAAAGGCCTTGTCCAGGGTCGCCGCGGCGGTCCGTTTCAGTTCGTCAGGCAGGCCCGCGGCGGCGATCTTTTCCTTCAACACGGCGGCCACGCGCTTGGCCATGGTCACATCCTGGCCGCCGCCGGTCAGGGCATCGACACTGGTCAGGCCGCGCATGGACTGGGCCAGGTTGCGGACCACGGCGGCCTGCTGCTTGGCGCCCGTGTCCGTGGCCGACAGATCAAGCACGAAGCCGGCGCGCGACGGCAGCGACGGCAGGTATCCGAGAATTCTGGCGACGGCTTCTTCGGCGCTGAGGTCGCCGTCGTCGCCGCCCAGCGCCATCTTGGCGCGCAGGGTCAGGGCTTCGGCCATTTGCGGGCCGCCAAGCAGCCCGGCATAGCCTTCCAGATTGCGGATCAGGTTGACCAGGGCCGTGCGCTCGCCGTCCTTGCCTTCTCGGGTCATCGGCTTGATCCCGCCGATGCCACGGGCGACGCGGCTCAGGATCGCGTCGCGCGCGTTCTCCAACTCGTAGGCCGCCATGGTCTTGTTCAATTCGTTAATGCAACTGAGCGGGTTCTTCACCTCGGGCAGGCGGCCCTGGCACAGCTGAACCAGCATGCGATGCGCGGTCGCCGCGTCGGCAACCCCGCCCAGCAATTCCGTGATGGCCGCCGTGCCGTCGAGAATTTCCGCCAATGCCTCGTCGACATAGGCCTGGGCGACGACGCTCGCCTGCGCGCCCAACAGCGTGATCAGGGATTCGATCTTGCCGCTCCAATCGCCCTGCTCGCCCATATGGGCCGCAAGGCCCGCCAGGATCAGGGCATGGCGGTCGGCGGCCGGGGCCTCGGCATTGACCTTGTCGATCAGGGCCTGCAGGCCGCCCATCTGGATGGCCTCGGTCAGGTCATCGCGCCGCATCATCTTTTGCGCGTTGGCCACGAGCGCGTTGTACAGGCCTTCCAGCTTGTTCTGGCGGTCGAGGGGCTTTTCGCCGGCCTCCTTGTCGATCTGCAGGCTGGCGAGACGCGACAGGGCGCCGATATAGAGCTTGTCGTCGCGCTCCAGCATCTTCAGGCGGCCGAAATCGAAGGCCAGTTCCATGGCCGTCATGCCGACGTCGTCCAGGTATTGGCGCAGCAGGCGCCCGATCGTGCGGCGGGCCTCCAGCTGGTAGCAGTCGGCCAGGGTTTCGCAGACCGGAGAGGTATCGATGGGCACGATGGTCAGGCCCTTGTCCGTGACCTCGGCCCGTTCGTTGAAAATGATCTCGTCGCCCTTGCGCTCGCTTTCGGCAATGACCTTCACGCCCGAATATTTGTGCGAGTCCAAAAGGGCTTGGGCCTGCTGAATGGCCTGCGACTTTACGTTATGGCTGGCGTGGAATGTCCACTTGCCATCGGCTTCGGTCTGGACCTCGTAGGTCTTACCGGCAAGATTACTTTTCATGTTGGCCCCAGTGCCCCAAAAAGCCACGCCATGGGCCGGCGCGGCCACGATCCAAAAGCACCCCTCAAAGCACCGCCGGTTGGCCCGGCTGTCGTGATTTCCGGGCTAGGATGCCGCCTATGACAACCACACGCAAGGCAAAGAATGATGATTGCCTATCCTCAGGCACGACAGACCTTTACGTAGGTAAAGGTTGCCTCTTCGCGGAAAATACGGGATGTCTACTATCGTTAAACGAGAATTCTCTCTAATTTCTAGACCATTTTGTGCTCACATTTGCGATAGTAAAAGAATATACGGGTGATGTTCCGTAAGGAATCCAGGGGATTAAAAGCAAAACCTTCGGGGGAGGGGGTCAACATGGCGAACGCTCGCACTCAAACAAAATCCGAGCATACGAAATACCTCGAAAAGGTCCGCTGGATGCAAAAATCCCGTGGGGCGCAGAACGCCTTGTACCGCAATGCCGGGACCCAGAACCTGACCTGGGACGTCCTCTTTCTCATCGCCGAAGCCCAATATGCCGGACAGAATCTGAACGTCTCGGACATCTGCGTATCGGTGGCGGCGTCCAAATCGACGACCCTGAAACTGATCGCCCAACTGGCTTCGGACGACGTGATCATCAAGCGGCAGAAAGAGAACGATTCCCGCACGCAATTGGTCACCCTGAACGAAACCTTCCGCAAGCGCCTCGAACACCATCTGGACAGCCTGACCGCGACCTATCCCGGGCTTGGGTAACGCCCCAGGTTGACGGCGCCGCATCCCGGCTTCATGAATGCCCCACCGAGCGACGATGGCGCCCGCCATCGCGCCCAATCACCATTCATGAGAGCATCGCCATGTCCTGGTTCTATCTGTTTGTCGCGGGTCTGTTCGAAATCGCCTGGGTCGTCGGCCTGAAATACACCGACGGCTTCACCCGCCCCCTGCCCAGCATCGCCACGGCCGTGGCCCTGATCGCCAGCATGGTCCTGCTCGGCCTGGCGGTGCGCGACCTGCCGCTCGGCACCGGCTATGCGGTCTGGACCGGCATCGGCACCCTGGGCGCCGCCGCCTTCGGCGTCTTCCTGTTCAACGAACCCGCGACCCTGATGCG
The DNA here is from genome assembly GCA_002706405.1 of Rhodospirillaceae bacterium. Classification (GTDB taxonomy): domain Bacteria; phylum Pseudomonadota; class Alphaproteobacteria; order Rhodospirillales; family Casp-alpha2; genus UBA1479. Next base: position 208 of record PALN01000073.1, on the reverse strand, counting down.
CCTCGCCTGCATCGGCCTGATCGCGGCGGGCATCGTGGGGTTGAAGCTGTCATCTTCGGCCTGAGAAGCACACTCAATCGCGCTGTAGCGTAAGCGAAAGCGGGTGGTGCGGGCGGTCGGACTTGAACCGACAAGGCCGTAAGGCCGAGGGATTTTAAGTCCCTTGTGTTTACCAATTTCACCACGCCCGCGCGCGGCCGCCGTTGCG